>NZ_JBEXEV010000017.1:0-120254 GCF_040606435.1 Micromonospora sp. NPDC005413
TCACGGGAACGGCCCGGCGATCCGGGGGGGGGACCTGCTCGGGGTTCCGGGGGGATGTAACCGGGGCGGCCTACCGGATGTTCCCGGCGGCTGCCCGCGCCTGGCGGGTCCTGCCCGGCCAGCGGTTGGTTACCGGGGGGTGTAACCGTGCCGGCCCGGCGGGTGTTCCCACGGTCGGCGGCTACGGATGTATCCGGGGCGGCCGGTCGGGTGTTCCCGGCGGCTGCCGTGCACCGGGCCAGGGGGCCACGGTCGTATGCCAGGTATAACGACCCGGGCCGGCCCCCGATTCCGTCGTCAGGGTGGCCCCGACCACGGGACATCCAGCCCACGACCGGACAGCCACCCACCGGCCTCGCACCCCGAACCAGACACAAACCCTTACCCGGTCAGACCCAGCCTCGGGGGCACATCCGCACCGTCACCCCGGAACGCTTCCTCCCGACGCGGTGCAGGCAACACACCCCTGAAAACTGCGCCGATCATGGCCCACTTCAAAGCCCGTTAGGCTGGCCTTTCGCGAACAGTGGATCCGGCCGCCGGAGATCCCCTCCATCGCCGGCTGGATGGTCCGCCGAAGACTCCTCGCCACCCACATTCGGACAATTGACCCAAAAAGCACAGTCCGACGGGACTCTCGCTGCCCGATCGGCCCAAGATCGTGCTCGATCCAGGAAACAGGGCCCTCAGCCCGTGAACGAGGCAACTACAACCAGGATCGAGCACGATCATGCGAGGCAAACACGCCACCAACCGGCAGGCGCAGACGGGCAGCGCGCGTCGCAGACGGGCAGCGCGCGTCGCAGACGGGCAGCGCGCGTCGCAGACGGGCAGCGCGCGTCGCAGACGGGCAGCGCGCGTCGCAGACGGGCGGCGGGCACGCGAGCCTGCGGCAGACACACGGGCACGCGAGCAGCGGGCAGGCTCAGGGACTTGGCGCCGCTGTTGCGCTGTCGTCGGCTGTCGTGTCCTTGTCGAGGGCGGCCAGGATCGCCTCAGCGGTACGCCGACCCACCCCCGGCACCTCGGTGATCTCCTCAACGGTGGCGGCAGAGAGCCGCTTGAGCGAGCCGAAGTGACGCAGCAGCGCCTTGCGTCGCACCTCCCCCAGGCCGGGCACGTGGTCCAGCGCCGACTCGGTCATGCGCTTGGAGCGGCGCTGCCGATGGAAGGTGATGGCGAACCGGTGGGCCTCGTCGCGGACCCGTTGCAGCAGGTAGAGACCCTCCGAGGTGCGCGGCAGGATGACCGGGAACTCGTCGTCGGGGAGCCAGACCTCCTCCAGCCGCTTGGCCAGCCCGCACAGTGCCACGTCGTCGATGCCCAGGTCGGCGAGGGCCTGCGCGGCCGCCGCGACCTGTGGAGCACCGCCGTCGACGACCACCAACTGCGGTGGGTACGCGAATTTCCGGGGCCGGCCGGTGGTCGGATCGATCAGGACGCCGACCTGCGGTTCGACCGCGTCCTGAGGGGCGGCCGGATCGTCGGCCGACTCGACGCCCACCTCGCCCGTCTCGGCCCTCGCGTCCAGGTAGCGGGCGAAGCGGCGACGGAGCACCTCGGACATCGCGGAGAGGTCGTCGGTGGCGCCTCGGACGATGAACCGCCGGTACTCGTTCTTGCGGGGCAGCCCGTCCTCGAAGACCACCATGCTGGCGACCACGTCGGTGCCCTGGATCTGGGAGATGTCGAAGCACTCGATGCGCAGCGGCGAGGTGCGCATGCCCAGTGCCTCGCTGATCTCGTCCAGTGCTTTGCCCCGGGTGGTGAGGTCACCGGACCGCTTGAGCTTGTGCCGAGTGAGCGCGTCCTTGGCGTTGCGCTCCACCGTCTCCATCAGTGAGCGTTTGTCGCCGCGCTGCGGCACCCGCAGCGACACCCGGCTGCCCCGGTGGTTGGAGAGCCATTCGGCCAGCGCGTCGGCGTCCGCCGGCAGCTCGGGCACCAGCAGCTCCCGGGGCACGTCGGTTTCGCCGTGCTCGCCTCCGTACACCTGGGTGCAGAAGTGGTGTACCAGGTCGCCGGTGGTCAGGTCTTCGGTCTTCTCCACCACCCAACCGCGCTGGCCGCGGACCCGACCGTCGCGGATGTGGAAGACCTGCACGGCCGCTTCGAGGGGGTCGTCGGCGAACGCGACCACGTCGGCGTCGGTGCCGTCGCCCAGCACCACGGTCTGCTTCTCCATGGCCCGGCGCAGCGCGGCCACGTCGTCGCGCAGCCGGGCTGCCCGCTCGAACTCCAGTTGCTCGCTCGCCTCGGTCATCTCGCGCTCGATCTTGCGGACCATGGTGTCGGTGCGCCCGGCCATGAAGTCGCAGAACCCGTCGACGATGGCGCGATGTTCGTCGGCGGAGACGGTGCCGACGCACGGCGCCGAGCACTTGCCGATGTAGCCGAGCAGGCAGGGACGACCGACCTGGCCGGCCCGCTTGAACACCCCGGCGGAGCACGTCCGGGCGGGGAACACCCGCAGCAGCAGGTCGAGGGTCTCCCGGATCGCCCAGGCGTGCGAGTACGGCCCGAAGTAGCGCACCCCCTTGCGCTTCGCGCCGCGCATCACCTGCAGCCGCGGGTATTCCTCGTCGAGGGTGACGGCCAGGTAGGGGTACGACTTGTCGTCGCGGTAGCGGACATTGAACCGGGGATCGTACTGCTTGATCTCGGTGAACTCCTGCTGGAGCGCCTCGACCTCGGTGCCGACGGTGATCCAGTCGACCGACTCGGCGGTGGTGACCATCTGTCGGGTGCGCTCGTGCAGGTTCCAGATGTCGCCGAAGTAGGAGTTGAGCCGGCTGCGCAGGTTCCTCGCCTTGCCGACGTAGATCACCCGGCCGGTGCCGTCGCGAAAGCGGTAGACCCCCGGTGACTCCGGGATGGTGCCGGGTGCGGGGCGGTAGGTCGAGGGGTCAGCCACGCCAGCAAGCCTAGTCCGCAGCACCGACAACCCACCGCCAGCGCGTGATCGACTCGGTCTCCGGGAGGTCGGGGTGTCGAAGGACGCCGGACGCCCCGACCTCCCGGAACGCGAGTCGGTCAAGCGGCTGAGCCGCGCCGCGCGATCCGGCTGTGCCCGGCTAGGGGCAGGCGGGCGGACAGACCGCCCGACCAGAACTGGTCAGTCAGGCGGGCGGCCCGAGCCAGGAGTCAGGCCAGCGAGATCTGATCCCCGGTGACCTTGATGTCTTTGGGCGGCAGCGGCTTGGTGGCCGGGCCGGCCTTCACCGAACCGTCTTCGATCGAGAACTTGCTGCCGTGGCAGGTGCAGTTGATGGTGCCGCCGTCGACGTTCGTCACTGGGCAGTTCTGGTGGGTGCAGATCGGGCTGAAGCCCTTGAACTGGCCGGCAGTGGGCTGGGTGATGACCACGCCGTCGGTGGCGAGGACCTTGCCGCCGCCGACCGGGATGTCGGCGGTGGTGGCCAACGACTGGGCGCCCTGTCGGTCGCCGCCGCCCGCGTCGCCGGTGCTGGGCACCGCCGGGCCGCCGCTGGTCGGGGCGCCGCTGCCGCTGTCGTCGTCGCTGCCGCAGGCAGCCAGGACGACGGCCGCGCCGACCGCCCCGACGCCGGTGAGCAGGGTACGACGGGTCTGCGTACCCGGACCGGTCAGCGCCTGATCGTCACTCATGCCTCGCCTCTCTGTAGCCCACTGCGCCGGTCAGAAAGCCGGCCACACTTCTCCACACGGGCAACTGTGCCGGATGGTTCACCGCGGCATCTGTCCGACCCGGGAAATGGGACGGGGCGGGCCCGGACCGGCTCGCGCACGCCGCAGTCGACGTGTGTGAACCCGATCAGACCCGCCCCGGGGAGTCGAGGTCAGCGAGCGGCGGCCGGCACCTTGCGGCTGGCCCGCGCCTTGGTTACGCCGTTGGCCTTGGCCGCCCGGGTGGTGGCGGCGGCCGCCCCCTTGGCCTCGCCGTCGAGCTTGAGCACCTGGCGCAAGAACTGGCCGGTGTGGCTCTCGGCCACCTCGGCGACCTCCTCGGGGGTGCCGGTGGCGAGCACGGCGCCGCCCCGGTGGCCACCCTCCGGACCCATGTCGATCAGCCAGTCGGCCGTCTTGATCACGTCGAGGTTGTGCTCGATGGTGATCACCGTGTTGCCCTTGTCGACCAGCCCTTCCAGCACCATCAGCAGCTTGCGGATGTCCTCGAAGTGCAGGCCGGTGGTCGGCTCGTCGAGCACGTAGACCGTCCGCCCGGTGGAGCGCTTCTGCAGCTCGGAGGCGAGCTTGACCCGCTGCGCCTCACCGCCGGAGAGGGTCGGCGCGGGCTGGCCGAGGCGTACGTAACCCAAGCCGACGTCGACCAGGGTCTTGAGGTGCCGGTGGATGGCCGGGATGGCGGAGAAGAACTCTGCGGCCTCCTCGATCGGCATCTCCAGCACGTCCGAGACGGTCTTGCCCTTGTAGTGCACCTCGAGGGTCTCCCGGTTGTACCGGGCGCCCTTGCAGACCTCGCAGGGGACGTACACGTCCGGCAGGAAGTTCATCTCGATCTTGATCGTGCCGTCACCGGAGCACGCCTCGCAGCGCCCGCCCTTGACGTTGAACGAGAACCGGCCCGGGCCGTAGCCGCGCACCTTGGCCTCGGTGGTCTCGGCGAAGAGCTTGCGGACGTGGTCCCAGACCCCCGTGTAGGTGGCCGGGTTCGAGCGCGGCGTCCGGCCGATCGGCGACTGGTCCACGCCGACGACCTTGTCCACGTGTTCCAGGCCACCGACCCGGGTGTGCCGGCCCGGCACCAGTCGGGCACCGTTGATCTGGTTGGCCAACACCGCGTACAGGATGTCGTTGACCAGCGTCGACTTGCCCGAGCCGCTGACCCCGGTGACCGCGATCAGCTGGCCCAGCGGAAACGAGACGGTCAGGTTGCGCAGGTTGTGCTCCCGTGCGCCGTGCACCACCAACTCCCGTGCCGGGTCCTGCTGGCGGCGCTTCGTCGGCGTCGGGATCGACCGCCGCCCGGACAGGTACGCCCCGGTGATCGACTCCTTGTTCTTCAGCAGCGCCGGCACGGAGCCGCTGTGCACGATCTTGCCGCCGTGCTCACCCGCGCCGGGCCCGATGTCGACGATCCAGTCGGCCATGCGGATCGTGTCCTCGTCGTGCTCCACCACGATCAGCGTGTTGCCCAGCCCGCGCAGCCGGATCAGAGTCTCGATCAGCCGGTGGTTGTCGCGCTGGTGCAGCCCGATCGACGGCTCGTCGAGCACGTAGAGCACGCCCACCAGGCCGGAGCCGATCTGGGTGGCGAGCCGGATGCGCTGCGCCTCACCGCCGGACAGGGTGCCGGCCGGCCGGTCCAGGGAGAGGTAGTCCAGGCCGACGTCGAGCAGGAACCGCAGCCGGGCGTTGATCTCCTTGAGGACCCGCTCGGCGATCATCTTCTGCCGGTCGGTCAGCTCGATGCCGGCGAGCAGGTCGGCGCAGTCCCCCACGGACAGGTTGCAGACCTCGGCGATGCTCTTGCCGGCCAGCGTGACCGCGAGCACCTCGGGCTTGAGCCGGGCGCCGCCGCACGCCGCGCACGGGACGTCGCGCATGTAGCCCTCGTACTTGTCGCGGGACGACTCGGACTCGGTGTCGGAGTGCCGGCGCTCGATCCACTGCACCACACCCTCGAAACCGGTGTAGTAGGAGCGCTCGCGGCCGTACTTGTTGCGGTAGCGCACGTGCACCTGGTCGTCGGAGCCGTGCAGGATCGTCTTCTGCGCCCGCGCCGGCAAGGCCCGCCACGGGGTGTCGACGTCGAAGTGCTGGGCCTCGCCGAGCGCCTCCAGAAGGCGCAGGAAGTATTCCAGGTTGTGCCCGGAGGACCAGGGCTGGACGGCGCCCTCGCGCAGGCTGCGCTCCGGGTCGGGGACCAGCAGCTCCGGGTCGACCTCCTTCTTGGTGCCCAGGCCGGTGCACTCCGGGCAGGCGCCGTACGGCGCGTTGAAGGAGAAGACCCGGGGCTCGAGATCCTCGATGGCGAGCGGGTGGTCGTTGGGGCAGGCCAGGTGCTCGGAGTAACGGCGCTCCCGGTCCGGGTCGTCCTCCGGCAGGTCGACGAAGTCGAGCAGCACCAGGCCGCTGGACAGGCCCAGGGCCGCCTCGACCGAGTCGGTCAGCCGCTGCTTGGCGCTCGGCTTGACGGTGAGCCGGTCGATCACCACCTCGATGGTGTGCTTCTCCTGCTTCTTGAGCTTCGGCGGCTCGGTCAGCGGGTGCACCACGCCGTCGACCCGGGCCCGGGCGTAGCCCTTGGCCTGCAGCTCGGCGAAGAGGTCGACGTACTCGCCCTTGCGGCCGCGGATGACCGGGGCGAGCACCATGAACTTGGTGCCCTCGGCCATGGCGAGAACCCGGTCGACGATCTGCTGGGGGCTCTGCCGGGAGATCCGCTCGCCGCAGACCGGGCAGTGCGGCTCGCCGATACGGGCGTAGAGCAGGCGCAGGTAGTCGTAGACCTCGGTGATGGTGCCGACGGTCGAGCGCGGGTTGCGCGAGGTGGATTTCTGGTCGATCGAGACGGCGGGGCTCAGGCCCTCGATGAAGTCGACGTCTGGCTTGTCCATCTGGCCGAGGAACTGCCGGGCATACGACGAGAGCGACTCGACGTAGCGGCGCTGCCCCTCAGCGAAGATCGTGTCGAAGGCCAGGCTCGACTTGCCCGACCCGGACAGCCCCGTGAACACGATGAGTGCGTCCCGGGGCAGGTCGAGACTGACGTCACGCAGGTTGTGCTCGCGCGCGCCACGGATGATCAGTCGGTCGGCCACGGTGCGTGTACTCCCGGGAGAAGATAAAGCGGAGGATCTGTCCCGCTCTGGGGTGGTTCTGAGCGGTCGTGCGGGCGCGGAAAACACGCCTCGGCAACTCTAGCCCCGAGGTATGACAGTTTTCCCCGCCCGCACATTCCCCCAGCTCAGCCCGGTCGGCCGCGCCAATCAGAAGCCGCCGGCAGCGCCGGATGAAAGCCGCCGATCAGACGCCGCCGGGAGCGCCGATGAAAGCCGCCGCTCAGAAGCCGTCAGCAGCGCCGGATGAAGCCGCCGATCAGACGCCGCCGGCAGCGCCGATGGAAGACGCCGGTCAGTAGCCTCCGGGCGTCGGTGGCCGGATCGCCCGACGTCGGGCCGAACGCCAGCCGCCACGCCGTTCCGCCGCCGCCCTCGCCTCCCGCCGTCGACTCTCGTGAACAACCTCCCCCTGCAGCCGCTGCCAGTTTTCCCACCGACGGGTGGAGAGCTCGCCGGTGTGCAGGGCCTCGCGGACCGCGCAGGCGGGCTCGCCGTCGTGCCCGCAGTCGGCGTACCGGCAACCCTCGGCCAGCCCGGCGATATCGGCGAACGCCCGGCCCAGCCCGGCCGAGCCGTCCAGCAGGCCGACCGCCCGCACACCGGGTGTGTCGATCACCGCGCCGCCGCCGGGGATCGGTACGAGGGCCCGCCAGGTGGTGGTGTGCCGACCCTTGCCGTCGACCCGCCGGATCGCCTGGGTTGGCATCATCACCGCCCCGGCGAGGGCGTTGACCAGGCTCGACTTGCCGGCACCGGATGGTCCGAGCAGGCCGAGCGTGCGGCCGGGCGCCACTTCGGCGCGCAGCGGGTCCAGACCGATGCCACGCTCGGCGCTGACCGGCAGCACCGGCACCCCGGGAGCGACAGCGGCAAACTGGCGGGCCAGAGCGGCCGGGTCGGCCGCGAGGTCGGCCTTCGTCAGCACCACCAGCGGGCGGGCGCCGGACTCGTGGGCCAGGGAGAGCAGCCGTTCGATCCGGCCCACATCCGGCTCGGGGTGCACCGGCTCCACCACGGCGGCCGCATCGAGGTTGGCGGCCAGCACCTGGCCGCTGGCGTCCTTGCCGGCGGTACGCCGGATCAGCGCGGCCCGCCGCGGCAGCACCGCCTCCACGGTGACGCGGCGGTCCGGCCAGTTCGTGAGCAGCACCCAGTCCCCGGCGCAGGGCAGCGCGGACTGGTCCCGGGCGGCGGCGGCAAGCACCGCCCCGCCCAGGCTGGCCCGGACCGGGCCGGCGGCCGTGAGCACCGTGCAGACCCCCCGGTCCACCCGGGCCACCCGACCCGGGTGGTGCTCGCCGCGTCGCGCGGCGTACGTCGCCCACTCGGCGTCCCAGCCGAGGGCGGTCAGATCGATCGTCATGGCATCCTCATCGGTGTCGAAGCTGGTGATGGCGGAACACGCGTGCCACGTCCGGCATGATCACCACCTCCGTCCGATGTCCCGGTGCCGCGTATGCCGCTGACGGTAGGGTCCGCACCGACGCGCCGAAAGCGATTTCCCCTGCGACGGCGCGACGGCGGACCGCTAGGGTCGACGGGTGACCACGGATCCTCTGCTACTGATGGGCGAGGTGGACGCGGCCACCAGCCGACTACTCCGTACCGCCGCTTCTTTCGACGCCGCGGACCTGGCCGCCGCGTCGCTGCTGCCCGGCTGGACGCGCGGCCACGTGCTGGCGCATCTGGCCCGAAACGCCGACGGCTTCGTCAACCTGCTCACCGCGGCCCGCACCGGGCAGGCGCTACCGATGTACGCCTCGCTGGAGGCCCGCACGGCGGACATCGAAGCCGGTTCGAGTCGGCCACCGGCCGCGCACCTGGACGACCTGCGACGCACCGCGGACCTGTTCTCCGAGGCGGTCGCTGCGATGCCGGCCGAGGCCTGGGCGGCGACGGTGCAGGCGCGGAAGGGCCCGTGGCCAGCGGCGCTGCTCGTCTGGGGCCGGCTCCGCGAGATCGAGGTGCACCACCTCGATCTAGCCGCCGACTACCGGGCCGCGGACTGGTCGGAGACGTTCGCCCACCGACTGCTGCGCGAGGCGGCCAGCCATCACGCCATGGGGCCGACGCCGCCGTCGGTGGTGCTCCGCCTCGACGGCAGCGGGCATGAGGTGGTGATCGGGGAGCGGGTCGGCGCCCCGGTCGTCGCCGGTCCCGCCCCCGACCTCGCCGCCTGGCTGATCGGCCGTGCCGACGGCGCCCCGCTCTCCGTCACCCCCGACGGTCCCCTGCCTACTCCACCGGAATGGATATAGAAACGTCATGACATACAGCGGAGACGTCACGCACGGCGGCGCACCGGCGGTTCGGGAGCTGGACGGGCTGACCATCAGCAAGCTGTCGGTGGGCCCGATGGACAACAACGCCTACCTGCTGCGCTGCACGGGCACCGGTGACCAGGTGCTGATCGACGCCGCCAACGAGGCGCCCCGGCTGCTCGAACTGATCGGTGACGGTGGGCTCACCGCCGTGGTGACGACCCACCAGCACATGGATCACTGGGTGGCACTGGAGGAGGTCGTCGCCAAGACCGGCGCCCGGACGCTGGTGCACGCCGATGACGCGGCGGGGCTGCCGATCGAGGCGGAGCTGCTGACCGAGGGCGACACCGTGTCGGTCGGCGACTGCGCGCTGGAGGTCATCCACATCAAGGGGCACACCCCGGGCTCGATCGCGCTGCTCTACCGCGACCCGGCCGGCACCCCGCACCTGTTCACCGGCGACAGTCTCTTCCCCGGCGGTGTGGGCAACACCGACAAGGACCCGGAGCGCTTCGCCGCGCTGATCGACGACGTCGAGCACAAGCTGTTCGACCAACTACCGGACGACACCTGGTTCTACCCCGGCCACGGCAAGGACAGCACCCTCGGAGCAGAACGCCCAGCCCTCCCCCAGTGGCGAACCCGAGGCTGGTAACCCCAGGCGGCCGAGACGCCCCACCCGGGCCACCCGGCCAACCGGGGCCAGACGGCCCACCGGCCCAGCCGGATCACCAAACGCTGACCGAAAACCACCAAGATCCATAACCCACCGCTGGGCGCGGCACCCCCGGACGGACCCCCACCACGACGGGGGCGGGGGCCCGCCGTGCCCGGCGCAGGGATCAAGCCTGACCGCCCGGAGCCGGGCAGGGCGGGCCCCCGCCCCCGCACCGCAACCAACGGACCCCGCCGAAACCAAGGGCTCAACCAGTCAAAGAGAACAACCGCCGCCGAGCCCCCAGCAGCACGACGGAAGCCAACACCAGCCCGACCCCCATCGTGACCAGCAGCGGGTTGGGCGCCCCCGGCAGCAGCCCGGCCAGCGACCGGGACGCGGCGCCCAGCGCGAGGTAGAGACCGGCCCAGGCGGCCGCGCCGAGCGCGGCGCAGCCGAGAAATCGCCGGTACGACATCCGCAGCCCACCGGCGGCCAGCGGAAGCAGCGCGTTGAACACTGGCAGGAACGGCGCGACGATCATCATCCGGCCGCCTCCGCGACGCAGGATTCCCTCGGCCGCCGTCCAGCGCGTCTCGCCGATCCAGCCGCCGACCCGACTGCGTCGCAGCCGCTCGGAGTAGCGGCGACCGATCAGGAAGCTCAGTGACCAGCCGGCCAGGCAGCCGACCAGCACCGCGGCGAAGGTGGCCAGCCCGGTGGTCGGGCGGCCCACCCCGACGGCGGCCAGGATCGCCACGTCACCGGGGATCAGGACACCCAGCAGGGGTACGGCGTCGAAGAGCATGACGAGCCCGAGCGCACCCATCAGCAGCAGGAGGGGCAGTTCGCCGATCTGGGCCAGCCATTGCGTCATGCCTCGTACGCTATGGCCGCCGCACCACTCTGGACATCCGGTCAGAGCCCCCAGCGACCCCTGGTATCCGCCTCGGGGTCGCCCCTGAGGCGCGCTTGCGCTCAGGCAGGCCGCAGCACCTGCACCCGGCGTAGCGACGAGTCGACCGACGGTTCGGTGGTGGGCACCGGATAGTCGGTCAGCACCGTCAGGCGGTCCGCCGGTAGGTGCCCCCGGCCGGGGTCGCCGACCAGCACGTCGGCACCTCCGGCGGCGGCCCTCTGCAGGAACGGCAGCATCCGGTCTGCCATGGCGCGGTCGTAGAAGACGTCCCCGGCGACCACCAGGTCCGCCTCCGCGTCGGTGCTGTCGAGCAGGTCGTCCCCGAAAGCGTCGACGGCGACCCGGTTGGCCCGCGCGTTGAGTGTGACGGCGGCGACGGCGTACGGGTCGATGTCGTTGGCGACCACCTCCGCGGCGCCGGCCAGCGCGGCGGCGATGGCCACCAGGCCCGACCCGGAAGCGAGGTCGAGCACCCGGCGACCGGCGGCCAGCTCCGGGTTGTCCAGGAGGTGGCGGGCCAGGGCCTGGCCTCCAGCCCAGGCGGACGCCCAGTACGGCGCCGGCAGGGCGTGCCCGGCGGCGGCCTCCATTCGAGCCCACCAGACGATCGCGTCCTCGGCCAGGTACAGCCGCACCTCGGGAACGAACGGGGTGGGCGCCAGCCGGAGCCGGTCCAGGCCGTCGCCGGGCGTCTCGATCTCGCGTTCCAGTTCGGTCAGCGCGTCGGCTGCGGCACCCTTCATCGGCGCAAGCATGCCCCAGCGGCGGGTGGTCGGGGCGGCTTTCGCATGCCGGCGCGCAGAAGTTCACCCGACTTCACACAAAGACCTACGGCACTTCGGCCAGCGGATCCGGGTTTTGCCCGTTACTGTCGAACAGGTACGGGCGATCACCGGCCAGAGGTCGGTGGTCAGCCGCTTTGAACAGGGAGAGATGCATGGCAACCGGCACGGTTAAGTGGTTCAACTCGGAAAAGGGCTTTGGCTTCATCGAGCAGGACGGTGGAGGGCCGGACGTGTTCGTCCACTACTCCGCCATCGCTTCGAGCGGCTACCGGGAGCTCAACGAGGGCCAGAAGGTCGAGTTCGAGGTGACCCAGGGGCAGAAGGGTCCGCAGGCGGACAACGTCCGCCCGATGTAGCTCCGTGCCGGTGACGGCGGCCGGTCTCCGGCCGCCGTCGCAGCGCACTCAAGACGCCGCCGGGGCGGCGGGCAGGTCCCGCCGCCTCCGGATTGGCCCGATCAACAGAAGGACCGGGGTGACCGCCAGCCAGGCGGTCATCACGAAGATTGCCGTCCCGACGCCGTAGCGCGCGCCGATGGCACCGGCCAACACGGCCGCCAGCGGGATCGTGCCGTAGTTGAGCAGATGCATGCTCACCGTCACGCGGCCCAGCAGGTGGTGCGGCGTGTACGTCTGCCGGAAAGCACCCTTGACCACGTTCCCGATGGCCACGCCAAGGCCGATCAGCAGACCCCCGAGGGCCGGCCAGGCCAGCCCGATGCCGGGTGCGGCGAGCGGGATGAGCAGTGCGGGCGGGCCGGTGAGCGCCGCCCCGATCAGCAGTGCCCGCGCGGTGCCACAGCGGCGGGCCAGCGTGGTGGCGAGCAGCGCTCCGATGATTCCGCCGATGCTCATCACCCCGACCAGCGCGCCCACCAGGCCCGGCTCGAGGCGCAACTCGCGGACCAGGAAGACCACCAGGACGGCCTGGTAGCCGATCAGACCGATGTTGCTGGCCGCGCCGAAGACCGCCAGCACCCGCAGGTACGGGTCCCGGATGACGAAGCGCAGCCCCTCGGCGATGTCCCGACGCAGTGACCGGGACGGGTCCACTCGGCGTGCGCGTGGTTCGACGGTGCGGATCCGTAGCAGGAGGACCGCGGAGAGCAGGAACGTGAGCGCGTCCAGCAGCAGCGCGGCGACGGCACCGGTGAGTTGGGCGATCAGACCGGCGAGGCCGGGCCCGACGACGTAGCTCACGGTCTGGGTCGCCTGCAGCTTCGCGTTGCCCTCCGGCAGTTGCTCGGGTCGCAGCAGCACCGGCAGGTACACCTGGTCGGCGGTCTCGAAGAAGACCCGCGCGGCGCCGGCACTGAGGGCGACCAGCAGCAGGTGCACGACGGTGAGCCGGTCCAGCACGGCGGCCATCGGCACGCTGAGGAAGGCCAACGCGCAGAGCAGATCGCAGATCACCATCACCGGTCGACGGGGCAGCCGGTCCACCCACGCGCCGGCCGGCAGACCGATCAGCAGCCAGGGCAGCCAGGCCGCGGCGGTGAGCACCGCCACCTGGAAGGTGCCGGCGTCGAGGACGGCGACCGCGACCAGGGGCAGCGCGACCGTGGTGACGTTGCTGCCGACGCTGCTGACCGCCTGGCCCGCCCAGAGCAGCCTGAAGTCGCGGTGTCGCAGCAGCCCGCCGGCCTCTCGGACCGGGGGCGGGCCGCTGCGGGTGGCGGCGGTCACGGTCGGGCCGGTACGCCGTGCACGAACACGAAGACCGGCCGACGGTCAGCGCCGTCGTCGGGCAGGTCACGGTTGGCCCAGCGCGCGAGAAGGTCGATCATCTCGCGGCTCAGCTCGGCCAGTTCCTCGGGTGTGAGGCGCAGCCAGTGGTCGGTGGAGAACGGCGCGTCGTCCCAGGCGGCCTGTGCGGTCTCGTCAACGGCGTGCCACGCCCGGGCCAGGGCGACGTGCCGGTCCAGGTTGAGCGAGGTGGCCGCGTCGGCGACCGCGCGGGCGGCCGGGTCGGCGTCGAAGTCGGTGTTGGACCAGCGCAGCCCTCGGGTGACCAGCCGCCACCATCGTTCGCGCCGGTCCCGGGCCAGCTCGGGGGCCTCGGTGACCAGATCCGCGGCGGCGAGGACCTTGAGGTGGTGGCTGACGTTCGCGGGCGCCTGGTCGGTGCGCTCGGCGAGCAGGCCGACGGTCGAGGGCCCGTGCACCTTGAGCACGTCCATCAGCCGGCGGCGCAGCGGGTGGGCCATGGCGGCCAGCACCCGCGAGTCGGTGATCTGGCGTACGTCGGGTGTCTCCATGCCACCAGGATGGCATTCGCAACAACTATTGCGCAATATCTATTGCTCAACAGTTGTTGCGGAGTGGAGACGCTGGGAGGGGCGGCCCGGTGGGGGCGGGCCGCCCCTCGCTCAGGCGACGAGCCGGCGGGCCAACTCGTCGGCGACCTGCTTGGCGAGGGTGGGCGGGATGGCCGCGGCGATCTTCTCCGGCGTCAGCGAGGCCAGCACGCCCTGGACGATCGCCGGTTCGTCGGTGAAGTCCCGGCTGGACAACGCGGACAGCGCCGTCTGCAACGCGGTCAGCTGCGCCGCCATCGTCTTCAGGTTGTAGTTGCCGGTCACCGGTGCCCCGGTGTCGTCCCGACCCTCCGCGAGCCGGAGGTAGACCTGTCCGATCGGGTTGCGACCGTCCAGCACGGTGAGGTTCTTGTGAACGGTAGCCAGCCAGTTGTGTTCTTCGGGGGTCATGTCGTCGTCCTCCAGGAGTCCGATGGAGCTGAGGTAGCGGCGGAACATCGGCCGCTGGTCGCGGCCCGCCTTGATGGCGTCACGAAAGAAGCTGAAGTGGGTGTGCCAGCGGTGTGAGCTGTCGCCGGTGGTGCGCTTGCCGAGGCGGTCCCACCGCTTCACCGTGGTGCCGTCGGGGCTGTAGATGATCTCGCGGATGTCACGCGTGTCGGCGGCGTTCGCGGCGCACTGCCCCACACACCAGACCGCGAAGCTGGCCATGGTGTGTGTTCGTCCACCGGAGCGGACCTCGAACTCGCCGACGTCCAGCGCCGCCGCGTCGAGGGTCAGGCCGGCCCGGTCCCGGGGTGACTCCACCACCGAGTAGTCGCCGGTGACCACCCGGTCCGATCCACAGTGGTAGCCGCCCCGGTGGGACGGGTCGCCAACGATGCCGACCTCCGCCGGCTCCAGATCGTCGGGCCCGGGGGCGTTGTCGAGGTGGGTGAGAAGCAGGCTTCGGACGGCCAACAGGTTAGCCGGGGCCCGAGTCATGGGGTCCCCCTCTCTGATGGGCGGGGACCGGGCACGACGTCACACCGCGTACGCGGTGCGGGGCTTCGGGCGAGCCCGGCCTGTTGCTGCACGGCGCCGGGCGTTGGCTCAACGATAGCCCGCGTTTTGGAAGAATGCCCAGCTCAGAGCGGGTCAGTTCAGATTGGAGGTTGCCGAGAGCCAGAGTGGACGATCGGCAACAACAGCGCCGAGGGGTACGCCGGGTCGTGCAGAACCTGCCGCCAACCGGCACGCAGCGTCACCGCCGTACCGAGGGGTTCCCCGGTGCCGGGGTTGCGTGCCCACCGCGGATGGGCCCCACCGGCGACCTGCACCCGCAGCCGGTGCCCGACGGCGAACCGGTACGCGGTCGGCCAGAGCGGCACCGGGACCCGCAGGACCCCGGACGGGTCGGCCGGGAAGCGGTCGGGCGTGACCCGGGCCAGACCGTCGCACACGTTCCACGAACGACCCCGGCGGTCCACGTCGCACAGTCGGACGAAGACGTCCAGGTGCGGCAACTCGGTGCGGACGTGGATCTCCGCACGTACCGGGCCGATCACCTCGACCGGCCCGGTCAGCGGGGCGCTGGTGTAGGTCAGCACGTCGGGGCGCGCCTCGACGCGCCGGTTGTCCACCGGGCCGGCCCGCTGGGCCACGAGCAGCGGCCCACCCAGCGACGGGGTGGGGTCGGCCGGGTCGTACCGGAACTCGTCCGGCGCCGAGGCGACCGGCGGGCGCACCGCCAGCTCACCGCCCGGATGCAGGTGCCAGGCGGTCTCGGCCGCCGGCGGTGGCCAGTCGGGCAGGTCCCGCCAGCCACCGGCGGGACCACCCACGTACAGCCGGACCGGGGCGGACGCGTCACGGCGCGACCGCCCGCCCGCCGCTGGCGCGGCCGTCAGGTGCTCGTCGAGCCAGGCCAGCCCCTCCCGCAGGGCGGCCACGAACAGGCCGGGGCTGCCGTGCGTCCACGGGCCGATCACCAGGCGCGGCTCCGCGCCGACGGCACGCAGGGTGGCGTGGTCGTCGAGCTGAGCGGGCAGGAAGATGTCGTGCCAACCGGTGACCATGACCACCGGCGCTCGCACCCGGGCCACCTGGTCGGCGAAGACGCGGGTCCGCCAGTACACGGCCTCCGGGGTGTGGTGGCGCAACCACTCCTGGAAGAACGGGATCGTCACGCCGGTGGCCACCCGGTCGGCGGCCTCCAGCGGTAGGTGCTCCAGCGCGGCGGCCAGCCGGGGTTGTCCCCGCTTGAGCTCCCACTGCCGGGCCAGCCACGGCACGGTCTGCGCGTGCAGCAGTTCCGCCCAGGTCAGCACGGTGTCCAGGGCGAAGGACTCCCCCGCGTACGTCGAGTCCCGGGTGGCCGAGGCGGTCACCACCGCGACCATCGCTCGCAGCTCCTCGCCGGCGTCGGCGGCCAGTGCCCACTGCGCGAATCCCTGGTAGCTGACCCCGAACATCCCGAGCTGCCCGGACCACCAGGGCTGGCGACGCAGCCAGTCCAGGGTGTCCATTCCGTCGTCGCGCTCGTGCACCAGCGGGGCGAACGTCCCACCGGAGCCGTCGGTGCCCCGGCACGACTGGATCACCGCGTGGCGACCCCGCGCGGCGAGCAGCCGGCCGAGCAGTCGCAGCGGTCCGCCCCGCCCGTACGGGGTGCGGATCAGCACCGTCGGCGCGTCCCGAACGCCCGGGGCGTAGTGATCGGTGCGCAACATCACACCGTCGCGGGCCCGGACCGGGATGTCGCGGGTGACCCGCACCGGGCCGGGTCGGGTCGGTGGCAGCCGCAGCACTGCGCCGGCGAGGCGGGTGACGAGGCGGGCCGGCACCGGTCAGCCCGTCGGGCGGCGGGGCGGCTCGGGCCGGGTGGCGCGCACCTCGTCACGGTGCGCCCGCACAGACTCGCTCATCTCCGCCATGAACCGTTGCACCACTTCCAGCTCGTCCTCGCTGAAGCGGGCCATCACCGTGTCGGTACGGGCGCCCAGCGGCCGGAAGAACTCCATGGCCAGGGCGGCGCCCTGGTCGGCGTAGTGCAGCAGCACCTTGCGCCGGTCGACGGTGTCCCGGTCCCGGCGGATGTGGCCGGCCCGCTCCAGTCGGTCGATCAGGGCGGTGACCGAGCCGGAGGAGAGGTTGAGCCGCTCACCGAGGCGGCCGGGAGTGATCGGGGCGCCCAGCAGCTCGGCGTCCATCACCGCGATCAACGCCTGCAGGTCGGTCGGGTTGAGGCCGTGCAGGTTGGCGAAGGCGTGGCCCACCTGCTGGGCGTCCGCCGCGTACCGCCGGAGGTTGTTGGTGATCTCCGCGACCAGCTGCTCGCGGCGCGTGTCACGCCGCCTGTACATGCCGTGAGTCGCCACCTCGCGCCGGTTCTCCCCCCTCGTCGGTCCTCGGAGTTGCAGCATAGATCAGTCGTAGATAGTGTAGGTAATCAAGATACTCGTATTTCGAAGGACCTTGAGGTCACCTGATGTCTTTCTTCACCAGGGTCGCGCGCGGCCGGTTGGCCGCCTGGCTCACCGTGGCCATCGCGATCGTCGTCGGCGCCGCCGTCTTCGGTATGCCCCAGCCGGACAACCCCCAACCGGTCTCGGCCACCGGCCTGTCGGTGCAGTGGCAGTCGACACAGGTGCAACGCCTGCAGGACCAGCTGCCGTCCAACGAGGTCCAACCCGCCATCGTGGTGGTCAGTCGGGGCGACAGCGCCGCGTTGAGCGAGGACGACCGGGCCGCGGTGGCCACGCGCTCCGAGGAGCTGGGCCGCTTCGCGGTGGGCGGGCAGGTCAGCCCCCCGCAGATCTCCCCGGACGGCACGGTGGCGCTGGTCGCCGTGCCGCTCAGCACCGCCGGTGGCCAGGACGAGGTCGTCGAGACGGTCACTGAGCTGCGCGCCGCTCTGGCGGCGGACCTGCCCGACGGGCTGACCGCCGAGGTCACCGGCTCACCCGCGTTCACCGCCGACCTGTCCTCGGTCTTCGACGGCGCCGACGTCACCCTGCTCGCGGTGACCGCCGCCGTGGTCGCGCTGCTGCTGCTGATCACGTACCGCAGCCCGTTCCTGTGGATCGTGCCGCTCGTGGTCGTCGCGGCGACCGAGCAGATCACCCTGCGCGCGGTGGACACGATCGTGCCGGCCGTCGGCATCAACCTCCAGCAGGGCCAGGTCACCGGCATCGCCAGCGTGCTGGTCTTCGGCGCCGCCACCGACTACGCCCTGCTGCTCATCGCCCGCTATCGGGAGGAGCTGAGGCGCGAGGAGAACCGGTTCGCCGCGATGCGGGCCGCGCTACGCCGCACCGCCGAGCCCATCCTGGCCAGCGGCGGAACCGTGGTGCTCGGCGTCCTCACCCTGCTGCTCAGTGAGCAGGAGACGAACAGGGCACTGGCGGTGGCCTGCGCCACCGG
This sequence comes from Micromonospora sp. NPDC005413, assembly GCF_040606435.1. Lineage (NCBI taxonomy): Bacteria > Bacillati > Actinomycetota > Actinomycetes > Micromonosporales > Micromonosporaceae > Micromonospora > Micromonospora sp. NPDC005413. Next base: position 18,070 of record NZ_JBEXEV010000017.1, read on the forward strand.
TGTGGTCTTCGCCATGCTCTCCGCGCTGTTCGTGCTTCCCGCCGTGCTGGTGCTCTTCGGTCGTGGCCTGTTCTGGCCGTTCGTGCCCCGCGTCGGTGGCCCGGTCCGCGAGGGCCGGCTCTGGGGTCGGCTCGGCACGGCCGTGGAACGCCGCCCGGTGGTGGTCGCGGTGCTGGCCACCATGCTGCTCGGCGGCCTGGCGCTGGGCGGGCTCGGCATCCGCACGGGCCTGTCCGAGACCGAGCAGTTCCGGGCCGAGCCCGAGGCGGTGGTCGGCGCGCAGACCCTGGCCGGGGCATTCCCCGCAGGCAGCACCCAGCCGGTGGCCGTGATCACCACGCCGACGGCGGTGCGGGCGGTCACCGACGTGGCCACCACCGTGCCCGGCGTCGCCTCGGCGCGCCCCGGCGACGCCAGCGACACCGTCGCCCAGGTGGACGTGGTGTTGGACGCCGAACCCGGCACCACCGCCTCGGACCGCGCCATCGAGGCGCTGCGGGCGGCCGTCGCCGCCGTCCCCGACTCCGCACCGCCGGCCGCCGCCGGGGCCGACGCGCCGTCCGGGGCGCTCGTCGGCGGATCCGTGGCCGCCACGTACGACTCAGACGAGGCCAACGACCGCGACCTGCGGCTGATTCTGCCGATCATCCTGCTGCTGGTCGGCGCCGTCCTCGTGCTGCTGCTGCGTGGCCTGCTCGCGCCGGTGCTGTTGGTGCTCACCGTGATCGCGTCGTTCTTCGCCAGTCTCGGTGCGGCGTGGCTGCTCTTCGACCACGTGCTGGGCTTCCCCGCCCTGGACAGCGGCGTGCTGCTGCTCGCCTTCGTGTTCCTGGTGGCGCTCGGCGTGGACTACAACATCTTCCTGGTCACCAGGGCCCGGGAGGACGCCCGGACGGTGGGCACCCGGGACGGGATGCTCTCCGCGCTGCGGGTCACCGGCGGCGTCATCACGAGCGCCGGAGTGCTGCTCGCCGCGGTCTTCGCCGTGCTCGGCGTGCTGCCGCTGATCACATTGACCCAGATCGGCATCATCGTCTGCATCGGCGTCCTGCTGGACACCCTGCTGGTCCGCACGGTGCTGGTGCCGGCGCTGGCATTCCTGCTCGGCGACCGTTTCTGGTGGCCCGGCCGAATCACCCGCGACCCTGCGGCGGACACCCCGGTGTCGCGGGAGCTGGTCGCCGCTCGCGACTGACCGAACCACCGCGCATGCGACGGGGCCGAGGCGATCCGCCACGGCCCCGTCAGCGTCGGGTCAGTAGCCCAGGCAGACGCACTCGGTCATCAGTGCCCGCACGTTTCGCACGTACGACGGGTTGGGGATGACCAGCGGCTTTCCCTCCTGCGCCACCGCACCGTGCCCGAAGTTGTACGAGGCGATGACCGCGTTGAGCAGGCAGGAATTCAGCTCGGCGGTGCACAGGGCCGGGTCGAGACGGAAGTCGGACTCGAAGTACATGTCGCCGATGTACTTGGTCGCCCAGGCCAGGTAGGTGGCGCCGAGGTAGGCGTTGTCCCGGTAGGCGTCGATCTCGTAGCTCTTCTCGAACCGCTGGTTCATCCAGGTCGCGGTAGCCGGCATCACCTGCATCAGCCCGACGCCGCTGTCGCAGGCGTAGATGTTGGACTGCCAGCCGCTCTCCTGCCACGCGGTGGCCTTGAGCAGGTTGAGCGGGACCTTGATGTCCGGCGCGGAGGTCGGCCAGTAGGTGCGACCGGCCGCGTCGGTCAGCGCCGCCTTCACCTCGGCCCGGGTCGCCTGGGTGCCCTTGTAACTCGGCTTGCAGGAACTGGGCGCCGGCTTCGGCGGGGCCGGGGGGACCCTGGTCTCGGTGGGCGGCTTCGCCACCGCGCGCGGCTTCGGCGCCGTGCGGGTCGGCTTCTTCGTCGGCTTCGGGGTCGGGGACGCGCGGCGGCTCGGCGCGGCACCCATCGACGCCACGGCACTCACCGACGGGCTCGGCTCTTCGGTGACCTCATCGGAGGGGGCGTCCGTCGGCGTCTCGGCGACCGCGACCGGCGCCGCCAGGTCCTGCGGGCTCTCCCCCTTGCCGGCGCAGCCGGCCACGGCGCTCGCGAGCAGGAGCCCGGCGAGCACCGCAGCGCCGAGTCGAGCGGTCTGTCGAACCATGCCGGTGCCTCCCCCGTGTGACCGTCGCCGCACCCTAGCAAGGTTCGACCGGGCGGCGGTGCCCCTGCGACGGCGGCCGGGCCTGGTCCGCCGGCTGCTCCCGATCCCCCACCGCCCGGTTCCGGGTGGCCCAGGCGACCATGAACACGACCGTCCAGAGCACCCCGAGCAGCACCGCCGCGGCGGTCCCGCTCGCCGTGTCCAGTCCGAGGTAGAGCCGCGCGCCGCCGATGCCGAGCACGCCCGCGGCGGCGGCCGTCCAGGCGGCCACCGCCACCGGCCAGTGGGCACTGCGCGACACCAGCCAGGCCAGGGTGCAGAAGCTCGCCGCGACCACGGCGTTCTGGGCCGTCAGGGGGGCCGCCTCGCCGCCGCCCGGGGTGGTCCCGTGCGGCCCGGTCAGCTCGGCCACCACGGCCAGCACCACCAGCGGCACGAACGCACCCACCGTGCCGACCACGCTGAGCAGGTCCGCCCGCCAGGGTCGGTTGCGCCACGCCAGCACCGCGGCCACCACCGCCACCAGCACGATCAGCACCGACCCACGTACCACCGACACCAGGACCATCGTGGCGTCTGCGGCGTCCGGGGTGCGCCGGGCGGCGAACCAACCCGCGATCGCGCCGTCCAGCGCGGCCAGCCCACTGTTGCGTACCGCCACGGCGAGCAGACCGGCGATGGCGAGCCCGGCGGCGAAGAGCAGCAGAAGCCCGGCGGCCAGATTGAGCAGCAGCGTCCAGGCCGGCCCGATCCGCATGGCCACCAGGAAGAACAGCACCCCGTAGCGGGCTGTGAGCCAGCGCACCGGGGGCAACGCGCCCGCCCGGGACAGCAGCGCGCGTACCGGGTCGGGGTTGCGGCCCAGCCACCGGCCGGCGAGCACCACACCCAACAGGCCGGCGAGCAGCAGCAGCGCCGCGCCGGTGGCCCGGCCGAGCAGCCGGGAGACCGTGTCGTACGACTCACCGGCGAGGTGACCGAGCAGCACCGAGCCGCCCACCCAGGTCACCACCCCGGCCAGGTTCCACAGTGCGAACCGTCGGTACGGCATGCCGGCCGAACCGGCCAGCCGAGGCACCAGGGTGCGGGCGAAGGCCACCCAACGGGCGGCGAAGACGCCCCGACCACCGAGCCGGGCGAGCATGGCGTCGGCCCGGCCCCACCGTTCGGGCCCGACCCGGTGACCCAGCCCGGCACGCAGCCGCGGGCCGTACCGCCGTCCGGCGCGGAACGCCAGCCCGTCACCCAGGACCGCCGCGACGATCATCGCGAGCAACGCCGGACCCAGCCGCAAGGTACCGTTGTAGGTGAGGAAGCCGACGAGCAGCAGGGTAGCCTCACCCGGCACCAGCAGGCCGAAGATCACCGCGGTCTCGCCCGCCACGATCAGCGCGGCGACCAGGTAGATCCACAGGGTGGGCAGACCCTGCACCAAGGTCAGCAGGTCGTGCACTCAGGCCCCCGGGACACGGGAGTCAGCATGCCAGCCGGGGGAACGACCCGGACAGCAGTTTCACCAGAGATCAGGGGCACCTGGGGGTGACCCCGACGCAGCCTGCGCGTGCGCAGGCGGAAGGATAGAGGGTATGCAGCTTCGCACCGACCTCCGCAACGTCGCCATCATCGCTCACGTCGACCACGGCAAGACCACCCTGGTCGACGCCATGTTGCGGCAGGCCGGCGCGTACGGCGCGCGGGGTGAGACGACCGAGCGGGTGATGGACTCCGGGGACCTGGAACGGGAGAAGGGCATCACCATCCTGGCCAAGAACACCGGCGTGCACTACCTGCCGGCGGATGGCTCCGACCCGGTCACCATCAACATCATCGACACTCCCGGCCACGCCGACTTCGGTGGCGAGGTGGAGCGCGGCCTGACCATGGTCGACGGCGTGGTGCTGCTCGTCGACGCGAGCGAGGGCCCCCTGCCGCAGACCCGCTTCGTGCTGCGCAAGGCACTGCAGGCGCGACTCCCGATCATCCTGGTGATCAACAAGGTGGACCGCCCCGACGCCCGGATCAAGGAGGTCGTGGACGACACCTACGAGCTCTTCCTCGACCTGGACGCCGACGAGGAGCAGATCGACTTCCCGATCGTCTACGCCTGCGCCCGCGACGGCATCGCCTCGCTGACCCAGCCCGCCGACGGCTCGGTGCCGGAGGACAGCACCTCGCTGGAGCCGCTGTTCCGCACCCTGCTGGGCACCATCCCGCCGCCCGCGTACGAGGACGGCGCGCCGCTGCAGGCGCACGTCACCAACCTCGACGCCTCGCCGTTCCTCGGCCGGTTGGCGCTGTGCCGGGTCCGCCAGGGCACGATCAACAAGGGCCAGACGGTGGCCTGGTGCCGCACCGACGGCAGCACCCAGCGGGTCCGCATCTCCGAGATGCTGATGACCGAGGGCCTGGAGCGCAAGCCGGCCGAGTCGGCCGGCCCGGGCGACATCATCGCGGTCGCCGGCATCCCCGAGATCATGATCGGTGAGACGCTGGCCGACGCGGAGCACCCGGTGGCGCTGCCGCTGATCACCGTCGACGAGCCGGCCATCTCGATGACCATCGGCACCAACACCTCGCCGCTGGTCGGCCGGGTCAAGGGCTCCAAGGTCACTGCCCGGATGGTCAAGGACCGGCTCGACAAGGAGCTGATCGGCAACGTCTCGCTGCGGGTGCTCCCCACCGAGCGGCCGGACGCCTGGGAGGTGCAGGGCCGAGGTGAGCTGGCGCTGGCCATCCTCGTCGAGCAGATGCGCCGGGAGAACTACGAGCTGACCGTCGGCAAGCCGCAGGTGGTCACCCGGGAGATCGACGGCAAGACCTGCGAGCCGGTCGAGCGGCTGACCATCGACGCGCCCGATGAGTACCTGGGCGCGATCACCCAGCTGCTGGCCACCCGCAAGGGCCGGATGGAGCAGTTGGTCAACCACGGCACCGGCTGGATCCGGATGGAGTGGCTGGTCCCGGCGCGCGGCCTGATCGGCTTCCGCACCGAGTTCCTCACCGACACCCGGGGCACCGGCATCCTGCACCACGTCTTCGAGTCCTACGAGCCGTGGTTCGGCGAGCTGCGGACCCGCAACAACGGTTCGCTGGTCGCCGACCGCTCCGGCGCGGTCACCGCCTTCGCCATGATCAACCTGCAGGAGCGCGGTCAGCTCTTCGTCGATCCGACCACCGAGGTGTACGAGGGCATGATCGTCGGGGAGAACTCCCGCGCCGACGACATGGACGTCAACATCACCAAGGAGAAGAAGCTCACCAACATGCGGGCGTCGAGCTCCGACGAGACCGAGAAGCTGATCCCGCCGCGCAAGCTGTCACTGGAGCAGGCACTGGAGTTCTGCCGCGAGGACGAGTGCGTCGAGGTCACCCCGACCAACGTCCGGATCCGCAAGGTGGTGCTCGACCAGCAGCTGCGTGGTCGGGCAGCGGCCCGCCGTAAGCACACCGGCTGACCTCACCAGCACCCGGCACCGGGCGCGTCGGCCGCTTGCGGCCGGCGCGCCCGTCCGCTTTCCGGCGGGGGTACGCCGCCCCACCCGGTCGGCCGCCCGTGATCGGCTACGGTCACCGGCATGACCTGGGATGATCTCGACGCCCACCTGGCCACGGTGCCCGGCACCGTCTCGGCGTACGTGGGCCGGCTCGACGCGCCGCCGACCTGGACCCGCCACGCCGACGCCGCCCACTACGCCGCCAGCACCATGAAGGTGGCGGTGCTCGTCGCGCTGCACCGCGCGGCCGAGGCCGGCACGCTGGAGCTGGACGCCCCGGTCCCGGTGGTCAACGAATTCGACTCCGCCCAGCCCGGCGCACCCCGGTTCGCCTGCGCCCAGCACTACGACAACGACGACGCGGTCTGGGACCGGGTGGGTGGCACCGCGCCGCTGCGCTGGCTCGCCAACCGAATGATCGTGCGGTCCAGCAACCTGGCCACCAACCTGGTCATCGGGCACGTCGGGCTGCCCGCGGTGGCCGAGGCGTGGGCGCTGGCCGGCGCCCGGCACAGCGTCACGGGCCGGGGCATCGAGGACTTCGCCGCCCGCGAGGCCGGCATCACCAACATGGTCACCGCCGCCGACCTGGCCGCCCTGCTCGGCGCACTGGCCACCGGGGCCACCACCCCCGGCCGAATCGCCTCGCCGGCCGCCTGCCGAGCCATGCTGGACGTCCTGCTCGCTCAGGAGCACCGCGAGGACCTGGCCGCCGGCCTGCCCGAGGGCACCCGGATCGCGCACAAGAACGGTTGGGTGCGCGGTGTCCGGCACGGCGCCGGGGTGGTCCTGCCGGACGACGCCCCGCCGTACCTGATCGCTGTCTGCACCACCACCGACCTGGCCGACGGCGGCCCGAGCGGCGACGAGGTCGAGGACGACGCCTGCCGGCTGATCGCGAACATCTCGGCGCAGGTCTGGGCCGCACGCCACCAGCTCTGACCCCGCACCACCGACTCCGGCTACGCTGCTCGCACCCCCATCCCGGAGTCGCCGATGCCCCGCAGTCGTACCCTTCTGGCCGCCTTCCTCGTCGTGACGGCGGCGAACCTGCTGGCCAACGCCACCGGCGGCGGCGTGGCCGAGGTGCTCACCAAGCCACTGCTGATGCCGCTGCTCGCCGCGTACCTCTGGCGGGCCACCGCCGAGCGCGGTGCCCGTCCGGACCGGCTGGTGCTCGTCGCGCTGGCGTTCTCCACCGGCGGCGACGTGGCGCTGCTGGGCGACGGCACCGGCTGGTTCATGGCCGGGATGGTCTGCTTCCTCGCCGCGCACCTCTGCTACCTCGCGGCGTTCACCCGGCACGGCGCCGCGACCGCGCTGCGTCGTGCGCCGCTGGTCGCGGTTCCGCTGGGGTACGCGGTGCTGACCGTCATCGCGCTGAGCTGGATGTGGGCGGGGCTGACCGACGCCGGGCTGGCCGTTCCGGTGGCCGGGTACGCGGTCGCGCTGGCCGCGATGGCCAGCACCGCCGCCACCCAGGGCTGGCGGGTCGGTGTCGGCGCCGCGCTGTTCCTCGGCTCCGACCTGTTGATCGCCGCCGGGGTAGCCGGGGTGGCCCAGCCACCCGGCGCGCCGGTGCTGGTCATGGCGAGTTACGCGGCCGGCCAGGCGCTGATCGTCATCGGCCGGGCCGCCCGCGCAGCAACGCCGCCCGGCGCACCGGTCATTCCAGCAACCGCGCCCGTAGCCCGGTGAGGTTCTCGTCGGTGAGCCCCAGCCCGTCGCGCAGGTAGCCGTCGAACGAACCGTGCACCCGGCGCACCTCGTCGTACCCGGCGTCGAGGTACTCGGCGCGAACCTCCAGCACGGGCAGCACCGCGTTGACGTCGAGGTCGGGCTGCCGCCGCCGCATCGCCTCGATGATCACCGCGCGCAGGCTGTCGGTCAGCGCGTTGTTGCGCAGGTAGTCGGCGCGGATCGCGGCCTCGTCCACCCCGAGCGCGGTCAACAGGATGACGGTGAGCCAACCGGTGCGGTCCTTGCCGGCGGAGCAGTGGTAGACCAGCGGCAGGTTCTCCGGCTGGGCGGCCAGCCGCACCGCCTCGGCGAAACCGACCCGGGCCGACTCGCCCGTGATGAACCACCGGTAGATCGCCGCCATCGCCCCCGCCGTGCCCTGCCGGGCCAGCTCCGCGTACGCGTTCAGGTCGTGGCCGAGCAGCACCGCCGAGACGTACGTGAAGACCGGGTGCTCCGGGTCGTGCACCGGCAGGTGCACCACCCGTGGCTCACCGGCGAGCCGGTCCGCCGGGGCGACCGCGATCTCCGAGGAGTCGCGCAGATCCAGCACGCACGCGGGTCCGAGCTTCGTGAGCACCGGCAGGTCGTCGTCGGTCAGCCGACCCAGCGCCGGGGTGCGGATCAGCTGACCGTGGCGGACCCGCCGCCCGTCGGCGCCGACGAGGCCGCCCAAGTCACGGGCGTTCGGTGCGCCCACCAGCTCCCAGCCCTGCCCGGTCATCCGGTCTCCCCTCCCGCCGTGTACCTGCGTATAGGGTGCCCTACATGACGATCTCGGCGGTACGCACCCACCGGGTTTCCGCCCCCTTACACACCCCGTTCGTCACCGCGCTGCGTCGTACCACCACAGTGGACACGCTGATCGTCGAGCTGATCGATGCCGATGGTCGGTCCGGCTTCGGCGAGGCGCCCCAGGTCTGGCAGGTCACCGGCGCCTCAGTCGGCGGTGCGCAGGCGTGCGTACACGAGTTGCTCGGCCCACAGCTGATCGGCCGTGACCCGGACGACCTGGTGGCCCGTTGCGCCGAGGTGCAGCGCGCCGTGGTCGGCAACGAGGCCGCGAAGGCGGCGGTGGACGTGGCCCTGCACGACCTGGCCGCCCGGCGGTTGGGCGTACCCCTGGTGCGGTTGCTCGGGGGCACCACGCTGCGGGTGCCGACGGACGTCACGCTGGCGGCAGGCGACGCGGTTGACCTGGCGGCGGCCGGGCGGCAGCGGCAGGCCGACGGCTTCGGCGTTCTCAAGGTGAAGGTCGGCACCGACGCGACCGGCGACCTGGAGCGGGTGCGGGCCGTCCGCGCGGCCGTCGGCCCGGGGATCCGGATCCGGCTCGACGCCAACCAGGGCTGGACGCCCCGGGAGGCGGTCCGCGTCATCCGTGGCATCGAGGACGCCGGGCTCGACGTGGAGCTGGTCGAGCAGCCGGTGGCCCGCTGGGACCTGGACGGGTTGGCCTGGGTCAGCGACCGGGTGTCCGTGCCGATCCTGGCCGACGAGGCGGTCTTCGGGGTCCGTGACCTGGTGGAGGTGATCCGCCGTCGGGCCGCCGACCTGGTCAACGTCAAGCTGGCCAAGTGTGGCGGGCTGCATCCGGCGCGTACCCTCCTCGATCTGGCCACCGCCCACGGGCTCGGCACGGTGGTCGGCTCGATGATGGAGAGTCAGGTCGGCATCGGGGCGGCGGCGAGCCTGGTCGCCGCGTACGGCACCACAGCGGTCTCCGACCTGGACGCCGCCTGGTGGCTGGCCTGGTCTCCGGTGCAGGGCGGGATCCGCTACGACGGGGCGACCGTGGTGCTGCCGGATGCCCCTGGCCTGGGCATCTCCGGTCTCGCTGAAGCAAAGGTGCAGGCCCGCGGTTGATGATCGTTGGTTTTTTTCATAGGGTCCCCGCAACAGCCAACACGATCTGGGGGTTGACGTGGAGCTGCAACCGGGCCGTGAGGCCGTCGTCCGGGTCGCGGTGGCGACGCTGTGGGCCTCCCCCGAGGCGGTGCGCCCGGTCGACCGCCCTGCGCTGACCGCTGGCGTCGACATCCCGGCCTGGGTCTCCGGCCTGGACACCGACCAACGGGTGGGCGACTGCGTGCTGAGCCAGCTCCTGCTCGGCGAGCGGGTCCTCGTCAGCGAGCTGCGCCCGGACGGCTGGGCCCGGGTCGTCGCCGTCGAGCAGCCGGCCGCCAAGCTGGACCCGCGCGGCTACCCGGGCTGGCTCCCCACCGACCAACTGACCTCCGTCGCCCCGGTCACCGACACCGACACCGACGACCCCCTGGTGGTGGACGCCACGGTCACCGGGCTGCACGCCGCGCCGGACGGGCCGGTGGTGCTGCCCGGCGTGGTCGTCGGCACCCGCCTCGTCCCGGCTGGCCCCGCGCGCGACGGCTGGCGGCCGGTGCACGTCCCCGGTCAGGCCGCGCCGCTCTGGCTGCCCGACGGTCACCTCGTCGCGGCGTCGGCCGTGTCGCCGATCGCCGAGCAGGCGCTCGCGGTGGCGCAGCGGATGCTGGACGTGGTCTACATCTGGGGCGGGCTTTCCGCGCACGGCATCGACTGTTCGGGGCTGGTGCACCTGGCCTGGCGACGGTTCGGGGTGCTGCTACCCCGCGACGCCGACGATCAGGCCGTGGCCACCACCCCCCTGGCGCTGGGGGCGGAACGCCCTGGTGATCTCTACTTCTTCGCCCGACCCGGCCGCAAGATCCACCACATCGGCATTGTCACCGCCACGCCCGGCGACGGCGGCCAGCGGCGGATGCTGCACGCCTGCTACCGGCAGCGGGTCATCGAGGAGCCGCTGTCGGCCGAGCGGAACGCCACGCTCGTGGGCGCGCACCGGGTCTGACCGGCCGGGCGCGTTTCCGCACCCGGCCGGTGACGCGGCTCAGCGTCGGGCGTCGGTCAACTCGCGGCGCCGGTCCCGGGAGGACTTGATCAGGCTGGCCGCGGTGGCGATGCCCAGGGTGCCGATGATGATCAGCAGCGACAGCCAGATCGGGATGTGCGGCGCCCACCCGACGTGCTCGCCACCGTTGATGAACGGCAGGTTGTTGTCGGCCAACGCCTCCAGCACCAGCTTGACCCCGATGAAGCCGAGCACGACGGCCAGGCCGTAGCTCAGGTAGATCAACCGGTTGAGCAGGCCACCGAGCAGGAAGTAGAGCTGACGAAGGCCCATCAGCGCGAAGACGTTCGCGGTGAAGACCAGGTACGGCTCCTGGGTGATGCCGAAGATCGCCGGGATCGAGTCCAGAGCGAAGATCAGGTCGGTGGTGCCGATCGCGATCATCACGATCAGCATCGGAGTGAAGCGCCGCTTGCCGGACACGTGGGTGGTGAGCTTCGCGCCGTCGTAGTCCTTGGAGATCGGCAGCGCCTTGCGGCTCCACCGGATCAGCAGGTTCTCGGAGAACTCGTCCTCGTCCGGCTCACCCTGCCGGGCCAGGTTGACCGCGGTGTAGATCAGGAACGCGCCGAAGATGTAGAAGACCCAGGAGAACTGCGAGATCAGCGCCGCGCCGGCGGCGATGAACCCGCCGCGCATCACCAGTGCCAGCACGATGCCGACGAGCAGCACCTTCTGCTGGTACTGCCGGGGCACGCCGAAGCGAGCCATGATGATCACGAAGACGAAGAGATTGTCCACCGAGAGGCTGTACTCGGTGAGCCAGCCGGTGTAGAACTGCCCGGCCGCGCTGGCGCCCGCGCTCAACCAGACACCGGCACCGAAGAGCAGGGCCAGACCGACGTAGAAGCCGACCCAGAGGCTCGACTCCCGCACACTCGGCTCGTGCGGGCGCCGACCGATGATCAACAGGTCGACGAGCAGGACCGCAGTCAGTGCGACCAGCGTCCCCGCCCACACCAATCCGGACACGTCCAACGTTCATTCCTCCGGCAGACACGCGGCGTCGGGCACACCGTACGCCCCCGAAAGGGCTCGGCGTGACACTGTCGCTCACTCTGGTGACTGTCGGAGGTCTCTTCCGCCGCCGCCCGTGAACGGGACGGCGACCTACGGGGCCGGGTCGGGCCGCCGTGGTTCCGGCGATCGACCGTGCTGACGACTCCGTTGCGGGGGAATACTCCCCTCCTCGGTGACCATTGTTGCCCACCACGCCCCGTGATCACACCCGGGGCGGCCGGTGGGGCCGGCCACTCGTCGGCGGGAAATACCGCGCGCGCCACACCCGCTAAGCCGTCCTAGGAGGCTAGTGCGAGCCGGGTGCGGCGATCGGGTCGGCCAGCGACCAGCCGGCGGCGAGCAGGGCGTCGCAGGCCCGCACCGCCCGGGCCAACCGCTCGGCGTGTGACCCGGGCAGCTCCACCACCGGCACCCCGCACCCGGCCAGTTCGGTGCGGAACCGCTCGGTCATCCAACCCCGCAGGTGCTCGCCGTCGCGCAGCCCGTCATCACTGAAGGGCACGTCCCGGTGGTCGGTCAGCAGATACAACGCCGGCCGGCGGGCCGCCGCCCGTACCTCCGGCGACACGCTGCCGAGGTAGCGCTCCTCCCACACCGCGGTGGCCCGCGCGTCGGTGTCGCAGACCAGCAGCGGCCCGCTCAGCCGAGCCGCCGCGTCCTCGGCCACCTGCTGCTCGCGGACCACAGCGCGGAAGTCGTCCCGGTCCCAGGTGACGTCGAAGACGGTCGCCTCCGGTAACCGTTCCCGCAACCGGGCCAGCTTGCGGGCGGTCAACTCCCGGCCGTACTCCGGCACCCACGGCGTGCCGTAGTGCGCCGCGAGCGCCGCGGCCATCGTGGTGGTGCCGGTCGATTCGGCGCCGACCACCACCACCCGCCGGACGAACCAGGCGCGCACCGGCGGGCTCAGCCACCGCCAGTGACCCGCCGGGTCCGCGCGGACGGCCGTGCCGGACACCGGCACGGTCCGCCGATCCGGATCCACCGACACGGGTACGGCGTCGAAGCGGCGAGCCAGCTCGGCGCCGTACGCCTCGGAGGAGAAGACCACGTCCACCTGCCCCGGCCCGACCGCCTCGCGGAACACCGCGCAGTGCGCGTCCCAGACGGCCGGGTCGGCGTAGTCCACCGGGTGGTCGTCGTACCGGCCGACGAAGCGGACCCACGGCGTGTCCGCATGCACCTCCCGCAGCCAATCCAGCCGCAGCGTGAGCGGGACGGACTCCCGGCGCGAGGGCGCCACGACGACGGTGACCGTGGAACAGCGAGCGGCAGCGGCCGCGATCAGCGCGTGGTGCCCGGCGTGTGGCGGGTAGAACTTCCCCACCACCATCCCGTGCCCGAACTCAGGGGCACCCGCCCGCGCCGGCTGGCACGATGTCGGCGCACGGCCCGGCGCCCCGGCGCTCACGCGGTGACCGGGGCCGGGCCGGGTGGGACGGGCGTCGGCCGGGCGACCCGACGCAGGTCGGCCCGCCAGGCGCGCAGCCCGAGCACGCACAGGGCGAGGAAGACCAGATAGAGGACGGCGGTCAGGTGCAGCCCCTTGTACGCGTACAACGGGATGTAGATCAGGTCGGCGGCGATCCAGAGCCACCAGCTCTCCACCCGCTTGCGGGTCTGCCCGTACGTGGCCAGCAGGGACAGCACCGTGGTCAGCGCATCCGGCAGCGGCACGGTCGAGTCGGTGGCCCGGTCCAGCAGGACCCACAGCGCGCCGGTGAGCACCACCCCGACGACGGCCAGCGCCAGCCACTCCCGTCGCCCGGTCCGGCTCACCGTGAGTCGGCTCCGTCGTTCGCCACCGAACAGCCAGTGCCACCAGCCATAGCAGCCGAGCACGACGTAGACGACCTGGAGCCCCGCGTCGGCATACAGCCCGGCGGTCCAGAACAGCAGCATGAGCAGCAGCACGTTGGCGATGCCGATCGGCCAGTTGGCGATCTTCTGCCGGGCCACCAGCCACACGTTGAGCACGCCGGTCGCGAACCCCAGCAGCTCGGCCCAGGTGGTGCCCGTACCGGCCACCCGGAACGCGGTGCCGGTGAGCCAATCAATGATCACGACGCCACCCTAGGGGCACCGCCGACACCGGAACAGACCCCGCGACACCGTCGGCCCCGCCCTCCGTGGGAGGCTTTCGACATGGTGCTTGAGGTCGCGCTGATCGACGTACTACCCGGACACGAGGACGCGTTCGCCGCCGCGTACGCCGAGGGTCACCCGGTGCTCGCCGGGACGCCCGGCTGCCGGTCCGTACGGATGACCCGGGGGATCGAGTCTCCGACCCGCTTCGTGCTGCTGGTCGAATGGGACTCGGTCGAGGCGCACGAGGAGAACTTCCGGGCCACCGAGCGGTTCGAGCAGTGGCGGGCATTGATCGGGCCGCACTTCGCCGGGCCGCCCGTGGTCGAGCACTTCCTCGACGTACCGGCCTGAGTGGAGTTGTCGTACCCCGCGGTTATCGTGCCCTGCGCACGCGACGGCCGCCGGTCCCGACGGGCTCGGGGGCGCCGGGCCCGGTGGCCGCGCGGCGCGTCACCCTGGGCGTCATCGGCCCGGCGCGGCCCTCACTCGCCGACGCGGCGGGCCAGCAGGGTGACCGTCTCCTCCGGTGACAACGCGGCCGCGAGCAGCGCCTCGGTCATCCGCTCGTAGCGGTCGACGTCGAGCACGGTGGCCAACCGGACGTCGGTGGTCAACGCCTCGAGCATCACCGTCCGCGGGTCCGCGGGGTCGGGAAAGGCATAGCAGGAGTACGGCGTGAGCGGGTGCAGCCCGCCGCCGGCCACCCCGCGTGGCAGCAGCCGCACCGTGACATGGGACAGCCCGGTCACGGCGACCAGGTGCCGCAGCTGTTCACGCCAGACCGCTACCGGCAGGTCACCCGGGTCGCAGACCGCCTCGGCGAGCACCGCCGTGTAACGCGGCGGGTACGCCCGGCGCAGCACCTCCTGCCGCAACGCCCGGGCGCGCACCTCGGCCTCCACATCGACCTCCGGTGTGAGCTGGGCGCCGGCCGCGACCAGCAACCGGGCGTACGCGGGTGTCTGGAGCAGCCCCGGCACGATCGCCGGTTGGTATTCGACGATGTCGGCGGCGCCCGCCTCCAACTCGGCGTAGGTGCGTTGCCGCTCGCTCATGTCGCCCAGCGTCTTCCACCAGCCTCGGCTGGTCGCCGCGTCCCGGGCGATCACGATCAGCGCGTCACGGGCCGGTGTCGGCACCTTGTAGATGTCCAGCAGATCCAGCACATCGGCGAGGTCCGGGCGGCTCTGGCCCAGCTCGATGCGGGACAGCTTCGACGTCGAGGCCCAGCCCAGCCGGTCGCAGACCTGCTCCAGGGTCAGCGCCTCGCGCCGGCGTAGCTGGCGCAACTCTGCGCCGAGACGTGCACGTCGAATGACAGGACTTGTTGGCAGCGGCATCCCGGCCTCCCCATCGAGGGAGAGTACGCAGGACGATCACCCAGTGCAATAGATTGCTCGCGCACCGCAATCAGGTCCCATCCGCGCTGTCGACCGGTCGGACCGGCCCGTACCTGCTGTTTCCGCACGTCGGCGGCGGGTGCCGGCACGGCGTGAGTCCCATGCCCGCGCGGCGTGAGTCCCGTGCCCGGCACGGCCCGCCTCCCGTGCCCGGCACGGCCCGACTCCCGTGGCCGGCACGGGCCTGACTTTCGTGCCCGACAGGGCCTCAGTACGGTGCCGGTACGGCTCGGTCAGGGGCGGTAGGTGCCGAAGGACCAGACGGTGCCGGCCAGGTCGCGGGCGGCGTAGTCACGGGAGCCGTAGTCGGTGTCGAACGGCTCGCGTGTGATCTCGGCGCCGGCCGCGCGGGCCTGGGCGCAGTGGGCGTCGACGTCCGGCACCGCCACGTAGACCGACCAGGCGTCGTCGGCCGGCCGAGGCGTCGCGTCGGCCCGACCGCCCAACATGATCATGCCGGTGTCGAGGACGAGTTCGGCGTGCGCGATCGTGCCGTCCGGCGCCTCGTGCACCTCGTGCACCTGGAAGCCGAAGGCGGCGCAGAGCCAGTCGATCGCGGAGCGGGGATCGGGGTAACGGAGGATCGGATAGACGGTTCGCATGACCCGATTCTGCCGCCGGCGGCCCGGATCCGGATTGGACGAATGTGACCTCGGCGGGTCGCCCCTCGACTGCGTGGTGGTGTCAGCCCGCCATCGTCGACCGGGCGGCCAGCAGCGCGGCCGGAGTGGCCCCCGCGAACTGGTGGAAGTCCCGGATCAGGTGAGACTGGTCGTAGTAACCGCATCGAGCCGCCACCGCGGCCCAGTCGACGATCCGTCCCGCGCTGGCCGGGTCCTCACCGGCCTCGGACTGCCCGGACCCGGCCGGCGGCCCGGCACCCGGCCCGCCCATGGCGCTCGGCCCGCCCTTGGCGCTCGGTCCGATGGTCGCGCCGACGTCGGTCAGCGCCGCGCACGCGTGGTGGAAGCGCAGCAACCGGGCGGCCATCTTGGGCGGCAGCCCGACCTCCTGCCGGAACCGGGACGCGAGGTGCCGCCGACTCCAGCCCAGCTCGTCGGCGAGCACACCGACACTCCCCTGCCCACCGCTGGCGACGAGCCATTGCCACGCCCAGTCGAGCCGGGCGTCCACCGGCGGGGACGCCGCCAGCCGAGCGGCGAGCATCCTGTCGAGCAGGGCGAACCGCTCCGGCCAGCCCGCCGCCTCGGCGAGCCGGACGCGCAGCCGATCCAGCCAACGGCCCGGGAACTGCCCGACCCCGACGGCCCGGTTGGTCAGCTCGCTCAGCGGCAGACCGAGGAGTCGGCGAGCGGTCAGTGGCGCGAGCAGCAACTCGACGCCCTCCCCCACACCCACCGTGCGGGTGGTGCACCAGCCGTCGAAGGTGCCGGCCACGAACGAGTCGACCCTCTGGACGCCGCGCTCCGCGCTGCGCGGGTCGGTCACGTCCAGCGGCGCGCCCCAACCCAGGATCAGCACCACGAAGACGCCCGCCGACTCCCGGCGGACCAGCGGTGTGTCCGCCCGTTCCCGGTAGCCGACGTACCGGTCGACGAACGGACGGAGGCGGACGTCGGGAAGCCCGAGGACCATCTCGTCGACCGGTGCCACCGCCGTCAACCCCGCCCGCCCTTCGCGCGCCCCGGCCGACCGCGCCCCAGCCCAGCGCTGGTCGTGGCCTACCGGGTGGTCGTCACTTCACGCCGGCGGCGTCCATGCCGCGCAGCTCCTTCTTCAGGTCGGAGACCTCGTCGCGGATCCGGGCAGCCAGCTCGAACTGCAGCTCGCGGGCCGCGGCCAGCATCTGGTCGTTGAGCTCCTGGATGAGCTGGGCGAGGTCGGCGCGGGCCATCCCCTCTCGCGAGGTGGTGGCGGAGGCCCGGCTCCGGCTGCGGGTCTCCTTGACCGGTGCCTTGCCCCGGGAGAGCTGACGCACCGCACCGCCGACCCGGGAGTTCTCGGTGTCCTCCGCCTCGCGGTAGATGTCGTCCAGGATGTCGTGGATCTTCTTACGCAGCGGCTCCGGGCTGATCCCGTGCGCCTCGTTGTGCGCGATCTGCTTGGCCCGGCGCCGATCGGTCTCGTCGATGGCGTTCGCCATCGAGGGGGTGATCTTGTCGGCATACATGTGCACCTGACCGGAGACGTTACGGGCGGCCCGCCCGATCGTCTGGATCAGCGACCGGCCGCTGCGCAGGAAGCCCTCCTTGTCAGCGTCGAGGATCGCCACCAGCGACACCTCGGGAAGGTCCAGACCTTCGCGGAGCAGGTTGATGCCGACCAGCACGTCGTAGTCGCCCTTGCGCAACTCGCTCAGCAGCTCCACCCGGCGCAGCGTGTCGACCTCCGAGTGCAGGTAGCGCACCCGGATGCCGTTCTCCAGGAGGTAGTCGGACAGGTCCTCGGCCATCTTCTTGGTCAGGGTGGTGACCAGCACCCGCTCGTCCCGCTCGGTGCGCAGCTTGATCTCGTGCATCAGGTCGTCGATCTGACCCTTGGTCGGCTTGATCACGACCTCGGGGTCGATCAGGCCGGTAGGGCGGATGACCTGCTCGACGAACTCGCCCTGGGCCTGGCCCATCTCCCACGGACCGGGGGTCGCGGAGAGGAACACCATCTGGCCGACCCGCTCCAGGAACTCGTCGAAGCGCAGCGGCCGGTTGTCGGCCGCGCTGGGCAGCCGGAAGCCGTGGTCGATCAACATCCGCTTGCGGGACGCGTCGCCCTCGTACATGCCGCCGATCTGCGGGATCGTCACGTGCGACTCGTCGACCACGGTGAGGAAGTCGTCGGGGAAGTAGTCGAGCAGGCAGTGCGGCGGGCTGCCGGGCAGCCGCCCGTCCATGTGCATCGAGTAGTTCTCGATGCCGGAGCAGAAGCCCACCTGCCGCATCATCTCGATGTCGTAGGTGGTGCGCATCCGCAGCCGCTGCGCCTCCAGCAGCTTGCCCTGCCGCTCCAGCTCGGCGAGCCGCTCGGCCAGCTCCGCCTCGATGTCACGGATCGCCCGCTCCATCCGCTCCGGACCGGCCGCGTAGTGCGTGGCCGGGAAGATCACCAGCTGGTCGACCTCGCGGACCACGTCACCGGTCAACGGGTTGAGGTAGTAGAGCTTCTCCACCTCGTCACCGAACAGCTCGATGCGGACCGCCAGCTCCTCGTACGCCGGGATGATCTCCAGCGTGTCGCCGCGGACCCGGAAGGTGCCCCGCTGGAAGGCCATGTCGTTGCGGGTGTAGCGGATGTCGACCAGCCGCCGCAGCAACTGGTCGCGGTCGACCTCCTGGCCGACGCCGACCCGGATCGCCCGGTCGAGGTATTCCTCGGGGGTGCCCAGGCCGTAGATCGCCGACACGGTGGCCACCACGACCACGTCGCGGCGGGTGAGCAGCGACATCGTCGCCGAGTGCCGCAGCCGCTCGACCTCCTCGTTGATCGAGGAGTCCTTCTCGATGTAGGTGTCGGTCTGCGGAATGTATGCCTCGGGCTGGTAATAGTCGTAGTACGAGACGAAGTATTCGACGGCGATGTCCGGCATCAGCTCGCTGAATTCCTTGGCCAACTGCGCGCAGAGCGTCTTGTTCGGGGCGAGCACCAGGGTCGGGCGCTGCAGCCGCTCGATCAGCCACGCGGTGGTGGCGCTCTTGCCGGTGCCGGTCGCGCCGAGCAGCACGGTGTTGCGGTCGCCGCGCCGAACCCGACGCTCCAGATCGTCGATGGCGGCCGGCTGGTCGCCGGCCGGCTGAAAGTCACTGACGACCTGGAAGCGGCCGTCGAGCCGAGGAATGTCGAGCGCCATGACCTCAACGGTACGCCGGAGGTCCGACAGGAACGGCCGTCACGCCAGGTACGTGATCAGCTTCAATATTCCCATTGTGTGGCGCATGTCACCGGGACTACCCTCTCCATGTAGGCCGCTCGCGGCGGCCGACCGGGCCGGTGGCCAGGCCGTCATCACGGCCGGCCGCCCCCGGCACTGCGGTCGCAGCACCCGGCTCGCCCGGCGTGCGCACCCGTGTGGTCGCGCTCGAGGCGCAGACCGGCCGCCGCGAGCGCCCCTGCTCGTCACCCCAGCGCCTCCCCGCCCGTTTCACCTCCGTGGACACCTCCCCGACCCCGGAACCTGACACCACGCCCAGAGGCACGCCCCGGCCGGACGGCACCGCCGCCGGGCGACCCAGCACCCCCACCACCGGGCGGCCCAGCACCCCCACCACCGGGCGACCCAGCACCCCCACCACCGGGCGGCCCAGCACCCCCACCACCGGGCGGCCCAGCACCCCCACCACCGGGCGACCCAGCACCCCCACCACCGGGCGACCCAGCACCCCCACCACCGGGCGGCCAGGCACCGGGCGGCACCGCACCGGCTCGGCCAGCGCCTCCGAGGCCACCCCGACCACCGACACCGGCAGCGGGTCCACGACCGGGCGGCCCACCGACGCCCGCCGAGCCGCCACCGGTAGGGGGCCCGAGGAAATCGGGACGACCAGCCGCCTCGACGACACCGCAGACCCCGCCTCCCGAACGGCGGGCACCGCCGGTCCGGCACCGGCCAGCCGTCGCCGACGTACGGTGCTGCTGTTGCTCGCTCTGACCGCGGCGACGTCCGCGACGGCGTTGGTGCTCGGGCTGTTGAGCTGGGCACCCGATCCGCCCGAGCCGGCCCGGCCGCTGACCCTCGCGGAGGGCGAGCGGCTGGCCGCCATGCGGGTCACCAACCTGCGGGACCTGCGCACCGGAGTCCGCGTCACGGCCGGCACCGACGCCGCCCGAATCGAGCTGGTGGGCTGGGTCGACTGGTCTCGGTCACTGCTCTACGTCGACGTGGGCGGGCCCGGCGCGGGTGCTGAGCGCGGGCTGTTGCAGAGAAGCGGCCCGGTGCTGGTGATCCGGCCTGACCCGGCGGCGGTGCCCACCCCCGCCGCCCCGCCACTGGTGCCTCCGACGGACCGTTGGCGGCTGCACCGCCTGACATCCGGGGCAAACCTCGCACCGGTGCTCGATCTGCTCCTCGGCATCGCCGCCGACCGCCCGGACCCGACCCGGACGGTGCCTGGCGGCGACGCGCGGTGGATCTCCCGGGACACCATGGCGGGCGGCCCGGTGGACGTCCTCCAGGCGCCACTGCCCGCCCGGACAGCACCCGCCACCAGCGCAGCACCGGGTAGCACGGCACCGGGCACCGTGGCGCCCGTGCCGGACGCCGGGTCGGCGGGCACCGATCCGGACACGCAGACCCGGTACTGGCTCGACCAGGACGCCCGGCTGCACAAGCTGGTGACGCGGTTGCCCGGCGTCGGCCCGGTCACGATGATTCTCAACCGGGCCGACCGGCCGACACTGCGGCCGGTGGACGCGCTCGGCGGCCGGCCCGGCCTGCCCCGCGCGTTGACCAACGCCGAGCAGCGCCGGCTGGACCGGCTACCGGCCCGGCTACGCGCCCAGGGTGGTGCCACGGTGACGCTGACCGCGCCGGTAGGCACGGAAACGAACCTGCGGGGCGCCGGCTGGGTGAGCTGGACCGCGCGTACCGCGTACCTCGCGGTTGCCGATCTGGGCGTACCGGATCGGCGGACCCTGCTGCGGCGCGACAGCGTCGGTCTGGCCCGGGCGGACCTGCCGGCGGTCCCTGCTGGTGGTGGCACCGCGGAGGCGCCGGGCCGGCCACCGCTGCCGCCTCCGGCCGGGACGTGGCGGGTCTCCCGATCCGGCGGGGACGACCTGAGCCTGCTCGTTGACGCCGCGGTGGCCGCCGGGTCGGTCGGGCCGAACGGTGCGGCGGTGCGGGTACGCGAGGACGTCGTCGTCGGGCGGACCGTGGACGTCGTCGAGTCGGGCCCGGCCGACGCGCGGCTGCGCTACTGGATCGACCGGGACGGGTCGCTACGCCGGCTGGAGCTGTACACCGGCGCCAGCGCGTGGGCCCAACTGGATCTCAACCCCGCCGTGGTGCCTCGGCTGGCCCCGATTCCCCGCCCGGCCGCCAAGCCTCGGCCGCCGACCCCTCGGCCCGGCGCCCGCTGACCCGCCGACTCCTCGGCCCCGCGCCCGCTGACCCGTGACCCTCAGGGCCGCCAGTCGGCCTGTGCGGCCCACCGCTCGGCCCGCAGGTACTCCTCGTCGAACCACGGGTGGCCGGCCGTGCCGGAGTCGCCCGCCTCCGGCGCCGCGTCGACCAGGTCCCGCTTGAGCAGCAGGTACGCGGCCCGCTGATCCGGGTCGGCACGCAGGTGGTCGCGCATCAGCAGCGCGTACCGCCAGCCCGGGGAGCCCGCCGCCCGCACGTGCAGGCGCACCGGGCGGCCCGGGTCCGCGTTGCCGTGCAGCCGCTTCTCCCACCGACCACTGCCGGCCGGGCGCGGATCGTCCCACCACTGCCCCGGCACCCGCGGGAAACCGGCGTTCGCCAACCGGTCGGCCAGCGCCCCGTCGGCGTCGGCGAGGCTGGGCACGGCCACCTGGACGTCGATGACGTCCCGGGCGGCGAGGCCGGGCACCGCGGTCGAGCCGATGTGGTCGATCCGCAGGTCGTCCGAGCCGAGCGCGTGCCGGATCCGGGCGGCCAGCCGCGCGTACTGCTCGGGCCAACTCGCGTCGCTCCCCGCCAGGTCCACCCGACCCGGCGGGACCGCCCGCCGCTCGCGCAGGTTGTTCTCGTAGGGCAGCAGCCGCTGCCACCAGAGCGCGTCCACGGCGTCATGCAGCGCCGCCAGGCTCCCGTCGTTGGTCAGCACCACGTCCGCAGCCGCCCGGCGACGGGCGTCGTCGGCCTGGGCGGCGATTCGCCGCTCGGCCTCCGCGAGACCCATCCCCCGGTCGCGCGCCAGCCGTTCCAGTCGCGTCGTCACGGCCGTCTGCACCACGATCACGAGGTGGTACGTGGGCGCGAGACCCACCTCGACCAGCAGCGGTACGTCGTTGACGACGATCGCGTCGGGTGCCGCCGCGGCGGCCAGCTCTGCGGTGCGGGCCCGAATCCGGGGATGGGTGATCGCCTCCAGCCGACGACGGGCGGTCTCGTCGGCGAACACCACCGCGCCCAGTGCGGCACGGTCCAGCGCGCCATCGGCATCCAGCACCGCGTCGGAGAAGGCGGCAACGATCTCGGCCAGTCCTTCCGTGCCCGGCGCCACGACCTCCCGGGCCACCCGGTCGGCGTCGATGAGCACCGCGCCCCGCTCGACGAGCCGCGCGGCCACCGCGCTCTTGCCCGACCCGATCCCGCCGGTCAACCCCACCCTCAGCACCCGACCAGTCAACCGGATCACGAGCCCGGCCGCCAAACCCACCGACAACCCAGCAAGATCACCCGGCCCGACCCGACCCGACGCGGCCCGACCCGACGCGGCCCGGCCCGGCCCGGCCCGACCCGACGCGGCCCGGCCCGGCCCGGCCCGGCCCGGCGCGGCCCGGCGCGGCCCCGACCCCGACCCCGACCCCGACCCCGCAAGATCGTGCTCGATCCAGGATGTAGTGGTGTTCTGGCGGCACGGAGGCCCCTACATCCTGGATCGAGCGCGATCTTGCAATCAGCCGGCCTCCGCACGTGGCGCGCTGGCCGCAGCCCGCCGGAGTCAGCCGGCCTCCGCGCACGGCGCGCTGGCCGCAGCCCGCCGGAGTCAGCCGGCCTCCGCGCACGGCGCGCTGGCCGCAGCCCGCCGGAGTACGGCGAAGGCCCCGCCCCCAACGATCCGGAGATCGCGGGGACGGGGCCTGTCGTCGTTCAGCGGGTCACTTACCGCCGGCGAGCTTCTCCCGCAGTGCGGCGAGCGCCTCGTCGGTGGCCAGGGTGCCGGCCGGCTCCTCGGCCTGCCGGCTCGGGGCCGGGCTGGACGAAGAGGTGGTGCCACCGCCACCGCCGCCAGCGGCCGGGACGGCCGGAGTCGGGTTGGCAGCGGCCTCGGCGTCGGCAGCCCGAGAGGTCTGCACCTGCTTGGTGTGGGCCTCCCAGCGCAGACGAGCCTCGGCGTACTGGCTCTCCCAGGTCTCGCGCTGCTTGTCGTACCCCTCGAGCCACTCGCCCGTCTCCGGGTCGAAGCCGTCCGGGTAAATGTAGTTGCCCTCGGTGTCGTACGTCGCGGCCATGCCGTAGAGGGTCGGGTCGAAGTGCTCCTCGCCCTCGACGAAGCCCTCGTTGGCCTGCTTGAGCGACAGCGAGATCCGGCGGCGCTCCAGGTCGATGTCGATGACCTTGACCATGACCTCGGAGCCGACCTGGACGACCTGCTCCGGGATCTCCACGTGGCGCTCGGCCAGCTCGGAGATGTGGACCAGGCCCTCGATGCCGTCGTCCACCCGGACGAACGCACCGAACGGCACCAGCTTGGTGACCTTACCCGGCACGATCTGCTGGATCGCGTGGGTGCGGGCGAACTGCCGCCACGGGTCTTCCTGGGTCGCCTTCAGCGACAGCGAGACCCGCTCGCGGTCCAGGTCGACGTCCAGGACCTCGACCTCGACCTCCTGGCCCACCTCGACGACCTCGGACGGGTGGTCGATGTGCTTCCAGGACAGCTCGGAGACGTGCACCAGACCGTCGACGCCGCCGAGGTCCACGAATGCGCCGAAGTTGACGATCGAGGACACGACGCCCTTGCGGACCTGGCCCTTCTGCAGCTTGTTGAGGAACTCGGTGCGCACCTCAGACTGCGTCTGCTCCAGCCAGGCCCGGCGGGACAGAACCACGTTGTTGCGGTTCTTGTCCAGCTCGATGATCTTGGCCTCGAGCTCCCGCCCGACATACGGCTGCAGGTCGCGCACGCGCCGCATCTCGACCAGGGACGCGGGCAGGAAGCCGCGCAGCCCGATGTCGAGGATGAGGCCGCCCTTGACCACCTCGATGACCGAACCGCGGACGACGCCGTCCTCGTCCTTGATCTTCTCGATCGTGCCCCAGGCCCGCTCGTACTGTGCCCGCTTCTTGGAGAGGATCAGACGACCCTCCTTGTCCTCCTTCTGGAGGACCAGGGCCTCGATGTGGTCACCAACCGTCACAACCTCGGCGGGGTCCACATCGTGCTTGATCGACAACTCACGAGAGGGGATGACACCCTCGGTCTTGTAGCCGATGTCGAGCAGGACCTCGTCCCGATCGACCTTGACGACGGTGCCTTCGACAATGTCGCCGTCGTTGAAGTACTTGATGGTCTCGTCGATCGCGGCGAGGAATGCCTCCTCGGAACCGAGATCGTCGTGGGTGACCCGGGTGGCGCTCGAGGGGGCCTCGATGCTGCTCGTCATGTGGGCGGTTGCTCCGGTCGGTGGGTTGTCACAGCAGGCTGGTGTCGCAGTGACCTGTTCGCGCCAGCGGATCCGTCGCCGGGCACACCGAACGATCACAGTGGGATCATGATGTGACTCCGTCGACCGCGCACCTGCTCCCTGCCGAGACACACGATCCGCGAGCGCATCGTCTAGCCTACCGTGCGCATTACCACAGCGTGCAAGGCCTCCCGGCTTCTCTTCGTGCGATGACCTGCGAAAGCCGAACAATCGCCCGGAAACCACCCCTGCTGTCTCCTGCGTCACAGCGGTCCCAGGAGCACCACGGACCAGGTGGCCCGGCCGGCGGTGCGAGTGGGTCGGCGGGTCGGCCCCGCCCACCGCCCCCAGGAGCCGTCGCGGGGCCTAGCGTGAGCGCGTGGATGACGACAGCCGGGTCACCCGGCGCCGGGTGGGTGACGCCGAGGCCCGGCGGGCCAACCGCGGCTGGTGGGACACCGACGCCGACGACTACCAGGCTGAGCACGGCGCGTTCCTGGGGGACGTGGACTTCGTCTGGTGCCCGGAGGGGCTGCGCGAGGCCGACGCCCGGCTGCTCGGTGACCTTCCCGGGAGGCGGGTGCTGGAGGTGGGCGGCGGCGCGGCGGCGGCCGCCCGCTGGCTGGCGACCCAGGGCGCCTGGCCGGTCGCCTTCGACCTGTCCGCCGGCATGTTGCGGCACGCCGCCGAGGCTGCCGACCGCACCGGGGTACGCGTACCGCTGGTGCAGGCCGACGCGCTGGCCCTGCCGTTCGCCGACCGGTCGTTCGACGTCGCCTGCACCGCCTTCGGCGCGATCCCGTTCGTGGACGACTCGGCGGCCCTGCTCGCCGAGGTGCATCGTGTGCTGCGCCCCGGGGGGCGGTGGGTGTTCTCGGTGACCCACCCGATGCGCTGGATCTTCCTCGACGACCCGGGCGAGGGCGGACTGACCGCCGTGCACTCGTACTTCGACCGCTCCCCCTACGTGGAACAGGACGAATCCGGCGCGGCCACGTACCTTGAGCAGCACCGCACGCTCGGCGACCGGATCCGCGAGCTGGTCGGTGCCGGGTTCCGGCTGCTGGACCTGGTGGAGCCGGAGTGGCCAAAGGGACACGAGGGGATCTGGGGGCAGTGGAGCCCGCTACGGGGTCGGCTCTTCCCCGGCACCGCCATCTTCGTCACCGAGAAGCCCGCCGACTGAGCGCGTCGCACCCGCGGTCCGACCTTTGTCCCATCGATCGCCGGTAGGCTCGGCCCATGAGCGCGGAGCCCATCCCGACATCACCTGGCCCCTGGTGTCCGGACCCGACGCGGCAGCAGCGTGCCGACTACACGCTGGAGGACCTGCTCGCCCTGCCGGACGACGCCCCCCGCGTCGAACTCGTCGACGGAGTCATCCAGGTGACACCCTCCCCCACCCTGGGCCATCAGGACATCTCGTTCCTGGTACGTCTGTGGCTACACTCCCACGCGCCAGGAGACCTGCGGGTCGCCCAGGCCGTCGGTGTCGGGCTCGGCTTCAACACGAGCCGCCAGCCGGACGTCCTGCTGTACCGCGCCGAGGTGCCGTCCAATCGGTCCATGCTGAGGCCGGCAGATGTCGTCCTCGCCGTGGAGATCGTCTCGCCGGGCACCCGGCGGATCGACCGGTTCGCCAAACCCGGCGAGTACGCCGCCGCCGGCATCCCGTTCTACTGGCGGATCGAACAGGACCCGGTGCACGTCTACGCGTACCGGATCGGCGACCGGGTCGGGCCCGGCGGTGAGCGGCAGTACGAGCTGATCACCGACGGTGCCGACGTGATCGAGCTGACCGAACCGTTCGAGATCAAACTTCCGATCGCCGAGATCACGCCGTAGTCGGCCGCTTCGGCTGCTGTTTCACCCCTGCGGTGCCGGGTAGCCGGAGCGTATGGCCGAGCAGAGGGAATTCCGCGACGGCGACCACGTCTCCTGGGCCAGTCACAGCGGCCGGGCGTACGGCGTGGTCAAGGAAAAGCTGACCGATCGGACGCACGTACGCGGGCACCCCGTGAACGCGACCGACGACGACCCGCAGTACCGGATCCGCAACGACGACTCGGGCCGTGACGTGGCCCACCGACCCGAGGTGCTGCGCCATGAGCAAGGCTGACGACCAGGGCCGCGACACCTACCGGGAGTTCACCGAGGCGGTGAACATGAAGCCCGGCGAGTTGTCCGGCTGGCTGGAGACCGACGAGTCGAAGCAGGTCGGTTGGCACAAGGGCGGCCAGTCCGGTGGCGGCGAGTCCGTTGGGCACGACTCCGGCCGGAAGATCGTCAACCTGTTGCGTCGTAAGCGCGGCGACCTGTCCGAGGGCGACTACAAGCACATGCGCAAGGTGATCGGCTACGTCCGCCGACACATGGCGCAACGCCCGTCCGGCAACGTCCGCGACACCAAATGGCGCTGGTCCCTCATGAACTGGGGCCACGACCCCCTGAAGTAGCCGGCCAGGCCGGCCCCGTCGCAGGGGGCGACACGGAGCGTGAGGTCCACCCGGATCGACACCCCGACGAGCGTTATGACTCAACGGTATAAATATGCCTCTGAGTCATAGCGCTCACAACAGGTGAGTCGCCAGCCCAGCACTCTGATGACCAACGCCGAACAGCACCGATCACGGCAACCTCGTCAGGGTTCCGGGGCAGCCCGACCCGCGCAGAGATCAAGCCTGACCGCCCGGAGCGGGTCGGGCTGCCCCGGAACCCCCACCGCAACAAGAAAATCAGTGATCAGCGCTGTTCCAGTCCCGCCCTTCGCCGACCGACACCTCCAACGGCACCGACAGCGGATACGCCCCGCCCATCTCCCGCCGGACCAGTGCCTCCAACGCTTCCCGCTCACCGGGGGCGACCTCGAAGACCAGTTCGTCGTGCACCTGCAACAGCATCCGCGACCGGAGAGCGGCCTCGCCGAGCGCGGTGTCGACGTGCAGCATCGCCACCTTGATGATGTCGGCAGCGGAGCCCTGGATCGGGGCGTTGAGCGCCATCCGCTCGGCGATGTCGCGGCGCTGCCGGTTGTCGCTGACCAGGTCGGGCAGGTAGCGGCGGCGACCCAGGATGGTCGAGGTGTAGCCGTCCTGGCGTGCCCGGGCGACCACCTGCTGCAGGTAGTCGCGCACCCCGCCGAAGCCGGCGAAGTAGTTTTCCATCAGCCCGCGCGCCTCGTCGGTGCCGATGCTGAGCTGCTGGGACAGGCCGAACGCGCTCAACCCGTACGCCAGGCCGTAGTTCATGGCCTTGATCTTGCGGCGCTGGTCGGGGGTGACCTCGTCGAGCGGCACCCCGAAGACCGACGAGGCGGTGGTGGCGTGGAAGTCGGCGCCGGAGTTGAAGGCGTCGATCAGCGCGTCGTCCGACGACAGGTGCGCCATGATGCGCATCTCGATCTGGCTGTAGTCGGCGGTGAGCAGGCACTCGTAGCCCTCCCCCACCACGAAGGCCCGACGGATGCGCCGGCCCTCCTCGGTGCGGATCGGGATGTTCTGCAGGTTGGGCTCCGTGGAGGAGAGCCGGCCGGTGGCCGCCACCGTCTGGTTGAAGGTGGTGTGGATCCGGCCGTCGTCGGAGACCGACTTGAGCAGACCGTCCACTGTCGACTTGAGCTTGGCCACGTCCCGGTGGCGCAGCAGGTGGGCCAGCACGGGGTGCGGGTTCTGCGCGTAGAGCCACTGCAGGGCGTCGGCGTCGGTGGTGTAACCCGTCTTGATCTTCTTGGTCTTCGGCAGGCCCAACTCGGTGAAGAGGATCTCCTGCAACTGCTTGGGCGAGCCGAGGTTGAACTCCCGACCCACCGCCTCGTACGCGCCCTGCGCGGCGGCCTTCACCTCGGCGGCGAAGTGCGCCTCCAACTCGGACAGATAATCCGTGTCGGCGGCGATGCCGGTGCTCTCCATGCCGGCCAGCACCCGCATCAGCGGCAGCTCCACCCCGGCCATCAGCCGGGCGGACTGCTCGCCGTCGCGGGACAGCTCAGCGTCGATCGCGTCGGCCAGGTCGAGGGTCGCCCGGGCCTGGAGCATCAGGTTCTGCTCGACCACGCCCTCGTCGCCCAACCCGTCGAGGGTGAGCTGGCCGGACTCCGGGACGTCCACCCGCAGCTCCCGGTGCAGGTAGCGCAGCGCGAGGTCGGTCAGATCGTAGGACCGCTGGTCGGGGCGGGCCAGGTACGCGGCGATCTGGGTGTCACGGACGATGCCGGTGAGCTGCCAGCCGTGCGCGGCGCAGGACAGCACGGCCGGTTTGCTGTCGTGCAGCACCTTGGGGCGCTGGGCGTCGGCCAACCAGCCGGCCAGGGCGCCTTCGTCGGTCGGGTCGAGCCCTGCCGGGTCGACCCAGGCCGCGGCACCGCCAGCGGTGGCCAGCGCCAGACCGGTGATCGAGGCGGTGTGCCGGCGGTTCGGGCCGGTGTCGAGCTTGACCGCCAACCCGACCGGGGTGCCGGTCGGGGCGTGCGTGGTCAGCCAGCCCGCCAGCGCGCCGGGCTCGGTGAGCACCTCGCCGGTGAGGTCGAAACCGGACTCGGCCTCTGGCTCGACCGCCTCCAGGTATTGATAGAGACGGTCGCGCAGGATGCGGAACTCCAGGGTGTCGAAGACCTGGTGCACCGCCTCCCGGTCCCAACCGGTCCACCGGGTGTCCTCCGGGCGCAGCGGCAGCTCCAGGTCGGAGACGAGGCGGTTGATCTCGTAGTTGCGGATCACGTCGGCGAGCCGTTCGCGCAGGCTGTCGCCGGCCTTGCCCTTGATCTCGTCGGCGCGGGCGATCACGCCCTCCACACCGCCGTACATGGTGATCCACTTGGCTGCGGTCTTCGGACCGACGCCCGGGATGCCGGGCAGGTTGTCACTGGTCTCGCCGACCAGTGCGGCCAGGTCCCGATACTGCTGCGGCCCGACGCCATACTTCGCCTCGATCGCCGCCGGGTCCATCCGGGCCAGATCGGAGACGCCCTTGCGCGGATAGAGAACGGTGACCTGGTCGTCGACCAGTTGGAACGCATCCCGGTCACCGCTGCTGATCAGCACCGTCATGCCCTGGTCGCGAGCCTGGCAGGCGAGCGTGGCGATGACGTCGTCGGCCTCGTAGCCCGGCATCTCCACCACCGGGATCTGCAGCGCGGCCAGGACCTCCTTGACCAGGCTGACCTGGCCCTTGAAGTCGGTCGGGGTCTCGCTGCGGCCGGCCTTGTACTCCGCGTACCTGTCGGTGCGGAAGGAGTGGCGGGAGACGTCGAAGGCCACGACGATGTGGGTGGGCTGCTCGTCGCGCAACACGTTGATCAGCATCGAGGTGAAGCCATACACCGCGTTGGTCGGCTGACCCGTCGTGGTGGAGAAGTTTTCCACAGGCAGGGCGAAGAACGCCCGGTATGCCATGGAATGTCCGTCGACGAGGAGCAGGCGCGGCGTCGTAGCTGTCACGGCAGCGACTCTAGCCCGCCGCTACGACAGACCGGGACACCGGCACGGCACCCGGCGCGGCCGTCGTACGACCGCGCCGGGTACGGCTCAGAGCACCTTGGCCAGGAACGCCTTCGTCCGGTCGTGCCGGGGGTTGGCGATCACCTCGCGCGGCGCGCCGGACTCGACCACCACCCCGTCGTCCATGAAGATCAGCGAATCGCCGACCTCCCGGGCGAACCCGATCTCATGGGTCACCACGATCATCGTCATGCCATCGCGGGCCAGGTCCTTCATCACGTCGAGCACCTCGCCGACCAACTCCGGGTCCAGCGCGCTGGTGGGCTCGTCGAAGAGCATCAGCTTCGGCTGCATCGCCAACGCCCGGGCGATCGCCACCCGCTGCTGTTGCCCACCGGAGAGCTGCCCGGGGTAGCTGCTCAGCTTGTCGCCGAGTCCGACCCGCTGGAGCAGCGCGGCGGCCCGGTCCCGGGCGGCGGCCTTGCGCTCCCGGCCCAGCAGCACCGGTGCCTCGGCGACGTTCTGCAGGGCGGTCATGTGCGGAAAGAGGTTGAACCGCTGGAACACCATGCCGATCGCGCGGCGCTGGGCGGCGATCTCCTTCTCCCGCATCTCGTGCAGCTTGCCGCCGCGCTCCCGGTAGCCGATCAGGTCGCCGTCCACCCGGATCCGTCCGGCGTCGATCTTCTCCAGGTGGTTGATGCAGCGCAGGAACGTCGACTTGCCCGAGCCGGAGGGCCCGAGCAGACAGCAGACCTCGCCGCTGCGGACCTCCAGGTCGATGCCCTTGAGCACCTCGATCGACCCGAACGACTTGTGCACCTGCTCGGCCCGGACCATCACGCCGTCGCCGGTCGTCGTCCCCGCGGCCCCCGCCGATGTCGTCACCTGAGTCATCACCGACCCGCCTCGCTCACGCTACCGCCGGTCTCCGCGGCGATCCCGCGCAGTCTGATCTTCGCTTGGGCGCTCCTGCCGAACCCCCTGGAGAAGTGCCGCTCCAGGTAGTACTGCCCGACGAGCAGCACGCTGGTCAGCAGCAGATACCACAGGCACGCCGCCACGTACATCGGGAAGACCTGGAAGGTCCGGTTACCCACGGCCTTGAGCTGGAAGAACAGCTCGGTGGAGACCGGCACGAAGGCCACCAGCGAGGTGTCCTTGAGCATCGCGATGGTCTCGTTGCCGGTCGGCGGGATGATCACCCGCATCGCCTGCGGCAGCACGATGCGACGCAGGATCTGGGTACGGCTCAGGCCCAGCGCCTGCGCCGCCTCGGTCTGCCCCTCGTCTACAGACTGGATTCCGGCCCGGACGATCTCGGCCATGTACGCCGCCTCGGAGAGCCCGAGCGCCAGCATGCCGGCGACGAACCCAGTGAGGATCTCCAGCGCGGAGAAGCCGAAGAGACGTGCCTCGAAGTTGTCGACGCCGAAGAGCGCGCCGAGTTGCCGGTCGAACGGGAGACCGAACTCGATCCGGGCCCAGAGGATGCCGAGGTTGCCGAAGAGGATCGCCAGCACCAGCCGGGGCACCGCCCGGAAGAACCAGGTGTACGCCCAGGAGACGCCGCGCAGGATCGGGTTCTCCGACAGCCGCATGATGGCGATGACGACGCCGAGAGTGACGCCGATCAGCATCGCCAGCACGGTCAGCGCGAGCGTGCCGCGCAGTCCCTCCATGATCGGCGGTCGGAACATCTCGTCGACCATGAACGACCAGTTGAACGCCTTGTTCGTCACCAGCAGGTGGACGAACATGGCCACCAGCACCCCGATCACGGCAACCGCGACCCAACGCCCGGGATGCCGGACGGGCACGGCCTGGATGGGTTCCGGCCGTGCCCGCTCGGTTGTGTCCGTTTCCGACGACATGCGTCAGCTGGCGGGGTTCAGTGCCGAGGTGGTGATGGCGCCGCCCTCGACGCCCCACTTCTTCAGCGCGGTCTCGTACGTGCCGTCGGCGATGACCGCCTGGACGGCCTCCTTGAGCACCTCGGCGAACGCGGTCTGGTCCTTCTTGACGGCGTAGCCGTACGGGGCCGACTCGTAGATGTCGCCGACCAGCTCCAGCGCCCCGTTGCTCTGCTTCACCGCGTACGCCCCGACCGGAGAGTCGGCCAGCATGGCGTCGTTCTTGCCGCTGACCACGGCGGCGGTGGCGTCGCTCTGCGCCTGGTACTGGTCGATGGTGATCGCCGGCTTGCCGCCGGTGGTGCACTTCTTCGACCGGGCGGTGATGTCGTCGAACTGCACGGTGCCGGTCTGCACGGCGATCTTCTTGCCACAGGCGTTCTCAATGTCGATCTTGGCCGGGTTACCGGCCTTGGTCGCCCACTGGGTGCCGGCGGCGTAGTAGCTCACCATGTTGACGCTCTTGAGCCGCTCGGCGTTTATCGTGAACGACGACACGCCGATCTCATACTTGCCGGAGTCGACACCGGGCAGGATCGAGTCGAAGGGCGACGACTGGTACTCGGCCTTGAGGCCGAGCTTCTGCGCCACCGCGTTGAACAGCTCGACGTCGAAGCCGACCACCGTCTTGCCGTCGGCGTCGAGGAACTCCGCCGGGGCGTACGTCGAATCGGTGCCGACCTTGATCACACCGTCGGCCTTGATGGTGTCGGGCACCTTCCCGGCCAGCGCCGAGTCGGCCGCCGCCGTGACGGTCGGGCCGGCACCGGGCTGGGCGGTGTTCTCCTTCTCCCCACACGCCGTCAGGGAGAGGGCAAGCAGCGCCGCGCTGGCGGCGCCGAGGGCCGCCCGCCGGGCACCGTTGATATTGAACATGTCTCTGCACTCCTTGCGTGAGGGGTGTGACGGCCACTCAGGCCACGCCGAGGTATGCCTCTTTGACCGCCGGGTCGTGCAGCAGCTCGGCACCGGTTCCGCTCTTGACGATCCTGCCGGTCTCCAGCACGTACGCC
Source organism: Micromonospora sp. NPDC005413 (assembly GCF_040606435.1). Lineage (NCBI taxonomy): Bacteria > Bacillati > Actinomycetota > Actinomycetes > Micromonosporales > Micromonosporaceae > Micromonospora > Micromonospora sp. NPDC005413. The sequence continues at coordinate 50,479 of NZ_JBEXEV010000017.1, forward strand.
CGGTGCGCTCGGGCCAGCGCCTGCTGCGCGTTCTGCTCCACCAGCAGGACGGTGGTGCCCTGCTCGTTGATCTCCTTGATGATGTCGAAGATCTGTTGGATCAGCATCGGCGCCAGCCCCATCGAGGGCTCGTCGAGCAACAGCAGCTTGGGCCGGCTCATCAGCGCCCGACCGACCGCCAGCATCTGCTGCTCGCCGCCGGAGAGGGTACCCCCGGGCTGCTTACGTCGTTCCGCCAGCCTGGGGAAGAGATCGAGCACCCGGGTCAGGTCCTGGGCGATCCCGGCCCGGTCGCGCCGGGTGTACGCCCCCATGTCCAGGTTCTCCAGCACCGACATGCCGGGGAAGATCCCCCGACCCTCGGGCGCCTGGCAGAGCCCTCGCCGGACCCGCAGGTCCGCCCGGAGCTTGGAGATGTCCTCGCCCTCGAAGCGGATACTGCCGGTGGCGATCGGCCGGATCCCGGAGACCGCCCGCATGGTGGTCGACTTCCCGGCGCCGTTGGCGCCGATCAGCGCGACGATCTCCCCCTCGGCCACGGTCAGGCTGATGCCGTGCAACGCCTGGATCCGCCCGTAGAGCAGGCTCACATCGTCGATCTCAAGCAACATCGTCCGGCACCCCCAGGTACGCCGCGACCACCTTCGGGTTGTCCCGCACCTCGGCGGGCAGCCCTTCGGCGATCTTCTTTCCGAACTCCAGCACGACGATCCGGTCGGTGACGCCCATGACCAGGCGCATGTCGTGCTCGATCAGCAGCACGGTCACGCCGGTGTCCCGGACCTGCCGGATGAGCTGGAGCAGCTCCTCCTTCTCCGCCGGGTTGAAGCCGGCGGCCGGCTCGTCCAGGCAGAGCAGCACCGGATCGGTGGCCAGCGCCCGGGCGATCTCCAACCGCCGCTGCTCCCCGTAGGAGAGGTTGCGAGCGAACTCGTGCAGCCGGTGCCGGATGCCGACGAACTCCAGCAGTCGCTCGGCCTTCTCCCGCCCCTCACGCTCCTCGCGCCGGTGCCGGGGCAGCCGGAACAGCGCGGAGATCACGCTGGTCTTGTGGTGCGCGTCCGCGCCGACCTGAACGTTCTCCAGGGCGGTCATCTCGGGGAACAGCCGGATGTTCTGGAACGTTCGGGCCATGCCCATCTGGGTGATCTGGTGGCGCTTCTTGCCGCTGATCCTGCCGCCACGGAACCGGATCTCGCCCTGGGTGGGCTGGTAGATGCCGGTCATCGCGTTGAAGCAGGTGGTCTTGCCAGCCCCGTTCGGACCGATCAACCCCAGGATCTCCCCCTTGTAGAGGGTGAAGTTGACGTTGTCGAGCGCGACCACGCCGCCGAAGCGCAGCGTGACGTTGTCGACCTCCAGCAGCGGCTCCCGGTGGGGGACCGCCTCCATCGCCGGCGCGCCGGCCTGCGCCGGAACAACCGGCGTCTGATCGGTGTCATTCACCGACGATCACCTCCTTGCGACGGTCCTTGAACTCCGCCGCCCGTCGTCGGTTCGGGATCAGGCCCTCCGGCCGGAAGATCATCATCACCACGAGGACCAGACCGAAGATGAGGAACCGGTACTCGTACAGCTCCACGCCGAACAACTCGATGCCGCGGAACCGCTCGATCATGTACGCCACCAGGCCACCGCCGACGATCGCGCCGACGATGTTGCCCGAGCCACCGAAGATCACCGCAGCCAGGATGATGATCGAGTTGAGCAGCTCGAAGTTCTGCGAGTTGACGAAGTTCTGCTTACCCGCGAAGAGCGCGCCAGCCAGGCCGGCGATCGCGGCACCCGAGGCGAACGCCCAGAGCTTGAACTTGAACGTCGGCACGCCCATCAACTGCGCGGCGTCCTCGTCCTCCCGGATCGAGATCCAGGCCCGACCGACCCGGCTGTGCGTCAGGTTCCGCACCCCGATCACCACCACGATGATCAGCGTGAGCACCAGCCAGTAGTACGGCCGGGCGTCCAGCACGCCGAAGAACGGCTTGCCGTCGGCGTACTTGCCGGGCGGGTGCGGGATCTGGTTGAAGCCCCGCTGGCCCTTGAGGAAGTCCGAGCTGACTGCGGCGATCCGGATCATCTCGGCGAAGCCGAGCGTCACGATCGCCAGGTAGTCACCGCGCAGGCGCAGCGTCGGCGTACCAAGCATCACGCCCGAGAGCATGGTCAGCCCGATCGCCAGCGGCACCACGAGCAGCCACGGCCAGAGCGTCTTGACGTTGCTGCTCGGCGAGGTCAGCACCGCGACGGTGTACGCGCCGACGGCGAAGAAGCCGAAGTAGCCCAGGTCGAGCAGGCCGGCGAAACCGACCACAATGTTCAACCCGACGGCCAACAGCACATAGATCGAGACGGTGAAGAGCACCTGCGTGAAGTTCGCACCGGGGGTCGGAATCGGCCCGAGGTACTGGTAGAACTCCCTGTTCGGCAGCGCGTAGAAGAACGCGATCAGCGCGACCAGCAGCGCCCAGCGCACCCAGCGCGGCGCGCCGTGCCACCGTTGCCCGGCCGCCTCGCGGCCGGAGCGCACCCTCTCCAGGACGGTCGTCATGCCCGTGCCCTCCCCAGCGATTCGCCCAGCAGACCGGTCGGTCGGAACATCAGCAGCACCACCAGCACCGCGAAGGCGGCGAAGTCCTTCCACTGGCTGCCGAACAGGCCGGCGGCGTAGTTCTCCACCACGCCCAGCAGCAGGCCACCAACCAGCGCCCCGCGCAGGTTGCCGATGCCGCCGAGCACCGCGGCGGTGAACGCCTTGAGCCCCAGCAGGAAGCCGACGCTGTAGGTCAGGGTCTGGATCCGCACGTCGTAGAGCAGTCCGGCCACACCGGCCATGGCGCCACCGGTGATGAAGACCATCAGGATGATCCGGTCCTTGTTCACGCCCATCAGCGCGGCGGTGTTGGCGTCCTGGGCCACGGCACGGATGCCCCGGCCGGTGCGGCTGCGGTTGATGAAGAGGTCCAGCAGGACCATCATCAGCAGCGCCGCGCCGATCGTCAGCAGTTGCACCGCGTCGATCGGCACGCCGAAGACGTGGAACAGCGGCTTGCCGCTCACCAGACTCGGCGCGCCCTCCGGCCGTCGGCGGGTCCAGATGCCGAACGCCTCGGAGATCGCGATCGAGGCGCCGATCGCGGTGATCAGGAAGGCCAGCGGCGGGGCATTGCGCTTACGCAACGGCCGGTACGCCACCCGCTCGATCACGGTCGCGGTGCCCGCCGATGCGATGGCGGCGACGATCATCGCCACCAGCAGGTAGAACAGGATCGAGCCGATTCCGCTGACCTGCGAGTTCTGGTCGAGTCCAAAGCCGTTCCAGGTCCAGATCGCCGCGAACGCGCCGGCGATGAACACCTCGGAGTGAGCGAAGTTGATGAGTCTCAACACGCCGTAGACCAGCGTGTAGCCCAGCGCGACCAGGGCGTAGATCGCGCCCTGGGTCAAGCCGGTCGTGGTGAGTTCTCCGAAGTTGGAGAACAGTCCATTGAAGTCCAAGGGAGGGACGCTCCATCACGTCTGGAGAGGGAAATGGGGTGCGGCCGGGAGCGAGCAGCTCCCGGCCGCACCCGCGATCACAACTCAATCGCCGTAGCAGCGACCAACATCAGGACTTGGGGATCTCCTGGTCCGGGACAACCTTGCCACCGGTGACCTTGAAGGCCCAGACCTTGACCTGCGCCGGGTCGAGCTCGCCGCCCTCGACGAACTTGTAGTTCGCCGCGACGCCCTCGCCGCTGTAGCCCTTCACGAACTCCAGCAGGCCCTCGCGGGTGGTCTTGCCCGCCTTGATGCCGGCGAGCAGGATGTTCGCGGCGTCGTAGGCGGTGTCGCTGTAGGTGCCCGGGTCGGTGCCGTTGAGCGCCTTGTAGTCCTGGCCGAAGGTGCCACGCGCCTCGGTGGCGGGCTGGCACGGGCAGGTGAGGATGGTGCCCTCGGCCGCCGCCGCACCGGCGGAGGTGATGTAGGCGCCGTCGTTGACGCCGTCGCCCGCGACCAGCGGAGCGGTGACCCCGGCAGCGGTGAGCTGCTTACGGATCAGGCCAGCCTCCTGGTAGTAGCCGCCGTAGAAGATCGCCTTGACGTTCGCGGCCTTGACCTTGGTGACCGCCCCGGAGAAGTCGGTCTGCTTGCCCTCGCCCTGGACCTTGTCCGAGCCGGCGACCGCCGGGCCGAGCACCTTCTTGACCTCGTCGGCCAGGCCGGCGCCGTAGGCGGACTGGTCGTCGATGACGTAGACCCGGTCGGCCTTCATCACGTTCTTGATGTAGTTACCGGCCGCCGGGCCCTGGCTGAAGTCGTTGCCGACCACGCGGAAGAAGGTCTTCCAACCCTGCTGCGACAGGCTCGGGCGGGTGGCGGAGGCGGTGACGGCGACCAGACCGGCCTCGTTGAACAGCGGACCGGCAGCCTCCGTCTCACCCGAGTAGGCCGGGCCCACGATGCCCAGGATCTTGGCGTCGTCGATGGCCTTCTGGGCCAGACCCGGCGCCTGGTCCGGGCTGCCCTGCGAGTCCAGGGGAACCAGCTCGACCTTGCAGTCGGCGTTCTCTTTGTTGTACTTGTCGACCGCCAGCTTGACACCGTTGTTTTCGTTGATGCCGAGCGCGGCGGAGCTGCCGGTCAGCGCGCCGAAGAATGCGATCTTGCTGCCGCAGGCGTCACCGCCGGCCGCCTTCTCTTCGCCACTGGAGCATGCGGTTCCGCCGGCGACGAGCGCCACCATGGCGACCCCACCGATCACACGCGCGAGCTTCTGCCTCAAGGCCCGAACCCTCCTCGTCCCATGGTCCGAACCACCCGCTGGTTATTGGCCCTTGCGGGGGCGGACGAACCAGACCGTCGTCGCCGGTCTGGGGCCGGACGTTATCCCACCGTGAAGCTGCGACGTAAGCCCCAAGCGAGCGGGTTGACCGAACCGTTACACGCCGTGGCGGATTGGAAACGATCCCTGTAAGAACCTTCGGTCGTGAGGTCTTTTCACCTTTGTTTCGTCGGCAGCGCTCAGCGGCCTTCCGCCAACTATCGATCAAGCTCTGATACCCCCGCCCACCAGGCACGCGACGTTCTCCCGTCGTCCGTCACCAGCAGCAGTCGATCTCCCGTCGAGGTCACCGCGACCGCGGTGTCCCCGCTATCGGGTATCGGCTGCGGCATGGCCATCGCCCGCCATGACTCGCCCACATCGACCGAGAGCCACAGTCCGTGACGGTCCCCGTCCCTCGTCACCGCCACCAACCCCTGCCCGACGGCCAGCAACCCGGCCGCCGACGCCACACCCGGTCCGGCCGCCCCGAATCCGCCCGCCGGCCGCCAGCCCTGCGTGGTCAGCCGCCAACTGCCGAATCCGGCCCGCACCGGCCCCACCGCCACCGCCACGTCACCAAGCACCGCCACCCGTTGCGCCTGCCCCCGCCCGTCCACCACCGGCAGGGCGGCCCGCCGCCAGCTCCGGCCGTCCGCAGAGGACCAGGCCAGCGGCGCCAGTGCGGTACCCCCGGGCGGCAGCAGCGCACCCACCACCAGCCAGCCCGACGGCACGGCGACCGCGTCGTACGCCGCCGTTCGCCCCCGCTCGTCACCGGCCAGCTCCGGTGCGCCCTCCACCAGCGCGAACCCGGCCGCGTCCGGGGAGATCCAGACCGCCGCCCCGTCGATCCGACTACCGGCGATCAACCAGCCCTGCGGCCCCGCCGCCAGCCGGGCCACGTTGACCGCGCGCGGCCCGGCGTACCGCTCGAAGGGCGCGTCCACCTCGTGCAGCGTGCCGTCCGGCGCCTGCCGCCAGGTGCCGGTGCGGGGATTGCCGTGCGCGCCCCCGCTCTTCGCCCCGACCGCCGCCAGCCGCCCGTCCCGGCAGGCCGCCGCGGAGAGCACGTGCTGCCGGCCGTAGAACGTCACCGGCGCCGTCGGCAGCGGCACCCAGGAAATGGCGTCCGGGCTGCTCCAGGCGGCCGGGCGGGTCTCCCCGGCCAGATCGACCACGCCGCCGACCACGTACCACCGGCCGGCACAGGCGGTGGCGTCGCGCAGCACCGGTCGACCCGGCGCACCCGGCGTGGCCGGCAGGACCACCGACTGCCAGGCCGGCCGGACCGGTCGCGGCTTCGGGCAGTCGGGACAGGTCGAGGATCCGCAGGCGGCCACCAGCACGGCGAGAACGCCGAGCACCGCCCCCATCCGCCGCGACACGGATCGAGGCCGGTCAGGAGGCCGGCAGGGTCACTTCCCCACCGGCGGTCTCCGTGAGGATCCGCTCGGCGACCTCTTTCATGGTCATCCGGTGATCCATCGCCGTGCGCTGGATCCACTTGAACGCCTGCGGCTCGGTCATCCCGTACGTGGTCATCAGCGCGCCCTTGGCGCGCTCCACCGTCTTGCGGATCTCCAGGCGGTCGGTCAGGCTCGCGACCTCGGCCTCCAGAGCCGCGACCTCCGAGTAGCGCGACAGCGCGATCTCCACCGCCGGGACCAGGTCGCTCTTCTGGAAAGGCTTCACGAGGTACGCCATCGCGCCCGCCGCCCGCGCCCGCTCCACCAGGTCACGCTGGCTGAACGCGGTCAGAATGATCACCGGGGCGATCCGCGCGCCGGCGATCCGCTCGGCGGCGGCCAGCCCATCCATGATCGGCATCTTGATGTCGAGGATGACGAGGTCGGGCTTCAACTCTTCGGCGAGGCGGACGGCCGTCTCACCGTCACCGGCCTCCCCCACCACCTCGTAGCCCTCTTCGACCAGCATCTCGGCGAGGTCCAGCCGGATCAGCGCCTCGTCCTCGGCGATCAACACGCGCCTGCGCTCGGCATCCGTCGGCATCCCAGCCACCAGCCCTACCCCCACCAGTCATAACCCGACACCCGCCCAGCCGGGTGTCGCCGCCCTCAGCGTAGTAGGTAACCTGTCCAAGGCGGGAAACTGAAGGCCCCTGTAGTCCAATGGCAGAGACAATGGTTTCAAAATCCATACAGTGTGGGTTCGAATCCCACCGGGGGCACCAAACGTGTCGTACGGCTGTTCCAAACTCATTTTGTGCATCCGCCTGAACTGCGCATACGGGCGCGGCAGCAGCACCTCGCCGGCCTCACGGTCGCCGAGGTCGCCCGACGCCTGAGACTTCCCTACCCAACCGTCCGGGGCTGGTGCAGGGAGCGGGCTGAGCCAGGAAGACACGACACCGCGTTACGCTGTTTTCGCTGCCGGTCCACCGTCGAGAATCAGACAGAGCCGTCGGCATACCTGTACCTGCTCGGCCTCTACCTGGGCGACGGACATCTCGCCTCGGCCTGCTCGGCATCGCCTGGCGAATGAACCGGCGCAACTGGCTTCGGTGGCGCGGCGAGGAGCTGTCGCCACACTGGACCGGCACGTGGGCCCGAAGTCCTGACGGCCGCTCCCTACCTCGGTGCTCAGGTCGGCCGTGACAGCCTGGTTGCGGTGCGGCGGGACAGCCGGTGGCGAGTTACGACAGGGGTGGGAACTGATGCGAGTGGTCATCTTCGGTGCGACCGGCATGGTCGGCCAGGGCGTGCTGCGCGAGTGCCTGCTCGCCGACGACGTGCGGGAGGTGGTGACGGTCGGCCGGAGGCCGACCGGTCAGACGGATCCGAAGCTACGTGAGCTGACGGTCGCGGACGTGGGCGAGTTGGACTCGCTGCGATCCGAGTTGACCGGTGTCGACGCCTGTTTCTACTGCCTGGGCGTCTCCTCGTTGGGAATGGACGAGGCCGCGTACACCCGGATCAGCTACGACTATCCGCTCGCGGCGGCGCGGTTGTTGGCCGAGGTGAGCCCGAGCGTCACGTTCATCTACGTCTCCGGCGTCGGCACCGACTCGACCGGGCAGGGCCGGGTGATGTGGGCCCGGGTCAAGGGTCGTACCGAGAACGCCGTCATCGAGCTGCTGCCCAACGGCTTCGCGGCGCGGCCCGGGTACATCCAGCCGACATACGGGGCGGTTTCGCGGACCCGCGCATATCGGATCGGGTACGCGATCACCCGTCCACTCTTTCCGGTTCTGCGCCGGCTGCTGCCGAACCAGGTGACCACGACCGACGGGATCGGCCGGGCGATGTTGCGGGTGGCCCGGCAGGGCTCACCCACCCGGGTGCTGGGCAATCGCGACCTGAGCTGACCAGGCGTCCGTCAGGCGATCGTGTCGAGCGCGCGGGCGAGGTCGGCGCGCAGGTCTTCGGGATCCTCCAGGCCGACCGAGATGCGCAGCAGCGCGCCGACGGGCTTCGCGTCGCCCTCGACGGGTCGGTGGGTGAGCGAGGCGGGGTGCTGGATCAGGGTGTCCACGCCGCCGAGGGACACCGCGTGGGTGATCAGTTGGCAGGCGCCGGCGACGGCGGCCGCGGCGGTTGCGCCGCCGCGTACCTCGAAGGCGAGCAGGCTGCCGGGTCCGGCCATCTGGCGGCCGACCAGCGCCGCCGGGTCGTGCACCGAGGGGTGGTGCACCCGGTGTACGGCGGGGTGCTCGGCGAGCCAGCCGGCGAGTTTCTCGGCGCTGGCCTGCTGGGCGCGGACCCGCAGCGGCAGGGTCTGCAGGCCGCGGTGCAGCAGGTAGCCGCCGAGCGGGTGCAGGATCGCACCGGTGACCGCGCGGACCTGGCGTAGCCGGGCGCCCCAGTTGGCGTCGCAGGCGACGACGCCGGCGAGCACGTCGCCGTGCCCGCCGATGCTCTTGGTGGCGCTGTGCAGCACGAGGGCGGCGCCGTGCCGGGCCGGCTGTTGCAGGACGGGGGTGGCGACGGTGTTGTCGACCAGCAGCGGGATGTCGCCGGCCGCGGCGGCGAGTGCGGCGATGTCGACCAGGTCGAGGGTGGGGTTGGCGGGCGTCTCGACGATGACCAGTGCGGTGTCGGGGCGGATGGCGGCGGCGACCTCGTCGGGGCGCGCCCAGGTGACGGTGGTGCCGAGCAGGCCGGTGGCGAGCACGTGGTCGGTTCCGCCGTAGAGGGGTCGGACGGCGACGACGTGCCGGCGGTCGTCGCGGGCGGCGGCGAGCAGGGTGGCGGTGAGGGCGGCCATGCCGCTGGCGAAGGCGACCGCCTGCTCGGTGCCTTCAAGCTCCGCGAGAGCGGTCTCGAAGCGTGCCACGGTGGGGTTCCACAGCCGCTGGTAGACCGAGCCACCCTCGGCTGGGCGGAGGCCGCCGGTGGCGAGCTGCTCGTAGGCGTTCCCGCCGTCCTCGACCGAGGGCAGGGGGTTGGTGGTGGACAGGTCGATCGGCGGTACGTGCACGCCGAGCGTCCGCAGGTCGTCGCGGCCGGCGTGCACGGCCCGGGTGTCCACCGTTGTCATGGCGGTAGCGTCGAACATCCGCCGGCGACGAGGCAATAGGATGGAAGATAATTCTGGCCTGCGGGCTGGTTTTGCTGACGGATTCGGACGAGGATGGCGGGATGCGCCCTGAGCCGAACGATGTGCGGTCCCACCCGGCCCTGGACGAGGTGGACCGCGCGATCCTGACCGAGTTGGCCGCGGACGGTCGCCTGCCCAACAACGCCCTCGCCGACCGGGTGGGGGTGGCGCCGTCGACGTGCCTGACCCGCACCCGGGCCTTGCGCGAGCGTGGCGCGATCCGCGGTTTTCATGCCGAGGTGGATCCGGCCGCGCTCGGTCTGCCGTTGCAGGCGCTGGTGTCGGTACGGCTGACCGCGCACGAGCGGGCGGCGGTGGACGCGTTCCGGGCCCGATCGGTGCGGCTGCCCGGGGTGGTGTCGGTGTTCCACGTGGCGGGTGCGGAGGATTACGTGCTGCACGTGCGGGCGGCGTCCGGTGACGCGTTGCGCGACTTCGTGCTGGACCATCTCGCCGTCGATCCGGTGGTGCAGCACACCCAGACCAGCCTGATCTTCGAACAGGCCCGCGGGATGGGCTGAGCAGCGGGTGAACTGGCCAACCAATGACCACATCGCGGAACAAAACCGGCCGTCGACGGGTTGGCAAAGCGTGTGATTACCGTACCGTTGTCTGTTCTTGATCTTGCCCCGGTCGCCAAGGGCACCACTGTCGGCGCGGCCCTGGAAGCCACCACCGAGTTGGCCCGGCGCACCGAGGAGCTGGGCTACCACCGATTCTGGGTGGCCGAGCACCACAACATGCCGGCGATCGCCAGCTCCGCCCCCGCGGTGCTGCTGGCGCACCTGGCCGCGAACACGTCAACGATCCGCCTCGGGTCGGGCGGGGTGATGCTGCCCAACCACGCGCCGCTGGTCGTGGCGGAGCAGTTCGGCACCCTGGAGGCGCTGCACCCAGGCCGGATCGACCTGGGCATCGGGCGGGCGCCGGGCACCGACCAGGTGACCGCGCTGGCGTTGCGCCGCACCATGGAGGGCCTGTCGGCGGAGGGCTTCCCGCGCGAACTGGACGACCTGATGAACTACTTCAGCGGGGAACGGCCGGGGCAGATCATCGCCACGCCGGGTCGCGGTGAGCAGCCGGCCGTGTGGCTGCTGGGCTCCAGCGGTTTCAGCGCCCAACTGGCCGGCCTGCTCGGTCTGCCGTTCTCCTTCGCGCACCACTTCAGCTCGGCCAACACCCTGCCGGCGTTGGCCCTGTACCGGCAGAACTTCCGGCCGTCGCAGTGGCTGGACAAGCCGTACGCGATGGTGGCGGTCAACGCGGTGTGCGCGGAGACCGACGAGCGTGCCGAATGGCTGACGGGGCCGAGCGCCTTGTCGTTCCTGAAGCTGCGCTCCGGCCGGCCGGAGCCGCTGTCGACGCCCGACGAGGCGGCGGCGTACCCGTACTCCGAGATCGAGCGGGAGTTTGTGCTGCAGCGCCGCGACGGTCAGGCGATGGGCTCACCGGAGACGGTGCGCCGGCAGCTGACCGATCTGGTGGAGCGCACCGGCGCGGACGAGCTGATGCTGACCACGCTGGTGTACGACGTGAAGGACCGGGTGCGGTCGTACGAGCTGATCGCCGAGCAGGTGGCGGGCGGTCTACACCGGGCGGCGTGAAACACGATCTTCACGTCGGCGTCACCCCCGCGACCCGCGGGGTGCCTAATGTTGGTGCCGGTGGTGGTACGGCATTCCCGATCGGGACGGGTCGGGAATGCCGCGGTGTGGCGCACCGGGCCGGAGCTGAGCGGATTCCGCGGCTGCGGCCCGGTGCCTGCCACCCTAGGCGACCCCGCTCGGGCCCGCCAGAGTCAGATCAGCGTAGGTAGATGTTCGGGGTGGGTGGGCTGGCCATCTGATCGCCGATGAAGAACCCCGGGTGCGGCGGCTGGTTGTAGGCGGTGTTCTGCCACGCGATCGCCACCCGGTACTGCGGGTCGTGCATCAGGGTGTGGATCCGGGTGCTGGTCGGTGTGGGTGTGCTGTAGATGCGCAGCGCCCGACTGTCGGTGGTTCGCCAGATCACCTCCTCGCGCCAGTCGCCCAGGATGTCTCCGGAGAGCGCCGGCGTGGACTTGGTTCCGTTGTTGGAGGCCACGTCGCTGCCGGTGAGCAGCCGGGTCTCGCCGCCGGTGCCGTACTTGTCGATCTTGGTGCCGTCGAGCAGTTCCCGTACCGGGTCGCCGTCCCACCAGGCGAGGAAGTTGGCCGACGACGGCTTGCGGCCGATGTTCTGCCCTCTGGTGTTGGCCAGTCCGGCGACCGCTGACGACCACGACTCCGCACCGGGGCTGCCCGCCCAGATGTCCGCCGAGACGCCCCGGCCGTTGTCTCCGGAGGCAGGCGTGGACCAGAGGATCTGACCGGTACGGGCGTCAGCGAACCAGGAGCTGGGCTTGCTGCCATCCTCGTCGACCTTGAACACCTCCAGGCCGGCGCGGCCCGGGTCGAGGTCCCCGACGTGCAGGGCGTCGCCGTGCCCGTTGCCCGTCGAGTAGAGCAGCCGACCGTTGTCGTCGATGGTGGCGGCGCCGTAGACGATCTCCTGACGGCCGTCACCGTCGACGTCGGCGACGGAGAGCTGATGGTTGCCCTGACCGGCGGCGGCGCCGTTGCCGGAGGCGTTCGAGTCGAACGTCCAGCGCTTGCGCAGCGTGCCGTCGCGGAAGTCCCAGGCCGCGATGACCGCCCGGGTGTAGTAGCCCCGGGCCATGATCAGCGAGGGGCGCTGCCCGTCCAGGTACGCGGTGCCGGCGAGGAACCGGTCCACCCGGTTGCCGTACGAGTCACCCCAGGAGGAGACGGTGCCGCGCGGCGGGTCGTAGTTGACGGTGGAGAGCACCGCGCCGGTGCGTCCGTCGAACATGGTCAGGTACTCCGGCCCGGCCAGCACGTAGCCGCTGGAGTTGCGGTGGTCCGCCGACGACGACCCGATGAGCTGACCGGTGCCCGAGCGGGTGCCGTCGGCGGTCTTCATGGCCACCTCGGCGCGCCCGTCGCCGTCGTAGTCGTACACCTGGAATTGGGTGTAGTGGGCGCCGGCCCGGATGTTGCGGCCCAGGTCGACCCGCCACAACCGGGTGCCGGTGAGGGTGTACACGTCGACGTAAACGGGGCCGGTGTAGCCGGACTGGGAGTTGTCCTTGGCGTTCGACGGCTCCCACTTGAGCACGATCTCGTAGCTGCCGTCGCCGTTGAGGTCACCGACGGAGGCATCGCTGGCGCTGTAGGTGTAGCTCTCGCCGCTGGGAGTGCTGCCGCCGGCCGGGACCTGCAACGGCACGTCCAGGTAGCCCGCGCCGAACTGCAGGGCCGGCGCCGACGCCGCCTGCTCGGCACCGCCCACCACCGCCCGCACGGTGTACGCCGAGCCGGCCGCCGCACCGCTGTCGAGGTAATTGGTGGCACCGGTGATCGGGCTGGCGTTGACCCTGGTCGACCCCCGGTACAGGTTGAACGCCACCCCGGACGTCTCGGTGCCGAGCAGCCGCCAGGAGACCAGGTTGCCGCTGCCGGAGCGGACGCTGATGAGCCCTCGGTCCAGGTCCTCCATCTGCATCCCACCCCCGGTGGGCGGTGGGGTGGTCGGCGGTGGGGTGGTCGGCGGGGGCGTGGTCGGGGGCGGCGTGGTGGGCGGTGGGGTGGTCGGTCCGTTGGTGGGTGGGGCGCCGGTGCAGGTGACGCCGTTGAGCGCGAAGCTGGTTGGCGCCGTGTTGCTGCTGGTCCACGATGCGTTGAAGCCGAACGTGGCGGTGCCGTTGGTGGCGATGGTGGCGTTGTAGTCGACGTTGCGTGCGGTGACCTGGGCACCGGACTGGGTGACGACGGCGTTCCACGCCTGGGTCACCTGTTGGCCCGCGGCGTACGACCAGGTGAGGGCCCACCCGGTGACCGGGTCGCCGAGGTTGGTGACGGTGACGTTGGCGCCGAAGCCGCCCTGCCACTGGTTGGTGACCTGATAGTCGACCCGGCAGCCGACGGCGGCGGCCGAGGCGACCACCGTGCCGAGGGTGCCGGCCACGACGGCGGCCACCGTCGTACCTGCGAGCAGGATCAGCCGATGTCTGGACGAGTGCATGGACTGCCTCCGGGGATCCGGTGGTGATCGCCGCGACCCACCGGCCATGCCCGGAAAGCACAGTGGACGCATCCTGCCGCGACGGCGGCGGACGGCGATCTGATCGGGGGGTGAACGCCCTGGAACTCACGGATCCGACTCACCGCGCATCGTATGGCAAGCGCTTTCCACGGCGCAACATCGATGACCGTTGTTTGCTCTCGACAAAGCCGACGACCACGCCTGGTCTTGCCCCGATGATCGATGCCTGATCAACTCGTTCGGTGAACGCTCCCCACATGGACCCCGCCGAGTTCCGCCGGGCCGGCCACACCGTCGTCGACTGGATCGCCGACTACTGGGCGACGGTGGAGCAACGACCGGTCGCCCCGGCCCATCCTCCGGGCACGGTGGCCGCCGCTCTCCCCACCGCGCCGCCCACCGCCGGCGGCGAACCGGTCGAGGCGGTCCTCGCCGACCTGGACTCGATCGTCGTACCAGGGCTGACCCACTGGCAGCACCCGGGCTTCTTCGGGTACTTCCCGGCCAACACCTCCGGCCCGAGCGTGCTCGGCGACCTGGTCAGCTCCGGGCTCGGTGTGCAGGGCATGTTGTGGGCCACCAGCCCGGCCTGCACCGAGCTGGAGACGGTGATGATGGACTGGCTGGCCCAACTGCTGGACCTTCCGCAGCGGTTCCGCTCGACCGGCCCCGGCGGCGGGGTCATCCAGGACTCGGCCTCCTCGGCGACCCTGGTGGCAACCCTGGCCGCACTGCACCGGGCGAGCGGGGGCCGCTGGCGCGACAGCGGCATCGACCGACGCTACCGCGCGTACACCTCCGTCCACGGGCACTCCTCCATCGAGAAGGCCGTCCGGATCGCCGGGCTGGGCACCGACGGGGTCCGGCCGATCGAGGTCGACCCGGACACGCAGGCGATGCTGCCGGGTGCCCTACGCGCGGCGATCGAGGCCGACCTGGCCACCGGAGACGTTCCCGCCATCGTGGTGGCCACCATCGGCACCACCTCCACCACCGCCATCGACCCGCTGCCGGAGATCGGGGCGATCTGCGCCGAGTACGGGATCTGGCTGCACGTGGACGCCGCGTACGCGGGCGCTGCCGCCGTCTGCCCCGAGCTGCGGTGGTCGCATGCCGGCCTGGAGTACGCCGACTCGTACTGCTTCGACCCGCACAAGTGGCTGCTCACCGGCTTCGACTGCGACGCGTTCTGGGTGGCCGACCGCGCCGAGCTGATCGAGGCGCTGACCGTGCTGCCGGAGTTCCTGCGCAACGCGGCCTCCGAGTCCGGCGCGGTGATCGACTACCGGGACTGGCAGGTTCCCCTGGGCCGGCGGTTCCGGGCCCTGAAGCTGTGGTTCGTGCTGCGCTGGTACGGCGTCGAAGGGCTGCGGGCGCACATCCGCTCCGGGGTGGCGCTGGCCGCCCGGTTCGCCGAGCGGGTCCGCTCCGACGACCGGTTCGAGGTGGTGGCGGCGCACCCGTTCTCGCTGGTCTGCTTCCGACTGCGCGCCGACGACGACGCCAACGCGGCACTGCTGGCCGCGGTGAACGACACCGGGCGGGTGCACCTGACGCACACCCGGGTCGCCGGCCGCTACACGCTGCGGTTGGCGATCGGCTCGCCGCAGAGCACCGAAGCGCACGTGGACGAGGCGTGGCGGCTGCTGACCGACAAGGCCAACACCCTGCCAAGCCCCTGAGGCCCCGCGCCGCGCGGCCCGCGCCCCCGCGGCAAGATCGTGCTCGATCCAGGAAGTAGTGGCATCCGCGCGCCACGCAAGCCACTACATCCATGTTCGTGCGCGATCTTGCGGCGCGATGAGGCTCTCGGCGTCACGGGGACCGGCGTCACGGGGAGCGGGATCACGGGGACCGGGGTGGTGGGGACCGGGGGCGACGAGGGTGAGGCCCTCAGGGCTAGCGCGGGTTGGACGTACCCGTTGCGGCCAAATCAGCCGGGATCGCGTCGGCGGGAGCGGCGGGGGAAGCGGGAGCGGCGGGGGAAGCGGGAGCGGCGGGGGAAGCGGGAGCGGCGGGGGAAGCGGGAGCGGCGGGGGAAGCGGGAGCGGCGGGGGAAGCGGGAGCGGCGGCGGTGGCGCGGGCCCGGCGGGTACGACGCAGAGCCCGCACGGCCAGCACCAGCGCGGCCAACCAGCCGACGGCGAGCAGGGCATACACGGCGGGACGGACCGGGCCGTCCAGCTCTGCGGAGCGGAGCAGGGTGCGGGCGTTGGTCAGCACGATCACGCCGCCGACCGCCGCGCCGAGCAGTTGGGCGGGCACGATACGCACCAGCCAGGCGGCCAGCGGGGCGGCGATGAGCCCGCCGATCAGCAGCGCGGCGACCGTGGGCAGCAGGAACCCCTCGGTGCCGAGCCCGATCAGGAAGCCGACGCTGGCCGCACCGGCAACCACGAACTCGGCGGTGTCCACCGAGCCGATCACCTTGCGTGGCTCCAGGCGACCGGAGACCAGCAGGGCCGGGGTGGCCACCGGGCCCCACCCGCCGCCGCCGGTCGCGTCGACGAAACCGGCGACCAGACCCAACGGGCCCAGGAAGCGACCGCGTAGCCGCCCGCCGATGCGATCGGTCCGCAGCGGTCGGGCGAAGCGGACCAGCAGGTACGCGCCGAGCGTGAAGAGGATGCCGGCCATCCACGGCGCGGCCGCCTCGGTGGAGATCGAGCTGAGCAGGGTGGCGCCGGCGAAGGCGCCGATCGCGCCGGGCAGGGCGATGCGGGTCACCACTCGCCAGTCGACGTTGCCGAACCGCCAGTGCGCGACCCCGGCGGCGAGCGTGGTGCCGATCTCGGCCAGGTGCACCGAGGCCGAGGCGGCGGCCGGGGCGACCCCGGCGACCACCAGCAGAGTGGACGAGGTCAGCCCGTACGCCATGCCGAGCGAACCGTCGATCAACTGCGCGACGAGCCCGACCAGAGCGAGGACCAGCAGCTTGCGCACGAGCGCCCCCTTGCTTTTCGGCATCTCCTATCGACTTGGTCGACAATGCGGCACGGGGCTGCCGGGGTCAAGCCCCCGATCGGTGGATGGGACGCCTTGCCCCGGCCGGCAACGGCTGCACGGCGAAGCCGGCAACGGCTGCACGGCGAAGAACGCGCGGGTGACGCGGGGCCCGAGAGCGGGCCGGCGCTCAGATCCAGGCGCGCGGGTCGGCGACCAGCTCGGTGACGCGCGCGGGCAGGGTGCCCGCGGCCACGTCGGCGACGCTGACCAGCTCCAGGATCTCCCGCTCGCTCGCCCGCAGCGCGATCCAGACCTCCTGGAGTGCGCGTGCCGGGCCGTGGTAACCGAGCTGCTCCGGGCGTTGCCCGCGTACGTGGGCGAGCGGCCCGTCGATCACTCGGATCACCTCCGCGAGGGAGATCTCCTCGGCGGGGCGGGCCAGCCAGTAGCCACCCTCCGGGCCGCGTTGGGCGTGCACGATGCCGCCCCGGCGCAGCTGAAGCAGGATGCTCTCCAGGAATTTCGGTGGGATCTCCTGGGCGCGGGCGATCTGGTCGGCCGTGACCGGCCGGCCGCGCCCAGGGCCGCTGGCCGTCGCGGCGAGTTCGGCGGCCGCACGGAGGGCGTAGTCGACCCGAGCGGAGAGGCGCATGACGGCAAGGTTAGCCGCTGGTCAGCCGGCCGGGCGGGCGACCCTCGGCCGATCGGTCACGCATCGATGGGAACGCTCGCCATTCGCGCCCGTTCCGGCGGCCGGCACGAAGTAGTGAAGTGCGTCATGATCCACCGTCCGGTGGGGGCGGAAAAGCCGTTCTGGAGCGTCCTTATGCTGGGCGGGAGTACGAATGTCTGACCGTTGACGCGGCCTCCAGCAGCATATTGATAAACACCCGAGTTCGCTCGGGGGGAAGGCAAGACGATGACCGATATCGCCACACGCACCTGGGATGGCCTGACCATCCCGGTCGCCGGCACCTATCTTCTCGATCAGGCGCACAAGCGGATCGGTTTCCTGTCCCGACACATGATGGTGAGCCCGGTGCGCGGCGAGTTCGCCGAAGCCACGGCGCAGATTGTCGTGGCGGAGGACCCGCTGCTCTCCTCGGTGACGGCGACCATCGTGTCGGCGAGCATCACCACTGGGAGCGTCGACCGGGACACGCATCTGAAGAGTGCCGACTTCCTCGACGTGGAGAGCTACCCCACCCTCGAATATCGAAGCACCGGCATCAAATGGCAGGGCAACGAGGAAGACCCGATCTTCCAGTGGGCCCGGCTACGCAGCCATCGGCTCGGCGGACGAGGCCGGAGTCACATTCTCCCGCCGCAGTCCGACGGTGCACCCGGACGATTCACGCTCACCGGCGAGTTGACGGTGAAGGGAATCACCCGAGCTGTCGATCTGGAGGTGAATTTCGGTGGCGCTCGCCCTGATCCATACGGGCAGAACATCTTCGGATTCAGCGCGACGGCCGAAATGAACCGCGAGGACTACGGCCTACTATGGAACGTCATCCTCGAAAGCGGTGGGGTGCTGGTTGGAAAGACGGTGCAGATCGAAATCGCCGGCGAGGCCATCTACCAGACCTGACACGCTTCATCCCCGCCACGACGCATCCGGTACGGGTGCGTCCCTGGCGGGGATGATCGACAGCCCTCAGGCACCGACGCGGCGCAGCAGACCCTCCTGGACGGCGCTGGCGATCTGCTGGCCGTCCGTGGTGAACATCCGGCCGGTGGCCAGCCCACGCGCGCCGGACGCCGACGGGCTCAAGCAGTCGTAGAGGAACCACTCGTCGGCACGGAACGGCCGGTGGAACCACAGCGCGTGGTCCAGGCTCGCGCCGACCAGCCCACCCGGCCCCCACACCTCGCCGTGCGCGGAGAGCACCGAGTCCAGCAGGGTGAGGTCCGAGGCGTAGGTGAGCGCGCAGGCGTGCAACAGCGGATCGTCCGGCAGTTTGCCGTCGATGCGCATCCAGACGCGCTGGTGCGGGTCGGCAGGACGGTCGCCGGGACGGACCCAGCCGGGCTCGCCGACGTAGCGCACGTCCATCGGACGGGGGATCTGACCCCAGATGCCCAGCCGCTCCGGGTAGCGCGAGAGCCGGTCCGTCATCGTCGGCACGTCCTGCGGCAGCGGGACGTCCAGCGGGGCCGAGGCCTGGTGGTCCAGACCCTCCTCGGCTCGCTGGAACGACGCCGACATGAAGAAGATCGGCTTGCCGTGCTGGAGGGCGACCGCTCGGCGGACCGAGAAGGACCGGCCGTCGCGGATGTTCTCCACCTGGTACTCGATCGGCTCGACCGGGTCGCCGGGGCGGACGAAGTAACCGTGCAGCGAGTGGACGAACCGCTCCGGGTCGACCGTGCGGCCGGCGGCGACCAGGGCCTGACCGGCAACCTGGCCGCCGTACACCCGCTGTGGGCCGACCGGGGGGCTCATCCCCCGGAAGGTCATCTCCCCGGTCGAGTCGAGGTCCAGCACCTCCAGCAGCTGGTCCACCGCCGCCTGGCCGACCGCGACCCGACCGTCGCTCACTGCAGCGCCCGCGCCGACGCCGCGTCGACCAGCGAGCCGAGCTGGTGGACGCGCAGCGTGTTGGTCGAGCCGGGGGTGCCGGGCGGGCTGCCCGCGACGATCACCACGTAGTCGCCCGGGTTGGCCCGGTTGAGACCGAGCAGCGCCTGGTCGACCTGACGGAACATGTCATCAGTGTGCTGCACGAACGGCATCAGGAAGGTCTCCACGCCCCAGGTCAGGGCGAGCTGGTCGCGCACCTCGGGCACCGGGGTGAAGGCCAGCAGCGGCAGGTCGCAGTGCAGGCGGGACAGCCGGCGGACGGTGTCACCGGTCTGGGAGAAGGCAACCAGCGCCTTGGCGTTGATGGCCCGGGCGATCGACGAGGCGGCCACGGTGAGCGCGCCACCGTGGGTACGCGGGTCGTGCTGCAGCCGGGGCACCCCGATCGAGCCGGCCTCGGTGGTCGTCACGATCTTTGCCATGGTGCTGACGGTCAGCACCGGGTACTTGCCGACGCTGGTCTCGCCAGAGAGCATGACCGCGTCGGCGCCGTCGAGCACCGCGTTGGCGACGTCGGAGGCCTCCGCCCGCGTCGGGCGGGAATTTTCGATCATGGAGTCGAGCATCTGGGTGGCCACGATGACCGGCTTGGCGTTCTCCCGGCACAGCTGCACAGCGCGCTTCTGCACCAGCGGGACCTCGTCCAGCGGCATCTCGACACCGAGGTCACCCCGGGCGACCATGACGCCGTCGAAGGCCAGCACGATGGCCTCGAGGTGGTCCACCGCCTCCGGCTTCTCGACCTTGGCCAGCACCGGCCGGAACACACCCTCCTCGGCCATGATGGTGTGGACGAGCTTGATGTCCTCGGCCGAGCGGACGAAGGACAGCGCGACCAGGTCGACACCGAGGCCCAGGGAGAAACGCAGGTCCTCGGCGTCCTTCTCCGACATGGCGGGCACGCTGACCGCCACGTTGGGCAGCGAGACGCCCTTGTTGTTGGAGACCGGGCCGCCCTCGGTGACCAGGCAGCGGATGTCGTTGCCGGTGATGTCGGTGACCTCGACGGCGACCCGGCCGTCGTCGATCAACAGCCGGTCACCGGGCTTCACCTCCTGCGGCAACTTGCGGTACGTGCAGGAGACCCGCTCCTTGGTGCCGATGATGTCGTCACCGGTGATCACGACCGAGTCACCGGTGCGCCACTCGTGGGGGCCGTCGGCGAACCGGCCGAGCCGGATCTTGGGGCCCTGCAGGTCGGCGAGGACGGCCACCGGCTTACCTGCCGCCGCGGACGCCTCCCGGACCAGTCGGTAGACCGCCTCGTGGTCGGCGTGGCTGCCGTGGCTGAAGTTGAGCCTCGCTACGTTCATGCCCGCCTCGACGAGACCCCGGATGCGCTCTGGGGACGAGGTGGCGGGACCAAGAGTGCAGACGATCTTAACGCGGCGTGTCACGCCCATCAGGCTAGTCTCTCCTTCAGGTCGGACTCGGGGCCGACCCCTTGCAGGCAGCGGAACATGTGTCCAACGACGCGCGGTGCGCGTCGGGCCGGCGGGCGGAACCACACCGGGAACGTTGTGGCGACGGGCATCAGCGACCGCGCGCCGGGAATCGTACGCCTCCGCTGGCACGCGTCGTCGGGGTGCTCCCGGCGGCGGCTCACCATCAGTGCCCCGACGGCGGCAGGGTGGGCACTGCGGTGATCAGGTCACGGGGGTCGTAGTGGCGCTTGGCCCGGCGCAGCCGCGCCCAGTTCGCGCCATAGGCGAGGCGGACCCGGTCGGTCTCCTCCGGGGCGAGCAGGTTGGGGTAGCCACCGGGCAGGGCGAGCGGGGCGAGCGCTGCCGAGGTGCGGTCTGCCCACTCCCGGTGCGGCCCGGCCGGCTCGCCGGGCGCCCAGGCCGCGATGATCTCGGTCATCAGGTGGTCGGTGCGCAGGCCGAACGCCGTGTCGGCGAGCCGGACCCGGGTGGCCGCGCCGTGGAAGTGGTGCACGGCCACCGCGGAGAACGGCGAGCTGACCTGCCGGGCCGCGGCGACGAGCGTGTCGACCGCGCCGTCGGTGAGAGCGGGCAGCCAGCGGGTACGCAGCAGGTAGTGGTTGCCGTCGACCATCCCGCCGTCGAACATCCGCATCGCGTCCGCGTACGGCATCGGGTTGATCTGGTCGACCAGCGGGGTGCCCAGCGCGCGTAGCCGGTCCATCCACGGCAAGCCGGCGTCCAGGTCCGGGCCGCTGTAGAACGGGCAGATGAAGATCACCGGCTCGCCGGCCGGGCCGGGCAGGAAGCCGGTCATCACGGTCAGCTCGTCCGGGGCCTCGGCGACCAGGGCGCCGTAGCCCCGCAGCACGGCCGGCGCCTCGGCCAGCGCGAACATGATCATGCCGGCCAGCACGCCGGGCAGCCGGTGCGCCCGGTAGCGCAGCTCGGTGACCACGCCGACGTTGCCGCCGCCACCGCGCAGCGCCCAGTACAGCTCGGCGTCGTGCCGGGCATCGGCGGTGACCCGGCGGCCGTCGGCGAGGACCACCTCCGCGCCGAGCAGGTTGTCCAGGGTCAGACCGAACCGGCCGCACAGCGGGCCGTACCCACCGGCGAGGGTGAGCCCGGCAATGCCCACGTCGCCGACCGTGCCGGTGGGCACCACCAGGTCGTACGGGCGGGCGGCGGCGAGCATCTCGGCCGCCGTGGCGCCGCCACCGATGGTCACCGTGGCCGCGTCCGGATCGACCCGGACGGCGCGCATCCCGGTCAGGTCGAGCACCAGACCACCCTCGCGCAACGCCCGCCCGGCCCAGTCGTGCCCTCCGGAGCGGACCGACAGGGGCAGGTGACACCGGGCCGCGATCCGGACCGCGTCGGCCACCTCGTCGGCGTTCAGACAGGGGGCGACCAGCGCGGGCGTGCGCTCCACCGCACCGTTCCAGAGCCGGGTGGTGGTGGCGAAACCGGAATCGCCCGGCTCGTGGAGCCGATCGCCGAGCAGGGCGCGCAGCCGGGCGACGGCCGTCGCGACATCGGGGGTGGCGGCGGAGATCATGGCGACTCCTCGACCGGGGCCGACCGATGGCGCCGGGTGCGCCCCGGCGGCGGCCCTCGCAGGGCGCGACGGTAGCACCGGCATGCGGCCGAGCGCCGTCGCCATCACGACAGCCGCCGATGCGCCGGCCGCTCAGCTCTCGGTCTTGACCAGTGGAAACTCCAGGGACCCGGCCGGGCAGAGGAAGGTCAGCACGTCGATCCGGTAGAGCCCGGCCTGCACCGCCGGGTCGGCCTCCAGCACGCTGCGTACGTCGTCGACGCTGCCGGTGCGGGCGAGCCCGAAGCCGATCGGCGGCTCCGGGTTGCTGGTCGTCCCGTCGATCGAGCCGGCGACCAGGATGATGCCGCGTCGCTGCAACGCCTGCATGTGCTCGGCGTGCTCCGCCTGCAACCGCTGCACGGTTTCGGCGGGCAGGACCCGTCCGGCCGCGCCGGGATAGATCACGATGCACTCGTACGTGTCGAGCGCGAAGTTGACCTGCGGCACTCCCGCCATGGGTGCTCCCTCCGCCGTCGCGCCGGACGCACCGGCCCCGGTCAGCGTCGCACGTACGCGCGGGCCGTACCGGGCGCTTCCGGGCAACTGCCCTGGGCGGGCGGGTGACGTGTCCACACACACAGTCGGCCGACGAGCGGCATGACGGTCGAGTTCGGGGGGATGATCTACCCGGTGGCGGGTGGTCTTTTCCACGCCCGTCACGACGAGACGATGGGGGATCCGGCAATGGCGACCAATATCAGTGAGCAGCCCGCGAAGGCGTCCGGCACGTACCAGATCGGTGGCGACGTCACCGTCAACCGGCTCGGCTACGGGGCGATGCAGATCACCGGCCCGGGCGTCTGGGGTGATCCGAAGGACCCGGCGGAGGCGGTGCGGGTGCTGCGCCGGGCGGTCGAGCTGGGCGTGACGTTCATCGACACCGCCGACTCGTACGGGCCGTTCGTCTCGGAGTTGCTGATCCGCGAGGCCCTGCACCCGTACGCCGATGATCTGGTCATCGCCACCAAGGCCGGGCTGAGCCGCTCCGGCCCTGGCGACTGGCGTGCGCTGGGCCGCCCGGAGTACCTGCGCCAGCAGTGTGAGCTGAGCCTGCGCCACCTCGGCCTGGACAGCATCCCGCTGTACCAGCTGCACCGGATCGACCCGCAGGTGCCGCTCGCCGATCAGCTGGGTGAGCTGGCGCTGCTGCGGCAGGAGGGCAAGATCCAGCACATCGGGCTGTCCGAGGTGAGCGTCGCGCAGATCGAGGAGTCCCGCGCGATCACCACGATCGCGTCCGTGCAGAACCTGTACAACCTCGCCAACCGCAGCGCCGAGGACGTGCTGGAGTTCTGCGAGCGAAACGACCTCGCGTTCATCCCGTGGTTCCCGATCGCGACCGGTGAGCTGGCCCGCCCGGGCGGCCCGCTGGACGCCATCTCCACCGCACACGGCGCGTCGCCCGCGCAGCTCGCGCTGGCCTGGCTGCTGCGCCGCTCGCCGGTGATGCTGCCGATCCCCGGCACGTCGTCGGTGGCGCACCTCGAGGAGAACGTGAGCGCGGCCGACGTGCGGCTCACCGACGACGAGTTCGAGGCGCTCGCCAAAGCGAGCTGACCCACCGGTGCGGACGCCGTCGGTTCAGCCGGCGGCGTCCGAACCGGACTCCCGGGCGGCCCGCAGCGCCTCGGTCGCCTGGGCGAGCAGGCGGGCCGAGTCGGTACGCCCGGAAACCTGAAGTTCCACCTCGGTGTCTCCGGCCTGGATCCGGATGCTGGCCTCGGTGCGCTGCTGGTCGACCCAGGACTGCAACAGGTTGAACAGCCCCGGAAGCAGCCCCTGGGCCAGCACCGCGATGATCACCGCGTCGCTGAAGCCCGGCCGGCCCCCGCCGCCACCGCCGGCCTGGCGGACCACCGGGCGGTATTCCGGGCGGCGGTGGATCCAGGCCAGCAGCTCGACCGACGGGGGCTGCCGCTGCCGGGGGTTGATGGTCAGCCGGACGGGCAGCCGGGCTGCGGCGTCGCCGTCGGTCACGATTCCTCCCGGTCAGTTGGCGGCGGGGCGGAAGGCGACATTGTCGCCGTCGGCGGTGGCGACGCCCGCGACGGTGAACGCGTCCTCCTCGGTGAACGGTGAGCTGGTGCCGAAGTACGTGGTGGTCCCGCTGACCTGCACCTTGCCCTGGGTCTCGTATGGGGTGGCGACCTCGGCGCTGGCCGGGCCGGTCAGTTCGACGGCGAGTTTCGGGTACTCCAGGATCTTCCAGGTGACCTTCTGCGCGGAGCCGCCGTAGTAGCGGAACGGGCAGCCAGGTGGCGCGGCGACCGTCTGCTTGGCGCACTCGTCCAGCCAGGTCCGCACCCGGGCCTCGACGGCCTCGATTGCCGCCGGCTTGAGCACCGGAACCAGTTGCAGGGTGGCCGCACTCTGCCCCGGGCCGACCGTCACGGTCTCGGTGGGCGTCTCGCTGAGCGCGCTGGACGGGCCGATCGCGGTGTAACGGCCGGGCAGCAGCACCAGCGCAGGACCCTCGGTGGCGGCGGGCAGCTCCACCCCGTTGAGCCGCACCCCGGGGCCGGCGACCGGGGCGTCGAGTGGGATCAGCCCGCCGCTCAGCTGCCAGCCGTGGAACAGCCCGGCGGTGGCGTCGTCGTCGCGGCGCAGGGTGAGGGTGGCGGTGTTCCGCTCGCCGGCCAGCCGGTACGCCACGGTGGCGGTGGCGCTGTCGCCGTCGCGCTCCAACGCACTGATCTCGACGTCGGTCGGTGGTTGGTAGCCCTTGCCGCGCAGCAGTTGGGCGAGCAGCTTGCGATCAGTGACGCTGCTCTGATCGCTCAGGAAGCCGAGCGCGGCGTCGCTGTCCCGGTCGGCGAGCGCGGAAAAATACCCGCCGACCGCCGCCTGGGGGCGGAAGAACGCCCACTGCGCCACGCCGAGCCCGCCGGTGCCGACGCAGGCCACCAGCACGAGGGCGCCGACCAGCAGCCAGGTGCGTCGAGTGCCGACCGGGCCGGTGTGGCCAAACAGCCGCTCGACGGTCACGGGCTCGCTCACGCCGGCGGGCACGCCGGCCACCGTCGCCCGCTCCAGCACGTCGAGCCGGAGTTCGTGCGGCGGGTGAGTGGCGCAGACCGCCTCGTCCCAGCCGCTGCGTCCACTCTCGAACGACAGCCGCCGCTCCAGGATGCGCCGCATCCCGTCGACGTGCCCGGTGAGTACGGCGCCGAGGTCGGCCCGGTACTCCGCCGCGCGCACGTCGCGGGCGTGCAGGGGCAGCACCACGTACCGCATGGTGAGCAGCACCGGCCAGAAGAACAGGAAGACCACGAGGTTGGTGGCCGGGTGCGGGAAGGTCCGCATCAGCCAGGTCGGCAGCGCGTGCGCGAGGGTCAGCGGCAGACCGACACCGCGGACGAAGGCGCTGGTGATCTCGTCCCCGGTACGCCAGTGCACCAGCTCGTGGCTGAGCAGCGCGGCGATCTCGTCCTCCGGTTCGCTCAGCACGGCGGTGGTGACCACCACGTGCCGGGCGTACGTCCGGGCGTTGCTCAGGACGGGGTCGTCCTCCATGAGGAGCCGTGGCACGCTGGGCAGGCCGAGCCGTCGGGCGCAGTCGTCCAGCACGGGGCGCAGGCGCGCGTCCTCGCGGCGGCTGGGCTGGCGCGCACCGGACACCACCAGCAGGCGCGGTTCGAGCAGCACCCGGTAGAGCGTGTAGAGCACTCCGATCAGCGCCGCCGCGACGACCGTCCCGACCAGCCCGGTGACCAACGCGAGCGGCTCGTCGGCCGTGCCCAGCCAGGGCAGCACCAGCACGGTCAGGAAACCAACCAGGAACCCGACGACGAAGCCGACCACACCGCCGAGCACCCCGCCGGAGCGGGTCAGGAACGCCTCCAGCAGCGGGCCGATCAGCGGAGCGTCGCGTAGCACCTGGGGCACCTGGTCGTCGGCGCCGAACCCGCCGGCGAAGAGACCGAAGGCGGCGAAGCTGAGGCCACCCCAGAACGCCAGCAGCAGCGCGATCGGCAGGTAGAACCAGGTGGCGGCGAAGGCCCCGAGCACGCCCCGCCAGTCCCGCAGGATCCCGGCGCGCAGCCAGACCAGGGCGCTGGGATAGCCGGGTGGCCGGTCGGCGAACCCCCCGGTGGGCGGCGGTGTGTCGGCTACCGGCGGTTCGGCGGCCCGGACGTCGAGCTGCGGCACGGTCGGCGGAGTGCCCTCCGGCGACACGGGATGCGGCTCGGTCATGGGCGCGGCTCCTTCGGGGAGAGTTTCTGTCCCGAATGGACAGCCGGAGCAGGCTATCGAGAACATCTGATGCCTGCCACACCGTTTCGCCGCACCGTCGCCCAACCGACACTCACCGTCGCGCCCGTGGAGGTGGTCCCGCCGGGACCACCTCCACGGACCGGGTCAGAGCGCGAGGCAGTTGGGTCGTACCTGGCCGTCGACCAGGGCGCCGCGCACGATGGTGTACGCCGTACCGTCGAGCACCAGGCCGAGGTGCCCCACCACCCGCAGCGGGCAGTACGCCTGGATCAGCACGTTGGTCGCGCCGTCGTTGACGGTGGCGTTCCCGGTCGGCCGGACCAGCTCGTCCTGCAGCGTGCGGACGGTGGTGTAGCGCACCGCGCCCGGGGTGTCGTCGCCGTCGTTGAGGTCGGCGAGGAACGTCGAGCCGATGGTCATCTGTTGGCAGGCCACGATGCCGGCGCAGCTGCCCAGGCCCAGGAACGCCACGATGTTGGCGACGTAGGTGCCGTACTGCGGTGTGCCCAGGCTGACGTACCGGCCGACGGTGGCGGTGCCGCCGAGCCGCTTGAGGTAGTAGCGGCTGACCAGGCCGCCTTCGGAGTGGGCCACGACGTCCACGGTCGCCGCGCCGGTGCTGGCGCGCACCTGGTTGACGTAGGTGGCGAACGCGCGAGCCGAGGTGGGGATGTCACCGAGGCCCAGCCCGGGCAGTTGGTAGATGAAGGTGCGGTAGCCGTCACCGCGCAGCCGGGCGGCGATCGGCTCGTACGCGACGGCGACACCGCTGAGCCCACCGACCACGATCACGGGGTTGGCCGCGGCAACGGTGGCGGCCGGGGCCGGGGCGGGATCGGCGGGGGCGGCGGTCGCCGTGGCGGTGGACGCGAGCAGGGCGACGGTGGCGAGGGCCAGGACGAGGGCGGTCTTTCGGAGCAGCATGGCTGCACCTCCGGGGGGAGGCACCCGGCGAACCGGGCAGGTGGGTGGGGTGTCCGGTCGACCGTGCGACGATGATGCGCGCAACAATTTAGAAACGTCAATGACTTGTTACGCGTCGGTAACCCGTTGTTCCGGCGAGTGTGCAAACGGGCATACCGCCGCGCTCCATATCGGACACCAGCGGTGACTGGCATGCTGTGGCCGTGGCTGTCGACAAACCCACCGAGCACCACCTGCGGGTGATGCCGTGGTGGCTGGTCCTGATTGGCCTGCTGGTCGCCGCCGCCCTGGGCTGGCTGGTGCTGGACCTGCTGCTCACCGAGGCCGACCGGGCCAGCCAGCCGGACACCCGCGCCGCACTGCGCATCGACGCGATCCGTACCGGCCTGACCGTGGTCGCCGGCACCGGTGGCGGCCTGGCGCTGCTGCTGGCCGCCCGCCGGCAGTGGATCACCGAGCGCGCGCAGCGGCACCAGGAGAGCGTCGCCACGCGGGATCAGGCACACCGGAACCGGGTGCAGGCGCACGCCGAGTCGGTGGCCGAGGCCGCGCAGCGCCACCAGGATCGGCAGTCCGGAGCCGCGGAGCACGACGCGGCGGAGCGTCGGCTGACCGAGCTCTACACCCGGGCGGTCGAGTTGCTCGGCAACGACAGCGCGGCGGTACGCCTCGGCGGCCTGCACGCGTTGGAGCGCCTCGGTCAGGACAACCCGGGGCAGCGCCCGACGATCGGGGCGGTGCTCTGCGCGTACCTGCGGATGCCGGCACCCGACGACGAACCGCGCGAGACGGAGGTCCGGCGCACCGCGCAGCGCGTGCTCACCCGGCACCTGCGCGCGGACGACGCGGCCCACTGGCCGGAGGTCACGCTGGACCTGGCCGGTGCCCGGCTGATCGACTTCGACGCCGCCGGCTGCACGCTGGTCGACGCGGACTTCACCGGCGCGGTGTTCGCCGGCGCCACCAGTTTCGCGGGTGCGAGCGCGCGCGGGCGGCTCCTGCTCGGGGCGGTCTTCGGCGACGTCGTCCTCGACGACCTGAGCGCCGACGACGAGGTCGTGCTCGACGGCGCCCACGTCGGCGGGGAGGCAAGCCTGGATCGGGCCGCGTTCCACGGCGGCCTGGCCTGCCGGCGCGCGAGCTTCGACGGCCCGGTGTCGTTCCACGGGGCACGCTTCGGCCAGCCGGCCAACTTCGACGCGACACGCTTCGCGGACGCGGCGACCTTCGGCGAGGCCACCTTCCTCAGCGGCCTGTCGATGCAGCACACCGAGTTCGCCGGGCGCGCCGGGTTCCGCGCGGCACGCTTCGCGGACATCACGCACTTTCGCTGGACGGTGTTCGGCGCGGAGGCGGTGTTCGACCGGGCCCGACTGGAGGGCCCGACGAACTTCGGGCGGGCGCGCTTCTGCGGCCCGGCCAGCTTCGACGGCGCCTGGTTCAGTCAGCCGCCGCAGGTCGACCAGGCGCGCGCGACAACCGAGGGCGGGCACGTGTGGCCGTCCGGTGCGACCGTGCGGCCACTCGACGACGAGTGGCTGCTGCTGGTCGACCCCTGACCGCGATTCGGCAGGCCGCCGTGGCGTCGGCGGCGTGGGGGCACGCCACCCCCGCCTTCAGCAGCCCCGAGGCGCGGGCCGTCAGCGGGCGGCTCCGGCGCGCAGGCCGTCGAGGGCCACGCCGAGCACCCGGTCGCGCTGCTCGGGTGACGGGAACTGGGCCATGGTGAGACCGCTGATCAGCCGCACCACGTCGTCGAAGCCGATGTCGTCGCGGACCGCACCGGCGGCCTGGGCGCGTTCCATGAGCGGCTGGCCGGCGGCGTAGATCTCCGTCCGGCAGCTCTGGAAGATCTCGGAGTCGTGCAGCAACTGCTCGGCCAGGGCCCGCTTGGTGGCGACGTACGCGACGAACCGGTGCAGCCAGGCGACGAGGGCGTCCCACGGGGGCAACTCGGCCAGGTCCTCCGCGGAGCGGCTCAGCGCCCGGACCTCCTCGACGTACACGGCCTCGAACAGGTGCCGCCGGCTCGGGAAATTGCGGTAGAGGGTGCCGATGCCCACCCCGGCCCGCCGGGCCACGTCCTCCAGGGAGGCGGCGGCGCCGTTCTCGGCGAACGCGTCGCGAGCCGCAGCGACCAGGGCGTCGTAGTTGCGCCGCGCATCGGCCCGCTTGGGCCGCTGCGTGAAGACCTCGGGCATCCCCGCGCTGGTCATGACGTGCGTCACCTCACCCTGGTTGCATCCGGAGGCACCCCTCCGCTAGCTTAGTGGAGGCACCCCTCCAGAATCCCGGAGGCCTGCCTCCGGTTAGCTTACCTCGGGACCCGCCCGATCGCCGCCTGGCCACCCGATCGCCCGGACCCGACAGACCAGCCCATCGCAGACGACGGGCGACAAGCCTTCTTCCGTACGTCATCAGGAGTTTTCTCTCGTGGCAGTGACCTCCCGACGCAGCTCGCGTCGACTCACCTTCACCGTGCTCGCGGCCGGCGCCGGGTTCTTCGCGATGCTCCAGTCGCTGATCACCCCGGTGCTACCGACCATCCAGCAGGACCTGCACACCTCCCAGAACACCGTGACCTGGGTCCTGACCGCCTACCTGCTCTCCGCGTCGATCTTCACGCCGATCCTCGGACGCGTCGGCGACATGGTGGGCAAGGAGCGGATGCTGGTCGTCTCGCTCGCCGCGCTCGCCCTCGGCTGCCTGCTGGCCGCCATCGCGCCGAACATCGGCGTCCTCATCATCGCCCGGGTCGTGCAGGGCATCGGCGGCGCGGTCTTCCCGCTGTCGTTCGGCATCATCCGCGACGAGTTCCCGGCCGCGCGGGTCGGCTCCGCCGTCGCCGCCATCTCGGCGATCGTCGCCGTCGGCGGTGGCCTGGGCATCGTGCTGGCCGGCCCGATCGTCACCGCGCTGGACTACCGGTGGCTGTTCTGGATCCCCATGGTCGTGGTCGGGCTGACCGCTGTCGCCGCCCACCTCTTCGTCCCCGAGTCGCCAGTCCGTACCCCCGGACGCATCGACTGGCGGGCCACCCTGCTGCTCTCCAGCTGGCTGGTCGCGCTGCTGCTGCCGATCAGTCAGGGCGCGACCTGGGGCTGGACCTCCCCACGGGTGCTCGGCCTGCTGGCGCTCGCCGTGGTGCTCCTGGTCGGCTGGCTGGTCGCCGAGGTCCGCTCGACCAACCCGCTGATCGACATGCGGATGATGCGCCTGCCCGGCGTCTGGACCACCAACCTGGTCGCCCTGCTCTACGGCGCGTCGATGTTCTCCGTCTACGCGTTCCTGCCGCAGTTCGTGCAGACCCCGACCGTCGCCGGATACGGCTTCGGCGCCAGCATCAGCCAGGCCGGTCTGCTCATGCTGCCGATGCTCGTCGCGATGTTCGTCGCCGGCCTCGCCGCCGGCCGGCTGCAGGCCGTCTTCAGCGCCAAGGCGCAGCTCGCCACCGGTGCCGCGTTCAACGTGGCCGCCGCCGCGATGCTCACCGCCGCGCACGACACCCGCTGGGAGGTCGCCCTCGCCGGTGGCCTGGTCGGCCTCGGCATCGGTCTGGCCTTCGCGTCGATGGCCAACCTGATCGTCAGCAGCGTGCCCGCCAGCCAGACCGGCGCGGCGACCGGCATGAACGCCAACATCCGCACCATCGGCGGCGCGATCGGCGCGGCCGTGGTCAGCGGTGTGATCACCGCGAACCCGCAGGCCAACGGGTTGCCCCGGGAGGCCGGCTTCACGATGGGGTTTCTCGTCCTCACCGCGATCGCACTGGCCGCCGCACTCGCGGCCCTCGCCGTCCCGTCCGCCCGGCGGGCGTCGGCCGGTCGCCGGCCGTCCACCGCGACGATCGTCGAGTCGGAGCTAGCCGGCGAGTTCGCCACCATGCCCGCGACCCGCTGAGGGTTCGTGTCGAAGCCCGGGCGGTTCGCCGCCCGGGCTTCGGCACACCCGGGAGTACGCTGACCACTCCCCCACCCACCGTTCGTCGTCTTCAGGATGCGCCCATGTCCGAGTTGCTGACCGCCGACCGCATCGAAGAGATCGGCGCCCTGGGGTCCGAGAGCCCGGACCCGGCCGCGCTGGTCGCCGAACTGGTGGGTGCCGTCGACGAGGGACGCGTCGCCGATCCCGACGACACCGCGTACGCGCTGCTGGTCGCCGCGGACATCCTTGAGCAGGCAGGCGACCTGGCCGACGCGCTCGCGCTGGCCACCCGCGCCATCGCCGAACAGCCCGACGAGGACACGTACGCCCGGTCGGTGCGAGGCGGCCTGCTGCTGCGCCTCGGCCGCGAGGACGAGGGCCTGGCCGAGCTGACCGAGTTGCGCCCGCTGCTGGAGACCAACCCCGCCGCCACGTACCTCGTCGACGAGCTGGCCGAATCCGGCCACGCGGAGACGGCGCTGGAATGGCTCACCGGGGCACTCGACGCGATCCTGGAACGGACCCGCACCCAACAGCACGAGTCCGAGGACGCGCAGGACGAGGCCGCCGCGATGATCTTCGGTCTGACCCAGCGGCGACACAACCTGCGCGAGGAGCTGGGCCTACCGCACGACGAGTACGACAACCTCGCCGACCGGCTGCGCGCCGCGAGCAACCACGCGCTCGACGCGCTCGACGACGCCCCGGCGACGCTGCTGTACTGGTCGCAGGCGGAGTTCAACGCGCTGATGATGCGCTGGCCCACGCTCGTCGACAGCTACCCGGCCACCTGGGATGAGCACCGCGCCCAGATCGAGCGGGCCCTCGTCGAGGCCTCCCGGCTGGGCAGCGCGGACCTGGGCGTGGTCGCCGGCTCCGTCGATGGGCTGGCCGCCTTCGCCGAACGGGAGGACCGCGATCCCACCGACGAGGAAACCCAGGACGAGTACGCCGACTCGCTCACCGGCCCCGACCTCCGATCCTGGCCGCCCGGCCGCAACGACGCCTGCTGGTGCGGGTCGGGTAGCAAGTACAAGAAGTGCTGCCTGCCGCGCTCGCGCGCCTGACCCGTTCCGTACAGGGCAACACAGGCGTTCCCGCGCCGCTAGGCTCGTCGCATGACGGCGGCGGGACAGCGCGAGACGATTGAGGACAGTCCGGTCGGCTGGGTCGCCAGCCACATCCGGCGATACGTCGAGACCGACGGCGCCGACGGCGGCACCTTCCACGGCATACCCTCGCTGCTGCTCACCACGCGCGGACGCCGATCGGGCAAACTGCGTCGCACCGCGCTGATGTACGGCCGCGACGGCGACAACCACCTGCTGGTGGCATCCAACGGGGGCGCGGGCACACACCCTGCCTGGTATCTGAACCTGAGCGCCGACCCGACGGTGGAGATCCAGGTCGGCGCGGAGCGGTTCGCCGCTCGGGCCCGGACGGCGACGGCCGAGGAACGGGTCCGGCTGTGGCCGGTGATGACGAAGGTCTTCCCGACGTATGCCCGCTACCAGAAGGGCACCGACCGCGAGATCCCCCTCATCGTCATCGAACGGGCACCCCAGGAAGAATCCACGATCGATTGATTTCCGTCAGTGTCGGGCAGGGTTACGGTGACCGCAGGTAAGCACCCACTCCGGCAAGGAGGATCTTGTGCGCCGCATCATCACCACCATCGCACTGCTCGGCCTGTCACTCTTCGTGGTGCTGGCGCCAACGCCAGCGAGCGCGGCAAGTAGCGTCGAGGCCACGTCCGGGGCCCTGGTCGCGCGAGGCGTCGCCGTCGACCTCACCCTCACCGTCGTCTGCCAGGCCGGCATGTCCGGCATCTCGAACCTCACCCTTCGCCAGCGGTCGGGTGACCGGGTGGCGCACGGGACGGGCTCGGCGCCGCTCCGCTGTTCCGGTGAACCCCAGGTCGTGACGGGGCGGGTGTTCGCGGATGCGGGCGGCTTCGCCTTCAACAAGGGCGTAGCGCTCGCCAGCGGGCACTTCGAGCTGTGCGAGCAGGAATACTGCGATTTCCTGGACTTCAACAACACGGTCCGCATCACTCGCTGACCCTGGCGGGCGCCCGGCCGTCGAGGTCCACGGTGATCAGGTGATGAGAAGTAGGTCAGAAATGCTCCTGGCACCTGTTTCTCATCACCTGATCACTGCCGGCCTCTGACCGTGGCATGAGAGCTCGACCTGGCGTGGGCACGAAACTCCACACCTCAACGGACGAGCGAGCTCGGCGAGGGTGCGCAGTTGGTCGCCGGTGGTCGCGGCTGCGCCGCCGGTCCCCGCGGAGCACGTGCACTCGCACGTCGACCCGATGGCCGTCCTCGACCTGG
The DNA here is from genome assembly GCF_040606435.1 of Micromonospora sp. NPDC005413. NCBI lineage: Bacteria > Bacillati > Actinomycetota > Actinomycetes > Micromonosporales > Micromonosporaceae > Micromonospora > Micromonospora sp. NPDC005413. The sequence continues at coordinate 83,882 of NZ_JBEXEV010000017.1, forward strand.
CGCTCCCCGACTCGACTGGCTGACGCTCCTGCGAGTTGTGGGCGGCAGCGCCTCCCGATCCTCTCGGTTCCGCGCCTCGCGTCGCCCGTCGGGGTTGCGCAGCACCGGCTCCAATCTCAGAACAGCGCAAGTCGCAAGGTGATCTCGGCTCCCGCGGGTGGCTGGTGGGTTGCCGCTGCCACCACCCGTGGTCAGTTTCCCAGCGCTCGTACCTTGGCGATCGTCTCCTGCACGTGCTGCTTGGCCGGGTCGCCACCCTGCGACGCCTGCGCGAGCGCCTGGCGGTAAGCGTCGATCATGCCGACCAGCGGGCCGGCGGCCACGCCCTCCAGAGCACCGGCGACGAGCGCCCGCGCCTCGGCCGCATCCTGTGCTGCCGCTGCGGTCTTGGCCTTCGCCTCGTCCAGCTTCTGCGACGCCGCTGCCAACCTCGCGATGATCTGTGCTGCGCTCACGCGCACCTCCCCGTGGTCGACCATCTCCTCCACCACCACACCGGCGGAGACCACATGGGAGCGTACGAGATCCGCGCACCCAGCGCGACCACGCGATCGCTCAAGACCTTGAGGGCAGTGGATCCGGGAATGAAACACCGTGGACGGCAACTGGTTCCCCGGGCCGAAGCGTCAGCGAGGCAGCCCGATGACAGCTGCGCCTGCCCCGTCTTCAGCCCTTCGAGTAGCGGCGCCGAGCAGGTAGTCAGCGACACCGGACGCCTCACCTACCACACGGAGTAGCCGAGGCGTCCTACCGCGGCGGCAGGAAGATCCGGCCCCGGGCCGACTCCCGCGCGGTCCGCGACGCCACAGTCAGCCAGGCGACGACCAGCAGCACGTAGCCGGCCACCGCCGCCCACCGGAAGAACACGGCGTCGGTCCGCAGCGCGAGCCCACTCGTGCCGGTGACGACCGTGCCGAATGGGAAGGTGAAACTCCACCAGGTCAGCGAGAACGGCAGGTGGGCCCGCGCGGTGCGGACCGTCACCGCGGCGGCGATCGCCAGCCACATCATGGCGAATCCCCAGGTTGGCAGGCCGTAGAAGAGGGCGAGGGCCTGCGCGGCCGAACCGTAGGGCGCGGGCAGCGCGAGCGGCGCGGCGTTGCCGAGCAGGTTGGCGGCGGTCACCGACTGCCCCAGTGGCCCGAGGACGATCCAGAGCGTGGGCACCATCGCGGCGGGGCCGATGCCGTGGTGGACGAGCCGCTGCCAGATCTGGCCGACGATGATCACGGTGGCGAAGAGGCTGATGCCGAACATCGCGTAGCAGGTGAGCAGCAGAGTGAGCCGGATCTGGCCCGCCGGGGCGTACGGGACGAGCAGCGCTCCGGTCGCGGCGGACACCATCGGCGGCACCACCGGCATCAGCCAGCCGCCGAACGCGGCGTCCGGCGCGATGCGGTGGCTGGTCATCATCTTGTACGGGATCCAGGCACTGGTGACCAGGCCCAGGAGGGTGCCCCCGACCCACAGCACGACGTCCACGGCGAGCGCGGCGGACAGCCCGATCCAGTCTCGGCCCAGGATGAGGGTGCCCGCACCGACCGTCAGGAGCGCCATCGCGGGAGCACCCCAGAAGTGGGCCAGCACCGGGTTCTCCGCGTGGCCCCGCGCCGTCGCGGGGTAGCGTATCCAGTGCACCGCCCAGGCCGCCGTCAGCGCGACGAGCAGGAGGGCGGCCAGTGCCCACACCACGGTGGCGGCGACCCGCAGCCCCGCGATGTGCACCGGCAGCGTGGCGGCGGCATTCGCCACGATGCCGGTTCCCATGATCGAGGCGTACCAGTTCGGGCCCGGATTGCGGAACACCTGCGACGGGCGGTCCAGGTCGCGGAGCAGCCCCCAGATCAGGCGTACCGGGGCGGGGCCGGCGGCCGGGATGGCATCCGGTGGAGCGGGGAGGAGCGCGGTCATGTCACCACACTCACTCCGGCAAGGATGATCAACCAGGGGTTATCTCCTGATACATCCATAGACTCGGCCTATGCCCCTTCCGAGTCGGGTCGCCGACCTCGCCGCGTTCGACCTGCTGTTGTCCGTGGCGCAGCTGGGAAGTGTCGGTGCCGCCGCCCGCACACACCACATCAGCCAGCCGTCCGCCAGCGCCCGCATCCGCGGCCTGGAAAGCCGGCTGGGAGTCGCCCTGTTGCAGCGCTCCGCGCGTGGCTCGCAGCTCACCCGCGAAGGGGCTCTGGTGGCGGAGTGGGCGCGTACCGCGGTGGACGCCGCCGCCGCCCTGGAAGCGGGGATCACCTCCCTGCGCGTCGCACGCGACAGTCTGCTCCCGGTGGCGGCCAGCCTCACCATCGCCGAATACCTGCTGCCCCGGTGGCTCGCCACCCTGCACAGCACCGCGCCCGCCGTCTCAGTCTCGTTGACCACCGGAAACTCCGACGAGGTCGCCGCCGCGGTGCTGAGCGGCGCGGCTCAGCTCGGCTTCATCGAGAGTCCGGAGGTCCCCCGTGGGTTGCAGAGCCGCACGGTGGCCCGGGACACGCTGACCGTCATCGTCGTCGGCCGCCATCCGTGGGCCCGCCGCCGTTCGGGAATCACCCCGATGGAGCTGGCCACCGCATCCCTGGTCAGCCGGGAAGAGGGCTCGGGCACCCGGCGCTACCTTGAGCACGCCCTGTCGCGGCAGGCCGGCCTCACCCTCGCGCCCCCGGTGCTGCAACTGTCGTCCACCACCGCCATCAAGGCTGCCGTCCTGGAAGGCGTCGCTCCGGCGGTGCTCAGCTCACTGGTGGTGGCCAGCGAGATCGCGGCGGGAGCGCTGCACCCGGTGCCGGTCATCGATCTCGACCTGAACCGGACCCTGCGGCTCGTCTGTCCCCAGGGCCGCCCTCTGACCGGGCCGGCACAAGACCTCGCCACGATCGCCACCCGGCTCGCCGATTCCGAAACCGTCCCCCGGCCCGGCGTCGGCGCCCGCCCAGGCCAGGGCGACGGTCAGTAGAAGGACCTGGCTACCGGATGACCGCCGGGCGGCAACGCCGGGCGGATCCGTTGACCGCGCAACACGCCTAACCGTCTGCGGCGTCCGACGCCAACGTCTGTCGCCGACGACTGGACGCGATGAGGATTTCCTTGTGGATTGAGGCCATTGCGTGGTCTCCGCTTCCTGATGGCGATGTAGCGGGAGCCGGGACGGTCAGTCGCTGCCGATGAGGCAGAACAGATGCCCTTGCGGATCGGCGAGTACCACCCACTCGTCCCCGCCTGGCTGGAACTCGGGCATCGTCGCGCCGATTGCAAGCAACTCCTTGACTGCACTCCCCAGGTCAGTGATCGTGAAATCGAGATGGGCCTGCTTGGCCGGGTCGGGCCAACTCGGCGGCCGGTAGCCCTCCACTCGCTGGAGACCGAGCTGGATCGGGCCACCATTGCCCAGGTGCACGCAGTGCTCGTCGCGGTAGGTGACCTCCCAGCCGGTCACTTTCCGGTAGAAGTCGGTGAGCTGGTCTGGGTCGGCACAGTCGAGGACGATCGTGGTGAACTCCGCCAGTGCGGGCATGTCGCTAACTCCTTGAAGTCGTTCGGGCTCATGGAGCAGCCTGCCCGCGCGCGCTGCCCCCGTCTTGAAGATCCTTGCGCTGGTTGTCGGACCTCGGCCGTAGCTTCGAGACATGCGCTCGTTCGCTGTTCTCGCCGCCCGGCCGGAATTCACCGTGACGGCGGTGTCCTGCAGGGACGACCACAAGGGGTGGTCGGAGGCCGAGTCGCAGGACGACTATCGGGTGGTGCTCGTTCGCCGTGGCCGATTCCGCAGGAGGATCGCCGGCGTCCCCGCAGAGGTCGACCCGACCCTCGCCTACGTTGGCCTGCCCGGGGAGGAGGAGCATTTCGCCCATCCCTCAGGCGGAGATGTGTGTACGGCGGTGAGCCTGACACCGGCACTGTGGCGGGTCCTGGCAGGTGACGCGGCGCGGGTAGCCAGGTCGACCGTGTACATCGACTCCCGGCTCGACCTCACCCACCGCCGAGTCCTCGCCGCCGCTGGCGCCGGGGACCTTGACTACGCCCTCATCGAGCGACTGATGGACCTGCTCAACCGCGTCGTCGAGCAGGTCGTCGCCGGCCCGACACCTGGGGGTGCGAGCCCCGCCAGGGCCGATCACGCGCTTGTCGCGGCGGCACGTGCCGCGGTCGGCGAGGGCCATCCGGCCGCGACGGGGCTGCTCCCGCTCGCCGAGTTGCTGGGGGTGTCGCCGTACCGGCTGAGTCGGGCGTTCACCCGGGATCTGGGGGTGTCGCTGACCCGCTACCGGAATCGGGTCCGCGTCAGCCGGGCGCTGGACCGGCTGGAAGACGGGGAGTCCCACCTCGGCGTGCTCGCCGCGGATCTGGGCTTCGCCGATCAGGCGCACATGTCTCGCACCATCCGGGAGCACCTGGGCCGCACGCCGACGGCGCTGCGTCGCCTCCTGTCCGAGCCGCATCGAGGCGTTCGGTGATGCGGCGACCGGTCGCCTCCTGAGTTGATGCCGTGGGTGGGGCAGGGATGCCTCAGGGTGCTGCGTCGGGTTTCAGCGGACGGCGTCAGTGAGTCGGGTGGCGAGGTCTCGGACGTGTGTGATCAGTTCGGGTGGTTCGTGGATCTGGAAGCGAAAGCCGAACGATGCGACGTAGACGGCGATCTCGTTGAGGGAATTGGATCCGGTGTGCAGGAGACAGGTGCGCGGGTCGACGGCTTCGATGACACCGACGGTGGGCGGGATCCGTTCGGTGGCGGTCTCCGCAGACACGTACAGGGTGATTCGGGCCCGATAGCGGTAGGCGGCGGTCGAGACACCGTGCGTCAGGTAGCCGGCGAGGTCGACGTCGGGTGCCGCCCTGGGGGTGAAGCGGGGGCCGGTCGGGATACGGGGGTGGATTCGGTCGACCCGGTAGGTGCGCCAGTCGCGCCGGTCGGTGTCCCAGCCCACCAGATACCAGCGCCGGCCCGTATGGATCAGCCGGTGGGGTTCGGTGTCGCGCACCGAGTCGGTGCCCTCGTGGCTGCGGTAGTCGAAGCGGAGCCGCTGGTGGTCGCGGCAGACGGCGGCGAGGACGGTCAGCACGTCCGGGTCCACGGTAGGGCCGGCGGCAGGGACCGTGACGGTGACCGAGTGCAGCAGGTTGAGCCGGTGGCGTACTCGCGATGGCAGTACCTGTTCGAGTTTGGCCAGCGCGCGGAGCGAGGTCTCCTCGATGCCGGTGACCGTGCCGCTGGCGGCGGTACGCAATCCGATGGCGACGGCGACAGCCTCCTCGTCGTCGAGCAGTAGCGGCGGGAGCTTCGTTCCGGCGCCGAGCCGGTAGCCGGCCGCACCGGGGACGGCGTGCACCGGGTAGCCGAGGTCACGCAGTTTCTGGATGTCACGCCGCACGGTCCGCACGTCCACCTCAAGGCGTTGTGCGAGGTTGGCCCCGGTCCAGTCGCGGGGAGTCTGCAGCAGCGAGAGCAGACGCAGCAGTCGGGCGGAGGTTTCCAGCATGCCGCAAGTCTGTCAGCAAGCTAGGGCCGAACCTGTCCTAGCCTGCCCATAGCGTGGTTGTCATGAGCGAACAGATCATCCCGTTCCGGATCGATATTCCGCAGGACCGCCTCGACGACCTGCGCCAGCGGCTCGCCAACACCCGCTGGCCAGACGAGGTGGCCGGCGGCTGGGAGGCCGGAGTGCCGCTGGACTACCTGAAAGGCCTGGTCCACTACTGGCGCACCACGTACGACTGGCGCGCCCACGAGGCACAGCTGAACGAATTTCCCCAGTTCACCACCAGCATCGACGAGCAGGCCGTTCATTTCCTGCACGTGCGTTCGCCCGAGCCGGACGCGCTGCCGCTCATCCTCACCCACGGCTGGCCCGGCTCGATCGTGGAGTTCATGCAGATCATCGGACCACTGACCGATCCCGCCCGGCACGGCGGCGACCCCGCTGACGCCTTTCACGTCGTGGCACCGTCGCTTCCCGGTTTCGGCTTCTCCAGCCCGCTCGCCGCCCCGGGCTGGAACACCAGCCGGGTAGCCCGCGCCTGGGCCGAACTGATGAACCGCCTCGGCTACGACCGCTACGGCGCGCAGGGCGGCGACACCGGAGCGATCGTCTCCCCCGAACTCGGCCGTGTCGACCCCGATCATGTGATCGGTGTGCACGTCAACAACCTGGGCAGCTTCCCCTCCGGCGATCCGGCTGAGCTGGTCGGCCTCAACGAGGCCGACCAGGCCCGCCTCGCACTGATGACGACCTGGGGTCGAGACATGAGCGGATACGCCATCGTCCAGGCAACCCGGCCGCAGACGATCTCCTACGCCCTCACCGACTCACCCGTCGGGCAGCTCGCCTGGATCGTCGAGAAGTTCAAGGAATGGACCGATCCGGCCGCCGAGCTGCCTGAAGACGCCATCGACCGCGACAAGATCCTCACCGACGTCTCGGTCTACTGGCTGACCGGCACAGCCGGATCCGCCGCCCGCATCTACTACGAGGACGCCCAGACCTGGGGCCAGGCACAGCCACGCTCACCGGTACCGACCGGGGTCGCGGTGTTCCCCAACGACATCACCATCCGGCCCTTGGCCGAACGCGACCACAACGTCGTGCAGTGGACCGAATTCAGCCGCGGCGGCCATTTCCCGGCCCTGGAGGCACCCGACCTCCTCGTCGACGACGTGCGCGAATTCTTCCGCAAGCTCCGCTGACGGCACAGGTCCGCGTCGCCGGTCGAAGATCGACACGACATCGCCGATGTTGCGGTATCCCGCAGCCCGCATACCGCAACATCGGCGATATCGAGTGGATCATGCCCGGCTGGGCCGCCACCTCGGCGCGCGGATGCCGAACACGACGAATCAGCGCAGGCCGCGGACCAGCAGCAGGTAGGCGCAGTAGGCCATCGGCACCAGCAGGAAGCAGATCAGGAACCCGAGCGGCAGGTAACGCGGCGGGGTGCCGGCGACCATGGCGGGCCTCCCCCACCGGCCCAGCACCAGGTACCCCCCGAAGAACGCCACCGCCGGCAGCCCCGCACAGATCCACGCACCAAGGGTGAACCCGTCCACCAGGCCAACCCCGGAGGCGAGCACCAGGGCCAGCATGAGCACCCCGGCGGCGGCCCCGCACCCGGCGTAGACGGCAACCGACCGGGCCAGCGGTGACCACGTCGGCAGGAGCGCCGGCCGCTGGGCCAGTAGCTCCGCCTGCTGCCCGTGCCGGTCGGCCTCGTCGGCCATCCGCCGGGCCAACTCCAGCTCCACCGCCGGGTCGACCGCCGCCGCACGCTGCGCCGGCACCCCGGCACCCGCCGGGCTCACCGCCGTCGGCAGCGCCAGCCGCGCCTCGCCTGCCGGCAACTCGGGGTACGCCCCGACCCCCGCCCGCCCCGACGCGCCGGCTGCGCCGTCGAATCCCCCGTCCCCCGTTCCGGGTGCGGTGGAAGGGCCGGACCCGGCAGCGGAGGCCCACTCTGCTCCGGACGGCGGCCCAGACCCGGCAGCGGAGGCCCACTCGCCTCCGGACGGTGGCCCGGACCCGGCAGCGGAGGCCCACTCGCCTCCGGACGGCGGCCCGGGCCAAGCGGCAGTCTCGCCCGGACGCCCTGGCTCGGGGGCAGGGCCGGCGGGCGGCTGGTCGATGCCGATCGCCCGGCCGAGCTGGTCGAGGCGTTGCCCCTGGGCGGCCAGCCTCTGCTGCAGGTACTCGACGGCGGCGTGCAGGTCACGGCGGCGCGCGGAGTCGGCGGCGGCGTGCTGCTCGCCGACGCGGTGCTGCTCGGTGAGCTGTCGGGCCAGCGCCGCGTACTCCTCGAAGGACACTGTCACCGCTCCCCGTCCGGCTCGTGCCCGTCGCCGACGAACGGGACGATCAACCGTGTGCGCTGGTCGTGCCGGTCGATCAGCAGCGCCCGGTCGGCGCGGGGCGTGTAGGCCAGGTCGTGCGCCCCGAGGTGCAGGGCCAGCTCGGCCCCGGGCACGTTGAGCGCTACCAGGCAGGCGACGTCGTCGCGGTTCTGGGTGCCGCCGAGGTCGTCGGCGAGCCGCCGCAGCCCACGCCACCAACCGAGCAGGTGCACCCCGTGCCCGGGGCCCTGGCGCAGAAGGGTGCGCAGATCGTCCAGGCCGGAGCGGAACGTGCCCGGGTCGGCGACCCCGAGGACCGGCGCGGCGACGTCCATGCCGAACACCACCAGGTATTCGCGGCCAGCGGGCTCGGCGGCCAGCGTGGCGATGCGGTCGCGCAGCCCGACCGCGTCGAGGCGCCGCACCGGGTGGCCGGCGGCCCGCAGCGCGGTCTCGGTCTCGTCGGCGACCGGGTCAGCGGCGCTGACCAGGGAGGCCAGCTGGAACCGGGCGTCGCCGGGGGTGTGCTGACGGGCCAGGCTCAGCGTCGCGGCGCGCAGCACGTCCGCGCCCGTCGGTGCGGTGCCCACCACGGCGAGGTGTCGGCCGGGGGTGGTGTCCATCAGGAACAGTGCGGTGGTGCCGTCCACGTCGACCGTTCGGCCGACCAGGGCCATCGGACGCCGGCCACCGGGGCGCAGACCGGCGAAGGTGGAGTCGTCCTCGACCCGTGCGGCCTCGTACCCCTTGAAGACCGCCGGCGCCCGCGAACCCGGCGGGCGGGCCTGCCACAGCTCGTGGCGCAGCGCGGCGAGATCCGCCGCGGCCCGGTGCGCGTCGGGAAAACGCAGGACGGTGTCGGCGCCGACCGCACCGGCGGCGGTGTTGACCACGGCGGAGCCGATCGGCAGGGCCGCGGCGGCGTCGTTGAGCGGATCGAGCACCCCGCCGCCACCGGGCAGCGCCACCCGCAGCGCGAACTGCCCGAAGATCGCCTCGGCCCGCCCGTAGAGGGCCTCGATGCCGGTCATGCTCTGGCTGGCGAGCACCAGGTGGATGCCGTACGAGCGGCCCTTGCGGGCCAACTCCTCCAGCAGGTCGACGGATTCGCGGGCCAGCGCGTCGTTGCCGGCGAGCAGCACGTGGAACTCGTCGATGACCGCCACGACGCGCGGCAGCGGATTGTCCCGCGGCAGGTCGGCGAGCTTCGTGACGCCGTGCCGCTTGAGCGCGCTGGCCCGGCGTTGCGCCTCCCGGCGTAGCTCGCGCAGCACGGCGAGGCCGTACTCGCGGTCGGATTCGATACCGACGGCGCGGGCGTGCGGCAGCCAGGACGGGTCGCGACCGGTGGGCACGAACTCGGTGAAGCTGACGCCCTCCTTGAAGTCGAGCAGGTAGAGCTGCAGCTCGGCCGGTGAGTAACGGGCGGCCAGCCCGTAGAGGACGTCGAGGAGGAAGACGGTCTTGCCGGCGCCGGTGCGCCCGCCCACCAGCCAGTGCGGGGTGGCGTCGTCGAAGGCCACGGTCAGCGGGGCGCCGCCGGCCCGGCCGATCACCGTACGCAGGCCGTCGCCGGCGGACTCGGCCCAGCGCCGCTCGGGCAGCAGCTCGGTGAAGGGCAGCGCGTCGGCGCGGCGGGCGGCAGCGCCGAGGTGCTCGGCGAGCGCGCGTACCGAAGCGGGCGGCGGGTCGCCGTCGAGCAGGACGGGTGCGGCGAGCCCGCTGCCGTCGGCGCTGAACGGGGTGCCCGGCGGGTCGCCGACGTGCGCGTACCCCTGGTCGAGCCGGACCGCGGTGGTGCCGCCCAGCGGCGGCGCGGTTTCGCCGGGCAGCCGGGACGGGTGGCCGGCGAGCAGCACGCAGACGGCGGCGGCGGGGCCGGCATGGGTGAGAGCGGCGAGCCGGGCCAACTCGCGTGGCGGTGGCGCGGCCGTGGCGACCACCACCAGCAGGTGCCGGGCGGCGGGCTGGCCGTGCTGCGCGGCACGGGCATGCTGCTCGACGGCGTCCAGCAACGTGGCCACCTCGGCCTCGCCGGTGGCCGGCGGGTCGAGCACCCCGGCGTCGAGCAGGGGGCGCAACGGGCCGAAGGTGGCGCCCAGCGCAGCGGTGTCGATGCCGGCCACCCGGACCTGACCGGGCGGTGCGGTGGCGACGAGCCGCAGCACCAACGCCCGCAGCAGCCCGGCGACCTGCGGGTCGCGGGCGTCGGTGTCCAGGGCCAGGTGGTGGCCGCCGCCGAGCGGGACCAGCACCGGGAAGCCGCCGTCCGAGGTGGACGCCTCGCCGATCCGCACCGCGGCCGGCGAGTCGGTCAGCGGCGTGGCGCCCGGGGTGGGCGTGGCCAGGGCGCCGCCGAGGCGGGCCAGTCGGGCCACCAGCTCATTGGCGCCGACCGGCGTGGCGGCAGCCGGTGCCGTGCCGAGCGCTCCCCGGGCGGTGTCCAGGTGCGCCCGGGCCGCCCGGTGGGAGTTGACCGCCTGCCCGTACGTCGACGCGAGCCTGCCCAACCTCTGCCCCCAACGCCAACGGCCGCCTGGTCCCAGGAACCCTAACGGACACCCGTGGCACCCGGACAGTCCTGCGAGGACGTGTCACGCGGGGCCTGTCACGCCGGGCCTGTCACGCCGGGCCGCAGGCCGCCGGGCCCGCCGTGTCGGCCACCCCGCAGCGGAACACCTCCACCGGCGCCGCCGCGACGTTGGGCACCTGCTCCACCCGCATCAGAGCCAGCCGTTTGTCGACCGGCTCCCCCGAGTCGGGGGTGAACCGGATCAGCCCGGCCACCCCCGGGTAGCCCTGGCCGGCGTTCTGCCGAAGCACCTCCGCGTGCACACCCACCGGGTTGACCGAGGTCGGCTCCCAACGTTGCCGAGGATCGGCGTGGTGCAGCCGGGCGGCGAGGCTCTCCACCGACCGGACCATCATCATCGCCGCGTCGTAGGCGAGGCTGACCCGCTCGCCGACCTGACGGCCGGAGTCCGGGCGGCAGCGTGGCGGGTCGAGCAGGTCGTCGGCCTGGATCCAGGACAGGAAGCTGGCTCGGGCGTCGTCGCGCCGATCCTCAGCGGCACGCAGCGCGTCGCAGGTAGCCAGGGATGCCTTGGAGACGTACGTGACCGGTAGGTTGCCGGGCGCGGCGGCGCGCAGCCCCGGGTTGGCCATGTAACGGTTGGCTGAGTCGTCGGCGACGAGATGCCGGGGCGGGTTGCCGCCACACTCGCGCAGCGCCCGCAGGAAACCGTCGAACTCCGTCCACCGACCCGCGTAGAAGAGCAGACCGGGGTAGCCGCACTCGCCGGTCAGCCGCTGCCCGGTGCGCCACTCGTCGAGGCGCGTGATCCGGGCACCGAACCGCTGCCGGAGCCCGTCGACGAGGGTGCCCACGTAGAGGTCCTCGGTCAGCGAGCTGCCCTCCAACGTCGTGTAGTAGACGTGCGCCTCGTCGACCTTCAGCACCTGTCGGGCGTACGCGTCGACCATCTTCACCTGATCGGCGTTCGGCGCGGAGATCTGCAGGTAGAGGCGGGAGTTGGCGTCCATCCGGTCGGCGGAGAGCGTGGGTGCCAGCACCGGCAGCCCGACCTGGTTCAGCTCGCGCAGCGCTCGGGCGGTGCTGGTCCGGCTCTCCACCAGCCCGACCACCCCGAGCACCGTGGGATCGTCCCGGGCCAGCTCGGCCAGCATCGCCACGGCCCGGTCGGCGTAGATCATCTGCCGGCCACCGTTGGCCACCACGATCCGCAGCAGCGCGGCACCGTCGGCGCCAGCCGACTCCTTCAGCAACGCGTACTGGGCGGTGGCCATGCCTTCGAGCTCCTCCCGCTCGGAGACGTACGACTCCTCGTCGGCGCGGGTCCGGTTACCGGTCAGGGTGCCCAGGTAGACCAGGGTGAGGAATGGCCGGCGTCGGTCGCTGCGCTGCCAGACCTCCTCGGCGGCGCGGTTCTGCGCGAAGATGCGCTGCTGGATGGTCCGCAGCCCGTCCTGGCCGGGATCGTTGTTGAACACCTGCGCATCGCTGTCGCTGTAGCCGACGCACTCGCCGCTGGCGACCACCTCGACCGAGACCCGGCCGCCGGTGAGTGAGGGGTGGCAGCCCGGTCCCCACCGGCTGCCCGCCCACGCGCCCGCCGCGGCCAGCAGCACCAGGCAGAGCACGGCCGGCAGGAAGCGCCGCGACCACCAGGGCGGGTCGGGCGCGGAGAACGGCCGCACGCCGCCACGCGACGGCGGGCCGGTGTCGGTGTCGTCGGGGCGCAACGCCACGAGCCAGGCGGCCGGGCGGCGCAGCCGCCGCATCTCCGGCAGCGCCTCGGCCCACTCGTCGTACGCCTCGTCGGCCTCGGTCAACGGGTGTGGCTCGGGCAGCTCCGGCGGGGGTTGCCCGCCGGAGGCGACGATGAGCAGCGGGTCGTTGCGGCCGGTCTCGGTGCGGACGTCGCCGATGAGGCGAACCAGTTCGGCGCCGACGTTGCCGGGGGCGACGTGGTCGAGCAGCAGCGCCGGGTACGCGGTGCGCCGCCAGTCCGATGGGCGCCACGGCCGACGCCGGTACGCCTGCCGCAGGTCCTCCAGGAACGCGTGCAGCAACAGCTTGTTGACCTGGTCGGGTTGTTCGCCGTCGCGCCAGCCGGCGGTGAGGCGCTCGGCGAAGCCGAGGAAGGTGACCGACTGCCGGGGCGCGAGGTACTGCTGGCGCATGAACCAGTTGTAGTGCCGCCCGAGCACCGGCACCCGGCCGGAGACGGCGGCCCGGAACACCACCCCCGGCACGGCGCGGCGGACCAGCCAGAGCAGCACCTGCGAGACGATGCTGACCGCGTCACCGCCAGAGGGCAGCGCCTCGGGCGTACGCGGGCCCCGGCGGTCCCGCAGCCGGCGCACCAGGGCCGCGCGGGTGTCGTCGGCGTCGATGCCGAAGCTGAGGCTCTGGTGCATCAGCCAGTCGGCGAGCGGGTAGTGCCGGAAGCGCAGCCGGGCGGCGCCGAACGCCTCCAGGGAGAGCTACCGGTGCAACTCGCGCAGCAGGGAAGGCACGTCCCCGGCCCCCGGCGGCGCGTCGGCGTCCAGCACGGCGTGCGGCACCCGCCGCCGGGGGCCCTGGCCGAGGAATCGGCGCAGCGGCACCATCAGATCCGGGGTATCGGAGCGGACCAGCCAGAGCAACGGCAGCCGGCGGTCACCGCGACGGGGTCGCCGCAGCAGCCGTGCGAGCAGCGCGAAGAACTCCAGCCCGCCTGCCGGCAGCCGGTCCCGACCCGCAACCGACTGCCTCTGGCCGATCAACTCCTGCTTGGGGACCTCGGACCGTCGCACGCGTCACCTCCGATTCCACTCAGTGTGACGCATCGGGTACAGACGCGATGCCGGCCAGCGGCCGAGCGCCCACAGGGGACGCTCGGCCGCCGGCCGGTGCGGGTACGAGTACGGATCCGGTGGTGCCGGTCCGATTAGCCGGTGACCGCGTTCAGCGCCGGCAGGTAGCCGTAGCGGTAGCCGTCGGCGTCCGGGTGGTACGCCTCGATGATCCCGGAGATGTCGTTGATCCACGGGTCGCCGGCGCAGACGCCGTGCCCGGCGAAGTAGCGCCGGGTGTCGGCGAAGGTGGCGCCGGCCGCGTTGGCCCGGGCAGCCGTGACCGAGGCGAGCGCGTCGGCGGCCTCGTTGAGGATGGTGCGCTTGTAGGTGCTCATCGCCAGCCAACCGCAGGAGGTCGTCTCGAACAGTCGCGGGTAGCCGAGGACGATCAGCCGGGCATTCGGTGCCCGGTTGCGGATGGCCGCGTAGGTGGCGTCCAGCCGCGCGGGCAGCGTCGTGGTGGCGAAGGTCTTGGCCGTGTTGACGGCGTTGGTGCAGGACGAGGTGCTACCGAACCGGCAACTGGTGATGACGTTGACGAAGCCGGCGTCGTTGCCACCGATGGTGATGGTGACCAGGGTGGTGCTGGCGCTGAGCGCGCTGACCTGGTCGCTGAGCACGTCGGCGGTGACCGCACCGCCGCAGGCCTTGAAGTTGAAGCTGGTCACGCCGTGGGCGGCCGCCCAGAGCGGGGCGTACGACTTCTGACTGCGGAGGCAGCCGGACAGGTCGTACGGGCCGGCGCCGACGCCGGAGGAGTACGAGTCGCCGAGCGCGACGTAGTTGACGGCGGCGGCCTGCGCGGTGCCGGGCACGAGCACGGCGCCGAGGGCGGCCGTGAAGATGGCGATCAGCGCAGCCAGGGCGCGGGCCAGCGGACGGTGGGGCATGACGGACCTCCACAGAACAGGGGTGGTGGGATCCTGCGACCGCGCGCGTGGCCAGGGGTGGAACGGTTGTTACCAGGCGGTAATGCTATCGAAACATCTACATCAATGGAATAGCGCGGCCACACCGCGCGGCGGGCCGGCGAGGTTCACATTTGTCGATTAGGTTGGCGGAGCGAACACCCCGATGGAGGGAGTCCACCTCGTGCGACGAGTCCTCACGGCGGCCACCGCCGCCCTGACCCTCACCACCGCCGGCACCATGCTCGCCGGCACCCCCGGCCAGGCCGCCCCGACAGGCTGGGGCCGGCCCATCGTCACCGCCGCGCCGCAACCCGGCGCACCCGGGCTGGGCGACAGCTACTTCCCCGACTACGGCAATGGCGGCTACGACGTCGAGCACTATGACGTCCGGCTGCGCTACGACCCGGCGACCGACCTGCTCACCGGCACCACCACCATCCTCGCCACCGCCACACAGGACCTCTCCCGGTTCAATCTGGACTTCCTGCTCGACGTCGAGTCGGTGCGGGTCAACGGCTGGGCGGCGAGCACCAGCACGGCGGGCGCGCACGAGCTGGTGGTCAGCCCGGCCCGCACGGTGACCCGGGGCCAGCAGCTCACCATCGTGGTGCGCTACGGCGGTATCCCGTCGGAGACCCTGGTCGGCGGCTACACCGGCTGGACGCGTACCGACGACGGGGCGCTCGCGGTCAACGAGCCCGAGTCGGCGTGGTGGTGGTTCCCGAGCAACGACCACCCACTGGACAAGGCCACCTTCGACATCTCCGTGTCGGTGCCCACCGGCGTCGAGGTGATCAGCAACGGCGTGCAGCCACGGCCCCCGCTGGCCGAGGCCGGCAACCGCACCCGCTGGATCTGGCGGACCACCTCCCCCACCGCGCCCTACCTGGCCTTCATGGCCATCGGCCAGTACGACATCGTCACCGACACCACCCCGGGCGGCCAGCCGGTGATCAACGCGTACAGCACCTCGCTGGGCGCGCTCGGGCCGGCCGCACGGGCCAGCATCGAACGCACCGCCGAGATCGTCGACTGGGAGAGCGGGATCTTCGGCCCGTACCCGTTCGAGGCGCAGGGTGGCGTGGCCGGGCCGGTGGACGGCATCGGCTTCGCGCTGGAGACGCAGACCCGACCGGTGTACGGCCCCGGCTTCTGGCGGCGCGGCGCCAACACCTACGTGGTGGCGCACGAGAACGCCCACCAGTGGTTCGGCGACTCGGTCTCGGTGGCCGACTGGCGCAACATCTGGCTCAACGAGGGCTTCGCCTCGTACGCCGAGTGGCTCTGGTCGGAGGAGCAGGGCGAGGGCACCGCAAAGGAGCTGTTCGACTTCACCTACGCCAGCTACCCGGCCGATTCGGAGTTCTGGCAGGTGCTGCCCGGCGACCCGGGTGCCGACCGGGTCTTCGACGACGCCGTCTACGACCGGGGCGCGATGACACTGCACCAGCTGCGGCTGGCGGTTGGCGACGACGCGTTCTTCGAGATCCTGCCGGCCTGGACCGCCGAGCACCGGCACGGCAACGGCACCATCGCGCAGTTCCAGGCACTGGCCGAGCGGGTCTCCGGTCTGGACCTGGACGACCTGTTCACCACCTGGCTGTTCACCGCCGGCCAACCCGACGTGGCCACCGCCGCACGCAAGGCCGCCCCGCCGACCGAGCCGAAGTCCTGGGCCAAGATCCGCGAGGCGCACGAGCTCATCCAGCGTTGAGCCAGACGTTCGGCCGGGGGCGCGGGGGCGCCCCCGGCCGAACCCGGCACCCCAGCCGACAAGCGACGGGCCACCCCGTTCGAGGCGGGACGGATGGGGTCGCCGACCCAGATATGGGGCAGCTCGACAGGCACGGACGAGCACCAGCCCCGCGCATCCTCCGGCCGGCTCGCACACCTCGCGGAGGCCGGGCGGTCGCGCAGCTCAGAGAGTCTGCGCTGAGGATCCACCCACCGGCACTGGCATGTCACCCGACTGCCCGGCCGTGCGCGCTTCGATGGCGCGGATGTGCCGGTAGGCGAACCAGAGCGGTGGGAACGCCCCGACCGCGAACGAGAGGTCGATGAGCGTCCAGAACCAAGGGATGTCCCGGATTGGGCCGCAGATCAGCGCCAGCGGGACGATGCCCGCGCAGGCGATCATGCCGACCTGCACCACCCAGACGTTGCGTACCGGGTCGCGCAGCGGCCCCCAGAACGCCACCGCCAGCACCAGATGAGCGAAGGCCAACCAGTCGGTGCCGTAGAGCAGGAACGGATAGTCCTCGCCGGCAGTCACGAGCCCGGTGTGCACCCGCTGGATCCAGTCGACCAGCGCCGGCAGGTGACCGGCGAGCGGATCCAGTGCGCGCAGCAGCCAGCGCGCCTCGATCTCCAGCGGAAACGCGGTGACACCGCTCAGGAAGAGCCCGATCAGCACGATCCACAGCCAGCGACGGGTTCGCCGTAGCCGCTCCTCGATATCCATCACCGCAGCGTAACGATGATCTTCGTATCGTCCTGCCCCGTGAGCGGGCCGCAGGGAGTGACCGCTGTCTCAGCGGCAACACGCGTCCCAGCGCCGGCCCGCACCCCGGGGCGGGCCGGCGTCTGGTGACGCCCTCAGATCAGCGAGCGGCGAGGGCCTGCGCGGCCGGGCCGACCGGGGCCGGCAGCGCGCCGGCACCACCCAGATAGCCGTGGATGGCGGCGGCCGCCGCACGCCCCTCGGCGATGGCCCAGACGATCAGCGAGGCACCCCGGTGCATGTCACCGGCGACGAACACCCCGTCGGCGTCGGTCTGCCAATCGTCACGGGCGTCGACGGCTCCCCGGGCATTACGGGTCACGCCGAACTGGGCCAGCAGCGGCTGCTGCTCGGTGCCCTCGAAGCCGATCGCCAGCAGCACCAGGTCGGCCGGTAACTCCCGCTCCGAGCCCGGAACCACGGTGACGAACCGCCGGCCGTCGCGCTTCTCCACGGTCACCTCGGCGATCCGCACCGCCCGCACCTGGCCGGTGCCGTCGTCCACGAACTCCTGCACCGCCACGGCGAAGACCCGCTCGCCACCCTCCTCGTGCGCCGGGTAGCTACGCAGGATCCACGGCCAGGTCGGCCACGGATCCCGTGCCTCGTCGCGCGCCTGGGGCGGCTGCGGGTACAGGTCGAGCTGGTGCACGCCCGCCGCGCCCTGCCGATGGGCGACGCCGAGGCAGTCGGCCGCGGTGTCACCACCACCGATGATCACCACGTGCTTGCCGGCCGCGTCGATCGGGGTGCCGTCCGGCAGCACCGCGCGGGCCGCCCGACCTTCGCCGGTGACCGCGACGCCCGGCTGATCGGTGGCCGCCGTGGCGACCGCGCGATTCGCCGCGACCAGATGCGCCATTGCCTGGTGTACGCCCCGCAGCGCCCGACCCGGGGTTTCCGGGGTTTCCCGGCCCTGCAACGCGCCGCAGGCCAACAGCACCGCGTCGTGTTCGACGCGCAACTGCTCGGCGGTGACGTCCACGCCGACGTTCACGCCGGTGCGGAAGCGCACCCCCTCGGCGGTCAGCTGGGCCAGACGGGCGTCGACGTGCCGCTTCTCCAGCTTGAAGTCGGGAATGCCGTACCGGAGCAGGCCACCGATCGCGTCGTCACGCTCGTACACCGTCACCAGGTGACCGGCGCGGGCCAACTGCTGGGCGGCGGCCAGGCCGGCGGGCCCGGAACCGACGACGGCGACCGACCGCCCGGACGGCGCCGGCACCGGGCGGGGGGTGAGACCGCGCGCCGCGGCGGCGTCGGCGATCTCCACCTCGATCTGCTTGATGGTCACCGGCTGGCCGCCGGCGATGCCCAGCACGCAGGCCGCTTCGCAGGGTGCCGGGCAGAGCCGACCGGTGAACTCCGGGAAGTTGTTGGTGGCGTGCAGCGACTCCACCGCGGCGTCCCAGTTGCCGGTGCGGACCAGGTCGTTCCAGTCCGGGATCCGGTTGCCCAGTGGGCAGCCGGCCGTGTCGCTGTGGCAGAACGGGATGCCGCAGTCCATGCAGCGGGTTGCCTGCTCGCGGACCAGTTCCTCGCCGGCCGGCGGGTACACCTCACGCCAGTCGCTGATCCGCACCGGCACCGGGCGGCGGGCCGGCAGCCGCCGGTCGTAGCGCAGGAAACCGTTCGGGTCAGGCACGTGCCACCTCCTGGGCAGCCACCCGCGGGGCGGGCGGCACCGGCATCGCCGGCTCAGTGGGCGGTGTCAGTTCTTTCATCACCGCGTCGTCGACGTCGCGGCCGGCGGCTTCGGCGGCCCGCATGATCTCCAGCACCCGGCGGTAGTCGCGGGGCACCACCGCGGTGAACTCGGCCACCGCCTCCGGCCAGCGCTTGAGCAGTTCCTCAGCGACCGCCGACCCGGTCTCGGCCACGTGCCGCTGGACCAGCTCGTGCAGCAGCGTCTGCTCCTGCTCGCCCAGCGGCGCCAGGTCGACCAGCTCCGCGTTGACCCGTGCGCGATCCAGGTGGTGCACGAACGCCGTGCCGCCGGACATGCCGGCCGCGAAGTTACGGCCGGTCGCGCCGAGCACCACCACCGTGCCGCCGGTCATGTACTCGCAGCCGTGGTCACCGACGCCCTCGACCACGGCGATCGCGCCGGAGTTGCGCACCGCGAACCGCTCCCCCACCCGACCACGCAGGAAGATCTCGCCCGCGGTGGCCCCGTACAGGATGGTGTTGCCAGCGATGATCTGATCCTCGGCCCGCTGCCCCGGCTCGGCGTCGGCGTCGAGGAACGGCGCGGCCGCGTCCGGACGCACGATGATCCGCCCGCCGGAGAGGCCCTTGCCCACGTAGTCGTTGGCGTCACCGTGCAACCGCAGGGTCACCCCGCGCGGCAGGAAGGCGCCGAACGACTGCCCGGCCGTGCCGTGCAGCACGAACTCGATGGTGTCCTCGGGAAGGCCGGCACCGCCGAAACGGCGGGTCACCTCGCCGCCGAGCATCGCGCCGACGCTGCGGTGCTCGTTGCGCACCGCCACCTCGACCCGCGTCGGCGAGCCACCGGAGAGCGCCGAACGGGCGAGCGCGATCAGCTCGTTGTCCAGTGCCTGATCAAGGCCGTGATCCTGGGCGCGGACACCACGTCGGGCAGCGCCGGCGGGCAGCTCCGGCAGGTGCAGGACAGGCGCGAGGTCCAACCCGTGCGCCTTCCAGTGCGTCACCGCCGTGGCCACGTCGAGCAGCTCGGACTGCCCGATCGCCTCCTCGATCGACCGGAAGCCCAGCTCGGCAAGATATCCCCGGACCTCCTCGGCGAGGAAGAGGAAGAAGTTCTCCACGAACTCCGGGGTGCCCGTGAAGCGCTCCCGCAGCACAGGGTTCTGGGTGGCGATGCCGACCGGGCAGGTGTCCAGGTGACACACCCGCATCATCACGCAGCCGGCGACGATCAGCGGCGCGGTCGCGAAGCCGAACTCCTCCGCGCCGAGCAGCGCCGCGATCAGCACGTCCCGGCCGGTCTTGAGTTGGCCGTCGACCTGCACGGTGACCCGGTCGCGCAGCTTGTTGAGCAGCAGCGTCTGCTGCGCCTCGGCCAGCCCCAGCTCCCAGGGGGTGCCGGCGTGCTTCAGCGAGTTCATCGGGGAAGCGCCCGTGCCGCCGTCGTGACCGGAGATCAGGATGACGTCCGCCTTGAGCTTCGCCACCCCGGCGGCGACAGTGCCGACGCCGACCTCACTGACCAGCTTGACGTGCACCCGGGCAGCCGGATTGACGCACTTCAGGTCGTGCACCAGCTGGGCGAGGTCCTCGATGGAGTAGATGTCGTGGTGCGGCGGCGGGGAGATCAGACCCACGCCCGGCGTGGCGTGCCGGGTCCGGGCGATCCAGGGCCAGACCTTGTTGCCGGGGAGCTGACCGCCCTCGCCCGGCTTGGCGCCCTGCGCCATCTTGATCTGGAGGTCGTCGGCGTTGACCAGGTATTCGCTGGTCACACCGAACCGGCCACTGGCGATCTGCTTGACCGCCGAGCGGCGGGCCGGGTCGTGCAACCGGTCGACGTCCTCGCCGCCCTCGCCGGTGTTCGACTTGCCGCCGAGGCGGTTCATCGCGATGGCGAGCGTCTCGTGCGCCTCCGCGGAGATCGACCCGTACGACATGGCGCCGGTGGCGAACCGCTTGACGATCTCGGTGGCCGGCTCGACCTCTTCGATCGGCACCGCCGGGCGGACCCCGGTACGCAGGGTGAACAGCCCGCGCAGCGAGCCGGCCTGCGCGGCGAGCGCGTCGACCTTCGCCGTGTACTGCCGGAAGACGTCGTACTGCCGGCTGCGGGTGGCGTGCTGGAGCAGGAAGACCGTCTCCGGGTTGAACAGGTGCAGCTCACCCTCGCGGCGCCACTGGTACTCGCCGCCGACCTCCAACCGGTCGGAGGCCGCAGCGCCCGCCGGGGGCCAGGCCAGCGCGTGCCGGGCAGCCACCTCGGCGTGCACGCCCGCCAGCCCCACCCCGCCGATGCGGCTGGGGGTGCCCCGGAAGTAGCGCTCGACCAGCCGGGTGTCCAGGCCGACCGCCTCGAAGACCTGCGCCCCGCAGTACGAGGAGACCGTCGAGATGCCCATCTTCGACATGATCTTCAGGACGCCCTTGCCGAGCGCCTTGGCGTAGTTGCGGACCGCGGCAGCGGGTTCGACGCCGGCCAGCACGCCGGTGGAGATCAGGTCCTCCACCGACTCGAACGCCAGGTACGGGTTGACCGCAGCAGCGCCGTAGCCGATCAGGACCGCCGCGTGGTGCACCTCCCGGCAGTCGCCGGACTCCACGATCAGCGCCGCCTGCGTACGCGTCTGCTCACGCACCAGGTGCTGGTGCACGGCGGCGGTGAGCAGCAGCGACGGGATCGGCGCCAGGTCGGCGTTGGAGTCCCGGTCGGAGAGCACCAGGATGCGTACGCCGTCCTCGATCGCCTCGGAGACGTGTCGGCAGATCTCGGTCAGCCGTGCCTTGATCCCGGCGGCGCCCTCTCGGATGCGGTACAGACCGGAGACCCGGACCGCCTTGAAGCCGGGCAGGTCGCCGTCATCGTCGATGGAGAGGATCTTCGCCAGCTCGTCGTTGTCGATGATCGGGTGCGGCAGCACGATCTGCCGGCAGCTCGCCGCACCCGGGTCGAGCAGGTTGCCCTCCGGCCCGATCGTCGACGCCAGGCTGGTCACCAACTCCTCGCGGATGGCGTCCAGCGGCGGGTTGGTGACCTGGGCGAAGAGCTGGTGGAAGTAGTCGTAGAGCAGCCGCGGTCGGGTGGACAGCGGCGAGATCGGGGTGTCCGTGCCCATCGAACCGAGCGGCTCGGCGCCGGTGCGGGCCATCGGCCCGAGCAGGATCTTCAGCTCCTCCTGCGTGTAGCCGAAGGTCTGCTGGCGGCGACGGACCGAGTCGTGGGTGTAGACGGTGTGCTCACGGGCGGGCAGGTCGTTCAGCTCGATCAGCCCGGCGTGCAGCCACTCGCCGTACGGCTGCGCGGCGGCCAACTCGGACTTGATCTCCTCGTCGTGCACGATCCGACCGGCGACGGTGTCGACCAGGAACATCTTGCCCGGCTGGAGCCGCCCCTTCGCGACCACGTGGGCCGGGTCGAGGTCGAGCACGCCCGCCTCGGAGCCGAGCACCACGAGCCCGTCGTCGGTCTGCCACCAGCGCCCCGGGCGCAGCCCGTTGCGGTCCAGCACCGCGCCGACGATGTCGCCGTCGGTGAAGGCCACCGACGCGGGGCCGTCCCACGGCTCCATGAGGCTGGCGTGGAAGCGGTAGAAGGCTCGTTTGGCCGGCTCCATGCCGGGGTCGTTCTCCCACGCCTCGGGGATCATCATGAGCACCGCGTGCGGCAGGCTCCGCCCGGCCAGGTGCAGCAGCTCCAGGACCTCGTCGAAGTTCGCCGAGTCGGAGGCGCCGGGGGTGCAGACCGGGAAGACCCGCCGGATGTTGCCTGGCACGTTCGGTGAGCGCAGCAGCGCCTCGCGGGCCTGCATCCAGTTGCGGTTGCCACGAATCGTGTTGATCTCGCCGTTGTGGGCGATGAACCGGTACGGGTGCGCCAGCGGCCAGGACGGGAAGGTGTTGGTGGAGAAGCGGGAGTGCACCAGCGCGATCGCGCTGTCCACCCGCTCGTCGCGCAGGTCGGGGTAGAACGCCGGCAGCTGGTCGGGGGTGAGCATTCCCTTGTAGACCATGGTCCGGCTGGACAGCGACGGGAAGTACGCCGGCACGCCCCGCTCGGCGGTTTCCCGTTCGGCCTGCTTGCGCAGGCAGAACGCCACCCGGTCCAGCTCGGTGCCCCGCAGGGCGGAACCGGCCGGCCCATCGGGCGAGTCGGTGAGCCGGTGCGCGGCCAGGAAGAGCTGCCGGACCCGGGGCATCGCCGCCACGGCGGTCTCGCCGAGCTCACTCGGGTCGATCGGCACGTCCCGCCAGCCGAGCACGTCGGCCCCCTCGACCAGCGCGTACTTCTCGACCACCCGTCGGGCACGCGCCTCGGCGGCATCGCTGTCGGGGAGGAAGACAAGCCCAGTGGCGTATTCGCCCGCCGGGGGAAGCGCGACGTCGGCCACCGCGCGCAGGAACGCGTCGGGCACCTGGATCATGATGCCCGCGCCGTCTCCGGTGTTCGGCTCCGCGCCACGCGCGCCCCGATGATCCAGCCGGCAGAGCGCGCCGAGCCCGTTGGCGACGACCGCGTGCGAACGCCGGCCGTGCAGGTCCGCTACGAAGGCCACACCGCAGGCGTCGTGCTCCTGCGCCGGGTCGTAGAGGCCCTGGGCGGGCGGACGGGAGCCGGGCGTGGGGGACGGCTGCGGGCTGTGCGGGTACGGCTGTGACTTGTGCGGGTACGGCGGAGCCACCGGGCCTCCTGTCGTCACTCAGGTTGGATCATGGTGGGGACGACGTCGGCCCGTGGGTCTATTGAGTCTACGTTAGGGTCCGGGTCGCACGGCCACCTGAGATTGATCACACCGTCCATAGTCTGGGACGTGTAGTCTCGCGCGGTGGATCCGCTACACAAGGACATCTTCGACCGGTTGGAGCACTTCTACGACGCGGTGCCCCGCGACGTAGTCGGTGTGGAGGAGCATGGCGGGCTGGTGCTGTTCGTCCGAGAGGGCGCCGGCTGGCCGTTCTACGCCCGCCCTCGGATCGACGCCACCGAGCCGCCCTCGCTGGCCGACGTGACCTCGGTCCGCGAGCGGCAGCGGAAGCTGGGCCTGCCGGAAGCCTTCGAGTGGGTGCACGAGACGACTCCCGAACTGTTGGCGGTGGCCCGCTCGGCGGGGCTGAACGTGCTGGAAGCGCCGCTGATGGTGCTCGACCCGACCGCGCTGCCCGACCCGGCGACGCTGTCCGACGTGGCGGTGCGGGTGCTGGCGGCGGACTCTCCCGGCTTCGCCGCCGACGTCGCCGCCCGGCGTGCGGTGGCAGCCGTGTCGTTCGCCGCAGCCGGCACCGCGCCCGGCGGGGCCGGCCCGGCCGAGCGGGACGCCGCCGTCACCGAACTCGAGCTGGCCGCGCTCGACGAGGAGCGCGCCCGGATCGTCGACGGTCGACGGATCTCCGCGCTGGCCGGTACGCCGACCGAGGGCGCGCTGGCCAGCGGCATGGCCATGCGTGTGGGCGACGTCGCGGAGATCGCCGGGGTGGCCACCCTGCCGGCCGCCCGGCGACGAGGGCTGGGCGCCGCGCTCACCGCCACCCTTGCCCGGGAGCTGGTTGCGGCCGGCACCGACCTGATCTTCCTCTCCGCGGGCAGCGAGGAGATCGCCCGGGTCTACCTGCGGGTCGGCTTCCGCCGCATCGGCACCGCCTGCATCGCCGAACCCGCCGCCCTCATCCCCTGACCCCTCCCGCGACCGAGGTCAGGCCGGGGGACGCCACTGGGCGGCGGAGGCTGCGGCACTGGAGAGCAGCCGCGGATTGATTCTGCCGAGTGCGGCGTCCCGGGCACGCAACGCCAACCGGCCCCGGGTCTGGAGCACCGCCGACATGCGTCGGGTCTGCCGGACCACCGTCGCGGCCCTGGGACGGCGCACCCGGTCGTACGCCTGAACGGCATCGGGCAGTCGAGCCTCGCGCAGCAGAGAGGCGAGCGTGGCGGCGTCCTCGAAAGCGAGGCAGGCGCCCTGCCCGAGGTGCGGCGGCATGGCGTGCGCCGCGTCGCCGAGCAGCACCACCCCGCCCGGCCCGACCGGAAAGCCGTACGCACGGGGCAGCGGACGCAGCTCGCGGACCTCCTGCTGGACCAGGTCGGCCGGATCGGTGGCGTCGAGCAGTGCGCCAATGGGGGCCGGCCAGCCCGCGTACCAGCGCCGAAGCAGGGCGAGCTGGGTTTCCGGCGGCTCCGGGCGGGGGGCGCCGGCGGCAGTGGCCACCCAATAGATGCCGCCCCGGGTGGACCCACCCGAGGAGCCGCGCTCGCCCAGCGACGCGGCCACGAATCGGTAACCCGCGCCGAGGACCTCGCCGGCCAGCGGCTGGTCGTCGGGTAGCCGAGGTGCCTGGTACCAGGGGATCACGGCCCGCCATGCGGCGCATCCGGAGCTGACCACCCGGGACTCGGGGGCGAGTTGGCGGCGGATGCCGCTGTCCGTGCCGTCGGCGGCGACCACCAGGTCCGCCTCGATGGTGTGCCGTCCGTCGCTCACCGCCGGTCGC
The DNA here is from genome assembly GCF_040606435.1 of Micromonospora sp. NPDC005413. Taxonomy (NCBI): domain Bacteria; kingdom Bacillati; phylum Actinomycetota; class Actinomycetes; order Micromonosporales; family Micromonosporaceae; genus Micromonospora; species Micromonospora sp. NPDC005413. The sequence continues at coordinate 108,624 of NZ_JBEXEV010000017.1, forward strand.
TCGCCCGGCTCGACCCGGACGTGTCGCACGGTCACTCCGGTACGCAGCTCGACCCGGTCGCCGAGGCCGGCGATCAGCGTGTCGTGCAGGTCCTCGCGGTGCACCACCACCGGCATCCGGTCGGCCGGGATGGGCCGGGGCTGCACGAGCCAGTGCCCGTCCGGGCGACGGACGCCACCGTCGGGTAACGGGGTGGCGATGGCAGCCAGGCCCGCGCCGAGGCCGAGGACCTGCAGCGCGCGGACTCCGTTGGGCCAGAGCACCACGGCGGTCGGCTCGGGGCGCACCCGTTCGGCGCGTTCCAGCAGGGTGACCTGCCAGCCGGAGCGGGCCAGCGCGCCGGCCACCGCGAGGCCACCGACCCCTGCGCCGACCACCACCGCGCTTCGCATCGGTGCCGCCTCCGCTCAGCTGTCCCGGTCGGCGGGCCGCGCGGTGGCCGCGTCGGCCCGGTCCGCGCGGGAGGCCGACGGGTCGTCCGCCGGCTCGTCGTCGGTCGACGGGCGGTCGACGGGTGCCGCCTCATCGAGCGGCTCGCTGCCGCCCGGCCGGGAGTCCTCGTCGGTGGCCGGATCGGGCGGCATGACGCCGGTGTCCTGCCAGGCGGCGTACTGCTCCTCGCTGACCACTCGGTAGCCCTCCGGCGCGGCGGCCCGCGCGGCGGTCTCTCGCTCGGAGAGATCGACCTGGGACAGGTCGGACGTAGTGGGCGGGGTCGGCGTCGCCGCCGCGCCGAGCGGGATCAGGTAGTCCCGGGGGCCACGCACCCGTACGAAGTAGATCAACGCGCCGAGGAAGACCAGGCCGGCGGTCCAGACGTTGAGCCGGACACCGAGGATCTGGTTGGCCTCGTCGGTGCGCATCAGCTCGATCCAGAACCGGCCGACGGTGTAGCCCATCACGTAGAGCGCGAACGCCCGGCCCCGGCCCAGCTTCAGCCGTCGGTCCAGGATGAGGACCAGGGCGACCACGCCAAGGTTCCACAGCGCCTCGTAGAGGAAGGTCGGCTGGTACAGGCCCGGTTCGAGGATCGGCTGCCCGGCGTCGTCACGCAGCGCGTGCCCCGGATTGTCCGGGTCCATCCGGTGGATCTCCAGGCCCCACGGCAGGGTGGTCCGGCCGCCGAAGAGCTCGTTGTTGAACCAGTTGCCGAGCCGACCGACCGCCTGGGCCAGCGGCAGCCCGGGTGCCAGCGCGTCGGCCACCACGCCGAACGGGATGCCGAGTTGCCGGGCCGCGATCCAGGCACCGAGTGCGCCACCGGCGACCGCGCCCCAGATGCCGAGACCGCCCTCCCAGATGGCGAACGCCTTCATCGGCTCACCGCCGGCGCCGAAGTATTTCTCCGGTGAGGTGATCACGTGGTAGATCCGGGCGCCGATGATGCCCGCGGGCACCGCCCACACGGCGATGTCGAGCACCGCGCCGGGCGCGACGCCGCGCTGCCGCAGCCGACGCTCCGTCACCCAGCAGGCCAGCACGATGCCGGCGATGATGCAGAGCGCGTACGCCCGGATCGGCACCGGCCCGAGCTGCCAGACCGCGGTGCTGGGACTGGGAAGGGCCGCCTGGGGGGACAGCGAGACGAGGGTCACGGGTGCACACGCTACCGCTGCACACCCCCGCAGCGGCACCCCGGGCCACTGGAGCGCGCATCTCGGTGACTTCTGGTTTGCGCCGCCGTACGCTCTTTGTCCATGAGTGCGCTCACCTGGGCGGTCGCCGCAGTCGTCACCGACGACACCGGCCGGGTTCTGCTCTGCCAGCAGGGCCGGGGCGAGCGCCGCTACGCGCTACCCGGCGGGCGACTGCGCCCCGCCGAGAGCCCGGTGCGGGCGGCCCTGCGGGACATCCGCGCCGAGATTGGCTGGGACATCGAGCTGGTCGACCTGATCGGCGTCTACCACCTGACCGGCCCCACGGGGAGAACGCCGGCCGGAGGCGCCGGGCCGCTACCGGACGTCCTCGTGCACGTGTTCCGGGCCCGCGCCGCCGATTGCCGACCGACGGCCGACCCGCCGCCGGGCTGCCGGTTGTCCTGGCACGCCCCCGCCGCGCTGCCCGAGTCGGTCACCCCGCTCACCCGGGCCGCCGTCACCGACGCGATCGCCGGTCGCTCCGGCGTGCTCCGCGACACGAGGTGGACACCCGGGACCATCAACCCCGCGCCGCCGCCGGCAGCGCGCCTCGCCGTGAAGACCAGTCCTCCGACCGGCCACGACGGGCAGGCGAGGACGGGCCACGACGGGCAGTCGGATGGGGGGCAGCCACCGGAGCAACGGGCCGAGGCAGACGTACCAGGACGTTCGCCGGCCCTGGACCACCCATCACCCGTTCCCGGACGCCCCCCGCCGGCCGGGCATCCATCCGGTTGAGCGCTATACCGGTGAGGCATAGATATGACTCACAGGTATAACGCTCACCGGACAGACAGGCCCCGACGCGCACAGCGCCGAAGCACACGGCGGCCGAAGGGCTCAGCGCGTGGGGGTGCGGACGCCTTCGGCGAGTTCGGCGCTGAGGGTCCGCAGGGCGGCCAGCCCCTCCGCCTCGGTGGGCGCGTCGAGCATGCACCGGACCAGCGCGCTGCCCACGATCACCCCGTCGGCGTACCCGGCGACGGTACCGGCCTGCGCACCGGTGCCCACGCCAAGACCGACACCGATCGGCAGGTCGGTGACCGCCCGGGCCCGGGAGACCAGCGTCGGCGCGGCGTCGGAGGTACGCGCCCGGGCGCCGGTCACACCCATGACTGCGGTCGCGTAGACGAAGCCGCGGCAGTGCTCCACGGTCATCGCGAGCCGGGCATCGGTGGACGACGGCGAAACCAGGAACGTGCGGTCCAGTCCGTGCGCGTCCGAGGCGGCCAGCCACTCGTCGGCCTCGTCAGGGATGAGGTCGGGGGTGATCAGACCGGTGCCACCGGCAGCGGCGAGATCACGGGCGAACACGTCCACGCCGTAACGCTCGACCGGGTTCCAGTAGGTCATGGTGACCACCGGCGCTCCGGTGGCCGCCACCGCCTCGATGATGCGCAGCGTGTCCGCCGTGCGTACGCCCCCGGCCAGCGCGATGTCGCTGGCCTTCTGGATGACCGGCCCGTCCATCACCGGGTCGGAGTAGGGGATCTCCACCTCGATGACGTCGACGCCGGCCTTGACCATGGCGATCATCGCGGCGATGCTGCCCTCGACGGTCGGGAAACCAGCCGGCATGCAGCCGACCAGCAGTGCCCGTCCGTCGGCGCGGGCCTTGTCGAAGGCCACCCCGATCCGGCTCATTTCACCGCTCCTTGTCGAGGATGCCGAAGTAGTCGCCGGCGGTGTGCACGTCCTTGTCGCCCCGCCCGGACAGGTTGACCACGATGGTGGGCTCCCGGCCCAACTCGGCGGCGAGCTTCGGGGCCAGCGTCAAAGTGCCGGCGAGCGCGTGCGCGCTCTCGATCGCCGGGATGATCCCCTCGGTGCGGCAGAGCAGCTCGAACGCGGCCATCGCCTCGTCGTCGGTGACCGGCAGGTAGTTGGCCCGGCCGGTGTCGTGCAGCCAGGCGTGCTCGGGCCCGACGCCCGGGTAGTCCAGGCCTGCGGAGATCGAGTGCGACTCCAGGGTCTGCCCGTCGGCGTCCTGCAACACGTAGGTGCGGGCGCCGTGCAGCACGCCCGCCGACCCGCCGGTGATGCTGGCCGCGTGCCGGCTGGTGGTCACCCCGTCGCCGCCGGCCTCGAAGCCGTACAGCCGCACGTCCTCATCGCCGACGAAGGCGTGGAAGATGCCCAGGGCGTTGGAGCCGCCGCCGACGCAGGCGGTGACCGCGTCCGGCAGCGCGCCGGTGAGGTCGAGGCACTGCTGGCGGGCCTCGTCACCGATGCCCCGGACGAAGTCGCGGACCATCGCCGGGAACGGGTGCGGGCCGGCGGCGGTGCCGATCAGGTAGTGCGTCTCGTCGACGTTGGCCACCCAGTCGCGCATCGCCTCGTTCATCGCGTCCTTGAGGGTGCGCGAACCGTTGGTGACCGGGACGACGGTGGCGCCGAGCATCCGCATCCGGGCCACGTTGAGCGCCTGCCGCTCGGTGTCGACCTGGCCCATGTAGACCACGCATTCCAGGTCGAACAGGGCGGCGGCGGTCGCGGTGGCCACACCGTGCTGGCCGGCACCGGTCTCCGCGATCACCCGGGTCTTGCCCATCCGCTTGGTGAGCAGCGCCTGACCGAGCACGTTGCGCACCTTGTGCGCCCCGGTGTGGTTGAGGTCCTCGCGCTTGAGCAGCACCCGCGCGCCGACCTTCGCCGAGAACCGCCGAGCCTCGTAGAGCAGCGACGGCGTGCCCGCGTAGTCGCGCAGCAGCGCGGCGAACTCCGCCCGGAAGGACTCGTCCGTCATCGCCGTGCGCCACGCCCCGTCGAGCTCGTCCAGCGCGGCCACCAGGGCCTCGGGGACGAACCGACCGCCAAAGCGGCCGAAGTGGCCGGCGGAGTCGGGCTGCGGGCCGGCCACCTGGGCCAGCGCGTCGGCGCTCATCGGAAATCCTCTCGGTGGGACGTCACACCGGCGCGGGTCAGCGCACCGGCCGGGGCGTTGCCGGGTGATTACCGGCGTTGACCAGCTCAGCGACCGCCTCGCGAGGGCTCTTCTGGGTGACGAGGCCCTCGCCCACGAGGACCGCGTCGGCGCCCGCGGAGGCGTACCGGATCAGGTCGTGCGGGCCGCGAACGCCAGATTCGGCGATCTTGACGACGCTGCTGGGCAGGCCGGGCGCGATCCGCTCGAACACCGACCGGTCGACCTCCAGGGTACGCAGGTCACGGGCGTTGACCCCGATCACCTGCGCGCCGGCCTCCAGAGCGCGATCGGCCTCTTCCTCGTCGTGCACCTCGACCAGCGCGGTCATGCCCAGCGACTCGATTCGCTCCAGCAGGCCCATCAGCACGTTCTGCTCGAGCGCGGCGACGATCAGCAGGACCAGGTCGGCGCCATGCGCACGCGCCTCGTGCACCTGGTAGCTGGAGACCACGAAGTCCTTGCGCAACACCGGCACGGTGACCGCGGCCCGGACGGCCGCCAGGTCGTCCAGTGAGCCGCCGAACCAGCGCCCCTCGGTCAGCACGCTGATCGCCCGCGCCCCACCGGCCGCGTAGTCGGCGGCGAGATCGGCCGGATCGGCGATCTCGGCCAGCCGGCCCTTGGACGGCGACGAGCGCTTCACCTCGGCGATCACGGCCACGCCGGGCTTGCGCAGCGCCGCGTACGCGTCCAGCGGCGGCGGCGCCGCCGCTGCCAGTTCACGGATCCGCTCCAGCGGAACCTCCTCCTGGCGACGGGCGACGTCCTCACGCACGCCAGCCAGGATCTCGTCGAGCACGCTTACGGACGCTGCCTGACCGGCGTCGTCCCCCTCCGCGTGCGCATGCTCAGCAGTCACCAACGGACTCCCCTCTCCGGGCGTCATGGGCCGATGCTAGGGGCAGCCGACCGACGCCGGGCGGCGGGGGTATGGCGCTGCTCACGAATAGGGCTGCGGCATAATGGCCGACTTGCCGTGAACGGTATGTCACGCAGCGCCACCTCCGGTATCGACCAACGTCACGCGGTAGGAGCCTGGCGGCCCCGGCCAGACCGGGCCGATCCATCGATCATGCCATCAGTTCCTGGCCGGCGCGCGGTGACAGCGACAACGATCGATGCTGTGAGCAAGCTCAAGGCCGAACGGACGGTCCCTGGCCACGGCCGAGGCGAGACAGTTGACCGGGCGGTCATGACGGCGAAACGTCAGCAGGCCAGCATCGTCCTCGGGCAGACTCGATGGCGCGCCTGCCCCGACCGTCGCAACTCCTCGTGCGAGGTGACCATGAGCATTACCGAGCCCCACCCGAACATCGGGCTGACCACCATCTCGCGGACGGTGGCGTCGCTCGCCGTCGGGGTGGTGCACACGTTGGAGCGAGCCGTGGTGGGCGAGGAACGGATGCGGACCGCGCGCGGCAACGCCTGGGAGGCGGTCTGCGCCGACCGGGCCCGCGCCGACCAGCGCGCCGAGCTGAACCGCCTGGTGGCCGAGCTGACCGCCGCCCGCGCCGCCAGTCGCAGCCTCCAGCGGGAGCGTCAGCCAGTCGGCTGACACCCCGTCGGCGGCACTGATCGTCGCGTCAGTCCTCCGTCGGGTCCTCGCCCCGGTCCAGCGCGTTCCATGCCTCGGTGGTCCGCCGCCCGGCCATCGGGGCCGGCGGTCCCGCCGGATCGACCGGTGCCGACGCGGGCTCCTGAGCGGTCCGCACCGGCCGCTCGTACCGGGCGCCCATCGCCGGCCAGCCGCCGCCGCGCAGCGCGGTCCACAAGCCGCCCGCGGCGGCCAACAGACCGCCGAGCAGGCAGAGCGCCGGCCACTGCCGACTCACCGAGCCGTCGACGTCGGCAACCAGCCCGTACCCACCGCCGGCCGCCACGGCCAGACCGAACGCGCCGAGCAGTACGCCGAGCACCCGCCGCGGTCGGCCCCGGGTGGCCAGCACCGCGCCACCGCCGGCCAGGGTCACCAGGGCCAACGCCGGCAGCCAGGGCAGCAGGGCGGCACCGCTACGGGTGTCCCGCACCGGCGGCAGCGGCGCCGGACGCACCGTCAGCTCGACCGACCAGCTCCGCGTCGCCGCCCAGAGCGCCAGGCCCGCGCCGGCCAGGCAGAGCAACACGGCGTACGTCAACTCGCGCCGGCCCACCGCGGACCGCTCTCCGCTACTCAACGGGCTGGCCCTTCGTTCGCGACTGCGGGGCTCCGCTGCGCTGCACTCCTCGCGCTCACCGAGCCGGCCGCAACGTTTCGGCGGCGGCGATCGCCGCCAGCACGGCCGCGGCCTTGTTCCGCGTCTCCTCGTCCTCGGCGGCCGGGTCCGAGTCGGCGACCACCCCAGCCCCGGCCTGCACGTAGGCGCGGCCGTCGCGGATGAGCGCGGTGCGGATGGCGATCGCCATGTCCAGGTCGCCGCCGAAGCCGAAGTAGCCGACCGTGCCGCCGTAGAGGCCACGGCGGACCGGCTCCAGCTCCTCGATGATCTCCATGGCCCGCACCTTGGGCGCACCGGAGAGCGTGCCGGCCGGGAAGGTCGCGGCGAGCGCGTCGAACGCGGTCTGGTCGTCACGCAGCGTGCCGGTGACGGTGGAGACGATGTGCATGACGTGGCTGTACCGCTCGACCGTGGCGAACTCGGGCACCTCGACGCTGCCGGGTTGGCAGACCCGGCCCAGGTCGTTGCGGCCCAGGTCGACCAGCATCACATGCTCGGACCGCTCCTTCGGGTCGGCTAGCAGCTCCGCGGCGAGCGCGGCGTCGGCGGTGGGGGTGCCGCCGCGCGGCCGGGTGCCGGCGATCGGGTGCAGCAGCGCGCGGCGCCGCCCGTCCGCAGAGCCGGTGACCTTCAGGTGCGCCTCCGGGGACGAGCCGACGATGTCGAACCCGTCGAAGCGCAGCAGGTACATGTACGGACTGGGGTTGCTGGTGCGCAGCACCCGGTAGACGTCCAGGGGGTCGGCGTGGGTCGACCGCTCGAAGCGCTGGGAGAGCACGATCTGGAAGCACTCGCCGGCCCGGATCGCCTCCTTGGCGGCCTCCACCGCCTTCGGGTAACCGCCGTCGGGCGTACGGCAGAGCACCTCCCCGGCTGGGGGACGCTCGACGGTGGAGATCATCGGCGGGATGGGCCGGGACAGCGCGGTGGTCATGGCGTCCAGCCGGCCGACCGCGTGGTGGTACGCGGCGGCGACCTGCGGGGCGCGGTCCGGGGCGTCCAGCGGCGGCAGCACCGCGTTGGCGACCAGGATCGCCGAGCCGTCGTAATGGTCGAGCACCACCAGGTCGGTGGCGAGCATCATGCCCAGCTCCGGCACGCCCAGGTCGTCCTCGGTCAGCTCGGGCAGCCGCTCGAAGCGGCGGATGAGGTCGTAGCCGAGGTAGCCGACCATCCCCCCGGTCAGCGGCGGCAGGCCGTCGGACGGGTCCCCGACCGGCCCGGCCAGCGCCGCCACCGTCTCCCGCAGCACCCGCACCGGGTCACCCTCAGTGGGCAGCCCGGCCGGCGGCTGGCCGAGCCAGGTCGCCACCCCGTCCCGCTCGATGAGGGTCGCGCTGCTGCGTACGCCGATGAACGAGTACCGCGACCAGGCCATGCCGGCCGAGCCGACGCCCTGCTCAGCCGATTCCAACAGGAACGTGCCCGGCCCACCGGCCAGCTTCCGGTAGACCCCGACCGGGGTCTCCGCGTCGGCCAGCAGCCGCCGCGTGACCGGCACCACCCGCCAGTGGACGGCCAGCTCGGTGAAGGTGGCCAGGTCGGGGCTGACGGTGCCGTCAGTCATGGGCGAGCTCCCTTTCGTTCGCGACTGCGGGGCTCCGCCGCGCCGCACTCCTCGCGCTCACAGAGCCTGCCTTTCGTTCGCGACTGCAGGGCTCCGCTGCGCCGCACTCCTCGCGCTCACAGAGACTCCGGGGCGGTGACGGGAAGCTCGGTGAAGAAGCAGGTCCGGTGCCCGGTGTGGCAGGCGGCGCCGACCTGGTCCACGCTCACCAGCAGCGCGTCCCCGTCGCAGTCCAGCGCGACCGAGCGGACGTACTGGTGGTGCCCGGAGGTGGCGCCCTTGACCCAGTACTCGCGTCGGCTGCGCGACCAGTAGGTGGCCCGGCCGGTGGTGAGGGTGCGGTGTAGCGCCTCGTCGTCCATCCAGGCGACCATCAGGACCTCGCCGGTGTCGTGCGCGCGGACCACGGCGGCTACCAGACCGTCGGGGGTGCGGCGCAGGCGGGCCGCGACGGCGGGGTCGAGCCGGGACGGACGGGCCGGCACGGGCGCGGCCGGACCGGTCGGATCGCTGGGAACGCCGGTCACCGGCGCGTCAGGTACGGGCACAGTGACCAATTGTCCCGCACGCGGCGCGGGCACCGGCGACCGCTCCCGCAGGGGCTGCGGCGGGAGCCCGGCGGGCCGGGCCAGCTGGGCCACGTAGCGGTCCAGCCGGCCGTCGACCAGGGCGGCGGCCAGGTCCGCGCCGGCCGTGTCGGCGATCTCCTCGGCGTACGGTCGGATCAAGGGCAGTGTGCCGGTGACCAGCCGGACGGCGGCGGCCCAGAGCTGGCCGGTGGCACCCGGGCGAAGCCCGAGGCAGAGCAGCATGTCCGCCCGGTAACCGGGTGGGGCCACCGGCAGTTCCAGGGCCGCCGCGAAGGCCGCCCGGCGGGAGTGGACCCGCACCGACGGGTTGGCCGGGCGCAGGACCGATGGGCAGAGCCGGGCCAGGTCGGCGACGGCGAGCCGGACCCCGGGACGGTCGTCGGCGGCCCGCGCGGCGGCGGCCTTACCCAGCGAGGCGATCAGCTCTTCGAGTCGGGGTGGCTCGGCGGGCTGGCAGAGCACCGGCAGGTCGATCCGGGGCCGCCAGTGCGGGTCGGCCCAGAGCAGTCGCGCCGGTGCGGTGACCGGCAGCCCGAACGCCCAGTCCGCCGGCTCGCCGAGTCGGTGCACCCAGGAGCGCACGTCGTGGGCGGCCACCGAGACGTGGGTGACCCGGCCTGCGGATTCGGCCAGGTACGCGCGCCGGGCGGCGTACGGGGCGCCGCCGACCAGCACGTCGAGATCCACGTCGCTGTGTGCGGTGGCGGCGCGGCGGGCGTGACTGCCGCGCAGCAGGATGCCGACGACCGGCCGCTCGGCGGCCTGCCGCAACCGCGCGGCCCAGTCCTCAAGAAAACCGCTATCCGGTAACGGAGCGTGACCCACCGCGCCATCGTGCCGTACGTCCGATCAGCGCGCAATGCCCGTTGGCGGACCTGGTGTCCGGTCCGGAGCCTACTGCCCGTTCTCGCGCTCGGCGCAACGGTAGCCGGTCCGACCGTCGGTGCTGACCGTTGCACCGGCAGCAGCATTTCATCTAGCGTTGAGTTCAACACGTGATGAGTTTCCTTGGAGGTGCGGAATGGACGACGCGATAGCCGTCCGCGACCTGGTTGTCGACCGGGGCGGGCGGCGGGTGCTGGACGGCATCAGCTGCCGCGTCCCGCGTGGCGCCGTCACGGGGCTGCTCGGCCCCAGTGGCAGCGGCAAGACCACGTTCATGCGCGCGGTGGTCGGGGTGCAGGTGCTCAGCGGCGGGACGGTCACCGTGCTGGGTCAACCGGCGGGCGCCCCCGCGCTGCGGCACCAGGTGGGCTACCTGACCCAGGCGCCGAGCGTCTACGCGGACCTGACCGTCCGCGAGAACGCCCGCTACTTCGCGGCCCTGCACGGGCGGGGTCGCGTCGAGGCCGACCGGGCGATCAGCGACGTCGGGCTGGCCGAGGCGGCTGGCCAACTGGTCGCCACCCTGTCCGGCGGTCAACGCAGCCGGGCCTCCCTGGCCTGCGCCCTGGTCGGGGAGCCGGAGCTGGTCATCCTCGACGAGCCGACCGTCGGTCAGGACCCGGTGCTGCGGGCCGACCTGTGGGCCCAGTTCCACGCGATGGCCGCAGCCGGCACCACCCTGCTGGTGTCGAGCCACGTGATGGACGAGGCGGCCCGCTGCGACCGGCTGCTGCTGATCCGCCAGGGGCGTTTGATCGCCGACGACAGCCCGGCCGCGATCCGCGCCGCCGCCGGCGTGGACGACCTCGACGAGGCGTTCCTGCGACTGATCCGGGCCGGCGAGCCCGGTCCCAACACCATCGACGCGACGACGGGACCGGAGGCATCGTGAGCGCGAGGAGTCAGCCGGGCTTGCGAGCCCCGCAGTCGCAAACCAAGGAGCGATCGTGAACCTGCGGATCCTGGCGGCCACCACGGGCCGCATCCTGCGTCAGCTCCGGCACGACCGGCGGACCATCGCGCTGCTCGTGGTGGTGCCGGCCGCCCTGCTCACCCTGGTCTACTTCATGTACGCCGACCAGCCGACCCCACCCGGGCAGCCGACGACGTTCGACCGGATCGCGCTGGTGATGCTGGGCATCTTCCCGTTCGTGATCATGTTCCTGGTGACCAGCATCGCCATGCTCCGGGAGCGCACCTCCGGCACCCTGGAGCGGCTGCTCACCACGCCGCTGGGCAAGCTGGACCTGCTCTTCGGGTACGGCATCGCGTTCGGGCTGGCCGCCGCCGTGCAGGCCGCGGTCGCCGCCGGTGTGGCGTACTGGATCTTCGATCTGCACACGGCGGGCAGTGTCGGTCTGGTGATCGGGATCGCGGTCATCGACGCCGTGCTCGGCGTCGCGCTCGGGCTGCTCTGCAGCGCCTTCGCCCGCACCGAGTTCCAGGCAGTACAGTTCCTGCCGGTCGTCGTCGTCCCCCAACTGCTGCTCTGCGGGCTGTTCGTGGCCCGCGACCAGATGGCCGGCTGGCTCCAGGCGCTCAGTGACGCCTTCCCCCTGTCGTACGCCATCGAGGCGTTGCAGGAGGTCGGCGCCCACGCCGAGCCGACCGGCAGGATGTGGCGGGACGTGGCGGTGGTGCTCGGCTCGGTGGTGCTGGCGCTGGTGCTCGCGGCGGCCACCCTGCGCCGGCGTAGCGGCTGAAACTGCGGCGCCGTGGGCCGGCCGGCCCAACCCCCCCCCCCGGGGACCAACCAGGTGGCGGTGAAGCGGCGGGCCCGCCCGCGACCCAGCCACACCCACACCCCCGA
>NZ_JBEXEV010000018.1:0-119258 GCF_040606435.1 Micromonospora sp. NPDC005413
GTCGCAGAACCAGATACCGGAGACCTCTTCAGTTGTCGATCACCGCCACGCCGTGACCTCGACCCCGCCAGCCTGACTTACGAAACACGCCTTAGTAGTGCAATGTTCGGTTGGTACCAGTTGGTGGCAGAGTGGGCAGAATCCGAGCCAGCGCAGATCCCAACCGGCCAGCTCGTCGAGAATCTCCAGGGCCATCATCCACTTCGGCCGGTACCGTTCACCCTCGGCCAGTTTCGATGCTGCCCGCCGTCCGCGGATCTGGTCGATCTGCTCGGCGGGGATCAGGAACTGCTGCAACTGCTGGCCTCCGTCTTTCATTAAGCCCGGCGGATTGGCTGGTGAACGTGTGTTTCCACGTCGCCGCCGCGGATTCCTTCTCCGAATGACAGAGCACGATCGTCGCGTCGATGTCGAGGACGAACCCCGGCAACGCCCTGCCGAGCACGATGGTGGCCGGCACCCGGGCACGGGTCTCGGCCAGTTGCAGCCACGCCAACTCCCGTGCGATGGCGCGAGCAGCCCGTAGCCGGGCGAGCGCGGGCTCGTAGATCGCGTCCAGGACTCGCCGGCAGCCCTTACCCGTCCTCGGTCCGCGCGTGCGCCACTGCTTACTGATCCATGGCGGTCGGCATGGTCAACCGGCGGGCCGCCGGGCAACACATTTTCCCGGCGGCGGCGGTGAAATTCGCTGTCGCTTATCGGTGTGCGGTGGTACAAAGCCGCCGTGGAAATGACTTTGGAGTTCGCCGACCGGCTGCGCCTGATGGACGAACGATCGAGCGCCTTCCAGGCCGCGGTCGCCGCCGCGTCCAGCCTCGACGTGCGGGTGCCGACGTGCCCCGAGTGGACGCTGTTCGACCTGGTACAGCACCTTGGGGAGGGGCGCCACAAGTGGGCCGCCACCGTCGCCGCGGGGCCCGCCGACGCTCCTGCGGCCGTGTCTGCCCCGGCGGTGCCCCGGGAGCGCGAGGCCCTGCTGGCCTGGTACGCCGCCTCGATGCGGGAGCTGCTGGACGCGCTGCGGGAGGCCGGACCGGACCGTGGCTGCTGGACGTGGTGGGGCCCGTCGCAGTCGCCGCAGACCAGCGGTGCCGTCGCTCGGCACCAGCTCCAGCAGCTCGCCGTGCACACCTACGACGCCCAGGTCGCGGTGGGCGCCCCGCAGCCGCTGTCCAGCGAGGTGGCGCTCGACGGGGTCGACGAGTTCCTGACCACCTGCTGCGCGACAACGGCCCCGTGGCCGCACAAGCCGGCGGTCGTCGACTACCACGCCACCGAGGGCCACTCCTGGCGCGTCTGGCTCACCTCCGACGGCGCGCGCGCCGCCCGGCTCCCGCGCGTCGCTGCCGCCGGTGAGAGCCCGGAGGCGGCCGACGTCACCGCCTGGGGCACCGCCAACGAGCTGGTCATGTTCTTCTACGGCCGGATTCTGACGGAGTCACTGCGGGTCGAGGGCGACCGGGGCATCTTCGACCAGCTCTTCGCCTGGGAGCCGGAGGTGTAGGACCCGATCCCCCGCCCCGCCGGAAAGGCCTGCGGCGCGCCATCCCGGCACCTTCCGAGACGGACAGATGGAACCCTAGACAAGTCCCATCGTTCCAGACCAGAAGACACTTTCGTGTTCCCGGACCACGCCACCGGCCGCCCTTACTGAAGGGGCGAGGCTGGTGATCCACCCCGAGACGCTGCGCCATCGGCTGCATCGACTTCCGCCGGCCGTCCAGCATCAGCCTCGCAGATACCGCAGACCGGTCGCGCGTTGATCCGACCGCGGCAACCCCGCGAAAAGCCCGGCCGCGACGTCCGCGCAATGCAGCAGGCAGTACGGGACGGCATCAATACGCGAAATCTCTGTCGCGCCATGCCGGGATAGGCTGAAACGTCTTTAGAGACGAACAAGCGCGACGCCCTCATGTGCCTTCTATGCTGCGGCTCACCGCCTCATCCGCCGTTGCGATCCCCTCCGTTACCGGGCTCGTTACCGCAGATCGTGAAGCGCTTCCCATGCCGGGCAGTCCGGACGAACTCCTGCCTCGAGAGACCGTCAGCGGTCCCAACCATCGATCGGTGAACCGGATGGCTCCCGCGAGATTGGGGCGTGCAGTGTCGCGCGGACCGTCGCTTGAAGACGGTTGACTGAGAAACCTTGATTGCAATGACCACGCGGCCGGACTGGGTGAACCGCTTCATCGCCGACGAACGAGAGCGGGTTCGGCATGAGATGCGGCATCTTCGCAGCCGTGTCCGTGAGCCAGCCTTCACACCCAGAGGCGCAGGCGGCTTGCAACGAGATGGCCCGCCGAGCCGGTGCACGTCAATCAAGGGTCACGCGTGCGCGAGCAGGGCTACCGATTCCACGAGGACAACGACGATCAGACTCTGACCGAGCCGTACACCCCACCCGACCCTAAGGCCGAAGTGCACCTTCACTGGCTGGAACAGCGGCTTGGCCCACTCCCGATGGTGCTGTTGTCATGGATCCGCATCGTGGGCGACGTGTGGCTGGTCGGAACGCACCCGCAGATCAGATAGAGACCGGACTGTCAATGAGCGAATCAAGATTGATTGAGGCCACAAGCGACCCGGAACTGCAAGGCATTGAGATTCCCATCTCTGCCGGCGGAGTTCCTGGCCGACGAGGGAAACCGACTCTATGCTTGCCGCCGAATGCACTGCGGCTCATCCGGGCCGAGGGGACGCCAATACAAGGATTTGCGAATGCGCCGGAAGTCTGCTCTGCACAACGGCACCGCTGGCGTCAGCGAAGTAACACCGGACGGTGAACCGTCGACCTCTACCGCAGAGGGCGTCGCGCGCCGATCCGCGGTCGCCGAGGAACAGGCGTTTCTCGACTTGGCCACGGCCCGGCGCGACAGGCTGGCCGACCACCTACAGGTCGAGCTTTCGTCAGAGGTCCTGGACGCCTTGGAACGGGCCCGGCAGCGCATGCTTCGCCAGCAGTACGAAGAGCTACGGCGGGCACGGGAAGGCCTGGTCTTCGGCCGCCTCGACGGCCTTGATGGCACCGTGCGACACGTAGGCCGTGTCGGTCTCCGCAACGACGGCGAGGACGGTGAGCCGCTGCTGCTCGATTGGCGCGCTCCCGCAGCTCGGCCGTTCTACACCGCGACGGCTGTCGACCCACAAGGTCAGGCACGGCGCCGTCACATACGCACGAGGGGATCGGCCGTCGTCGGCGTGGACGACGAGCCACTGGACGGGACCATAACGACGGAACTCGTCGGTGAAGGCGCTCTACTTGCCGCCCTCGACCAGCGGCGCACCGGCCGCATGTCGACGGCGATCTCCACGCTGCAACGCGAACAGGATGACATCATCCGGGCCGAGGCGACCGGTCCGCTGATCGTTCAGGGCGGTCCCGGCACCGGCAAGACCGTGGTTGCTCTGCACCGCGTCGCCTACCTGCTGTTCGCCCACCGAAAGATGGCCGACCAAGCGGTCCTGGTCCTCGGCCCCTCGCCGCGGTTCCTCCAGTACATCGCCCAGGTGCTACCCGCTCTCGGTGAGACCGCCGTCGTCTCGGCGACCTGCGACACTCTGCTGACCGAGATTCGCGTGGGCCGCGAGGAGAGCCGGCTTCTCGCCGAAATCAAGGGCCGCGCCCTCTGGCAGCTCGCGCTCGAAAACCACGTCACGTCGCTGCTCCCCCGACCCCGCGAGCTGAAGCTGCGCTGGGAGGGCGAGTTCTACGTCATCACAGCCGCAACGGTGGCGCAGGCGCTCACCTCGGCGGTGCAGGGACGCCCGTACCACCGCGCCCGCGCGGCGTTCGCCGAGCAGTTACACCACCTCCTTGCCGAAGTCGTCGTCGAGCAGCGCGAGGCGCTGATGAACCAGATGGAGGAGGGCTTCGAGGACATCCTCGCCCGCGTCGACAGGGGCATGGAGCAGGACCACCAGTCCGGCAGGACGTCCACCGGCAGTGACATCGACGGGTTACGCTCCGAGGAAGAGATCGAACATCTTCGCTCTCGTATCGCCGAGAACGCCACCATCGCCCGGTTCATCGAGGCATGGTGGCCCACCCTCGACGCCGGAACCCTGCTGGGTGATCTCCTGACCGACCGCACCCTGCTGGCGCGGTTCGCCCCGCAACTGTCCCTGGAGGAGATCACCGCCGTCTCGGCCGAGCCCGCCCCATGGGCATCGAGCGACATTCCCCTGCTCGACGCCCTTGCCGACCTACTCGGCGAGGTCGACGCCCCGCAACCACAGGGCGAGTTCGTCGCCGACCGCGCTCGCCGGCAGCGCGGCTGGGTGTACGGCCACGTCGTCATCGACGAGGCACAGGAACTGTCCGAGATGCAGTGGCAAATGGTCTTACGGCGCTGTCCCAGTCGCTCCATCACCGCAGTCGGCGACATCGACCAGGCGGAGGCAGCGCACCGGCACACCAGTTGGGGACAAGCGGTGCAGGCCGCGTTCGGAGACCGCTGGACCGCCGCAGAACTGACCATCTGCTACCGGACTCCGCGTGAGGTTATGGACCTCACCGAACCGGTCCTGAAGAAAGCTGGCAGCCACAACGCGCCGCCACGAGCGGTTCGCTCCTCCGGCATCGCCCCCTGGGAGCTCACGATCACGTCCGCCGAGCTTGCCGACGCCGCCGCCGAAGCTGTGCGGCAGTTGCAGCAACGGTGGCATGGTGGCACGGTCGGCGTCATCGCCCCCGCCGCGCGCGTCGCCGAACTTCTAGCCGTACTGAGCGATGTGCCGGTGCTCACCGCGACCCAGTCCAAGGGATTGGAATGGGACGCGACGCTACTCATCGACCCCCAAGGCATCGCCGCTGAACCGCGCGGTTGGAACGGCCTCTACGTCGCGCTCACGCGATGCACCCAGGAACTCGGACAGCTGATACTCACGCCGCAACCGCCACATCGTGGGACAACATCTCCGGATATCGACGTGTCCTAGGGACGTCGAAATCGTCCTGTCTGAGCGTGAGGAGGGGTGAGCAGCCACCGTGGATCGGCTCCGACGAACTGTGGGCCGAGTTCGGGCCGCTGTTACCGCCTCGACCACCACGGCACCGCCGCTGCCCTGGTCGAAGCCCCTTGATGACCGCGAGGTGCCTGCCCCAGCAGCTGGGCTTCGGGTCGGGCAGATCGGACAAGGACGAGATCAGCGATGATGGCAGCGCGGGCATGACTCACTTCGGACGATCAATAAGGCGTAGGAACCTCGATGATCATCTGAACCGGTCATGCCCGCCCTGCCACCACCAGCCCGGGCGCGTCTACACCAACCACATCAAGCCGAGCACCCTCACGAATGTGCCGGGGCTCTGCACCGCGCATGCCCTCTCGCGCGCGCTGAACTTCCGGTTCACACGCGTCACACGATGGAGATCGACCGCACCTGGGTGTTGCCCTTGGTTTCGACGTATACCTTGTAATCGCCGACGGTGTAAGTGCCGTTAGCGTTGTTGTCGATGGTGAACGTGGCCGTCACAGGAGACTCGCTGCCGTTGATGTGGGTCTGCTTCACAGTGATGGTCAACTCGTTCTTGTTGCCCTTCAACTTCTTCACCACTGCCGACGGCTTCGCATCGATGACCGCGTTGGCGACTGTCACGTAGACCGCGCCGGGTGAAGAGAACTCCGCGTTCTTCTGCCCATCACCGAACACGAAGAAGCCCCGTTGTTCGACGGCCCCGCGCCCGGGGAACGGATCAGGGTTTGAGGCCAAGTACGTCGGATTGACCTTGTACAGGTCCGTCTTGGAATCCGCGAGGATCGTCTGCACCCCGGTGTACGGGGCATCGGTGATCGCGAGGTTGACCGACAGGTAGATGGCGTCGGGGTTGTTGGCCGAGATGCGCGAGGAGAAGTACTTGTCCGCACTCTGCCCCGCAGGAACGGCCAGCGGCACGACCGCGTCGCCGACGAGAATGTTGAACTGGAAGTCGCCGTAGCCGCCGGCGACGAACTTCGCCCAAGCCGCGTCCGACATGTAGTCGGGGCGCTCCGCCTTGAACTCCAGACGCATCGGCGCCACGTACGTGCTGTTCAGGTACTCGGTGTCGGTCAGGGGCAGGTAGACCCCTCCCGGGGCGTGCCCCAGTGCGAAAGCCGACGCCGTGGGGGCCGAGTTGCCGCGCCCGTTCCACATCGGGATGTTGAACGAGGTGGCGCCGAGCAGGGCCTGGGTGCCCAACTGGCTCGCGCCGACAGCGGCCGACGCGTCCTTGTAGGTTCCGATCGTGACGTCGAGCAGGTCGAGGTCCGCCCGGTCGGCGTTCAGCCCCGGGATGCTTGCATCCATAAACTTGGCGCCGGCGGGACCGGAGTACCGGGCCATCTCCAGCATGCCATCGGCCATGATCTTGGTCATCTGCACTGCCGAGTCGACCTTCATCCGCTCGTTGGCCGTGTGCCACCAGCGCTCGTTACCCGGGATGACGGCGCCGAAGGCGGTCATCTTATTGCGGAAGCTGCTGGCCAGGGTGCCACCGGTCGTGCCCTGCGGATAGACCACGTCCATGAGGGAATATGGATCCGCGAACTTCTCCGGGTTGCGGTTGATCGAGGCTTGGTAGCTCCCGAACTGAAGAGCCGTCAGCGGGTTGTCGTGAGTGACATACAGCCCGGCGCCGACGGGCGAGCCGAGGTTGCCGATGGTGAACCCCTTCGCCTGGAAGGCGGCCGTGACCGCCGCCGCCGCCTGGCCGGAGTCAGCCGCGGTGATGTGCATGCTGCGCACATACATCGGCATGCTGAGGCTGCCGGAGGCGTCCGTGTAGAAGCTCGTCGGTGTCTCTGAATTGATGCCTGCCATGAGGGCAAGGGTCAGGTTCGGCGTGCCGTTGCTCGGGTTGCGCAACAGGCTCGCCGGGATGCCCATGTACTTGCCGATATAGGCTTCGCCTTCGACGCCGTCGCGGAAGAACAGGTCGGCGATGCCGTCGGCGGCTTTCTTCAATTGCATGTCGGCGGCCGTGATTCCCAGTGCGCCGAGTCCCTTGGAGAGGAGGAACATTCCCCACACGACGGCATTCTTGCCGTACTGCGGGGTCGGCATCTCCATCGCCACATCGGTGTTGATCTCCAGCGTGAGCGAGTCGCCGGTGATCGTGGTCTGCACCTTGGGCGTGGTGCGGGGAGCAGCCGGGAGCCAACCCTTCGTGGTCGCGGCAGCGGTGATCGCCGACACGAATCGGTCGCGCTCGGCGGAGCCGGCCTCCGCCACGTCGAGGGTGAAAATGGCCCGCGAGGCGATCTGCGTGGTGCTGCCGTAGGCGATGTCCTTGAGTGTCGGGTCGCCTTCGCGCCGGGTGACGCTGGCTGTGGCATCCGTCAGCCGGAAGGCCTTGGTGCTGTCTGCGGACAAGCTCATCGACACCGGCGGGGTCACCGATCCGGAGTTGCCGACGATGACCGGGAACCGCGAGTCGGAGGTGTAGGCCGCGATCGGGATCTCCTCCCGATTGAGGTTCTTGTAGGCCCAGTTGTCGTAGAAGCTCGGGTTCGAGTTGTACGGGATGGACTGGAAGGTGGCGGTGTTCGCCGTCGAGGGCGTGCCGGGACCGCCGTCTTCGTAGATTCCCATGACGATGCGGATGCGTCGGTCGAGGGGCAACCCCGCCTCGAGCAGCGCCTTGGCCGCGAGCAGCGTCGCCAGCGTCGGGCCGCTGTCGTCCTGCACGCCCGCCCCGTAGACCCAGCCGTCCTGGACATAGGGCGAGTGGTACGCACCAGGAGTGCCGAGGTTGCCATCGGCGTCCCGCCAGCGCGCCAGCTGGGCTGACGAAACGGAAGCCGTCGGCGAGTCGAGGTGGCTCAACGCCATGACCATCTCCGGGGCGTCCGGGTCACCGATCTCTGCGTAGACGTACTTGTCGGGCTGGCGTTGGACGACCACCGGGAAACCCAGGTCGGTGGCCAGCTTGACCACCCAGGCGAGCTTGGCGACCTTGCGGTCGTACTCGTTCTGGTTGGCTTCGGTGTTGCTGACCGGGAAGGGGTACGCCGTCGCGGCCGTGCCGCCTCGGGAGATGGAGTCGTAGCTCGACCCGTCCAGCATCGCCCCGATCAGACTGAGCGGATCGTAGGTGCCGTCCCCCGCCCGCGCGCTGTTGACGCGTCCAGCCAACGCCTCGACTTCCGTGTGGATCGCGTCGCGCTCGGCGTCGGTCACCGACAGGTCGTAGGTGACGCCCGGCTGGAAGCGCTCCTCGCCGGAGCTGGTCGCGGAGGCGTTAGCCGCTACACCCATGGATAGGAGCAATGACATGCCAAGTGTCAGCGCAAGAGGTTTCTTCCGCATCACCGTGACTCCTCTTAATGGTCAGATCCAAAAAACATAGGATGAATTCGTTGTACGCGAGACCCTTTCAGGCCTTTCCCAGCTTGTCAATGAACCTTTCGGAGTAACGGTTCGTGGCGGTGCGTGATCAGGTGGTGCGGTGCGCTCGTGTTCGAAGTGGAGGACGACGAGCGCGGCGGACACGAACATCGATACTTTTCAAGGGGTAGCTCGACATGGAGATCGCTCGATGCCCTTTCATCGATAGTTTTCAGTTTAGCTATCCACCAGCCCTCATTGACACTTTTCATGGGGGTCACCTTCATGACCCCCTTCGACGTTTTTCAGGGGGACACCTCGTTCATTCAGGGGTCTCAAAATAGAGGTTGGCCTTTTTCTTGATGGCCCCAGATGAATCGGGGCGGCCCTCTCGATGGCGGCGCAGAGCAGACAGCCATCGCGCGCCCCTGTAGTCAACGCTGCGGGCCGACCGTCGCCCGACACACCCGCAGAGCCACCGATCGGCGTACCGCTGGCCTCCGAATTGGAGGTGCGAGCCGGCAGGAAACGTCCCTACCGAGCGCGGGTTCGGTGGGTCGACCCGACGACCAAGCGCCGTCGACCCCACTGCGGCACGCCCGCGCGGCGCTACGCCGCGCCCTCGAACAACCCGGAGCGGACGCGGAGCAGGAACTCAACGCGATCCTGTCGCACGGCGTCGCCCGGTACGCGCTGCACCACGGCGCCGTACGAGGACGCCGACATCGACATCGACTGGTCCCCCGCCTGGCACGCCGCCCACAACTACCTCAGCCTGCTGCGCCAGGACCCCTCCCGGATCCGGCGCTGAGCGCACCCTGCCTGCGTCACTTCTTCGACACCTCACGCCTTCACGCGTACGACCGCCAGGTGGCCCGGCGCACGAGAGCTTGCCTTCGACGTGTCGACCGTCGAGCACGTCGGTGCCGGCAGTGCCACTGTCCCTTCAGCCGCTCCACCGCAGCCGCGCCGAGCGCCACCGGCCCGGCCTGACCCCCTCTCCCGTTGGCGTGCGCAGCACCACGGCCGCACCGGCCAGTGTGGGGAGTGCCAGCATCAGCCACAGCGCCGAAGGGCCGACCGCGAGCAGGCCCGTCAGGACCGCGGGCGCGACGGCCATTCCCAGCCCGGTGGAGAGCTGCCAGCGCACCAGCGCACGCCCCACCCGCCGTTCCGGCGTGTTCGCGATGACGAGCGCGGTCCCGCTACCCGTGTAGAGGATCTCCCCGGCGGTGTAGAGCACGCAGACCATCGCGACGAGCGCCGCACCGGCCTCGCCACCCACCCCGGCCGCCGCCCAGAACCCCAGATAGGAGCCCGCGAGGACCACCCCCGAGGCGGCTAGGACCGATCTGCGGTGCCACCGGCCCAGCCAGACGACGAGCGGCACCTGCACCGCGATGACGAGCACGGTGTTGCCCACGAACATCCCCGCCGACCAGACTGGCGACACGTCGAGCTGCGTCACCATCACCGCGGGCAGCGCCACCTCGAGCACGCTGAAGCAGAGCGCGAAGGGCAGGTTGGCCAAGAGCAGCCCGGTCAGGTGCCCCACCCCGCCCCGCTCGCTCGCCACCGCCGGGCGGTCGGGCACCCGCAGCCGCATCGAGGCGACGAGCAGCCCGGAGACGAGGAACCCCAGCCCGGTCAGGGCGGCGAGCGCCCGCAGGACCCCGTCCCCGCCCGTCACCGCGACAGTGGCGATCAGCGCTCCGGTGCCGAGGCCCGCGTTGCGCACCGAACGCCCGGCGGCGAGCGCCGCATCCCGGCGGCGGCCGGTGGTGAGGGCGGCGACAAGGGCCGCGTGCGCGGCCGGCCAGGCCTGGCTGCCCAACCCCAGCAGCACCGACGCGGCGAAAAAGCCCGCCTCGCCGTTCCCGGCGAGCAGCACGCCGACGCCGGCCACCCGGACGAGCAGCGTCGCCGCGACGACGGCCGACCTCGCACCCCGGTCGATCCACCGTCCCGCGAGCGGCAGTACGACCAGGCCCGCGAGCAGCCCGGCCGAGAGCGCCAGCCCTGCCGCAAGGGCACTCAGGTGGAGCACGACGATGCCATGGAGCAGCAGGAACGGGCGGAGCAGGCCGCCGCCCACCGAGTCGATCATCAGAGCCAGCGTGTATCGCGGACCGCCGCCGGCGTGCAGCAGCGCCGCCCAGCCCAGCCGTTCATCCTTCTGCTTCGTCACGCCGACCACGGTCGCCGCCGGGTGGTCCCGGGCCACGCCGGTTGACGATCCTCGTCAAGTGTCGCGGCCCGTCCCGGCGGGTGGTGTCACGATGGGCGGCGTGGGACTGACGATCGACATTACCGGCGTACCGGATGAGCGCTTTATCTTTTCCCCCTCACCCCTGGGTGAGCTGGCCGCGATGCTGCACGCGCTGGCGGAGCCCGCGCACCACCCGGCGCTGCACGGCTGGATCACCACGACCGCCGCGTCGCTCAAGCCGGAGCTGAGCGACCGGCTGCTGGAGGCCGATTTCCTGTGGCGGTCGGCTCGGGCCGACTTCTTCGTGCCGGGCCAGCCTCGCGACACCCTCGCCGCCGAGCTCGACGACGTGGACCGGCTCGACGACGAGACCTATGTCGCGGCTGCTCTGATCACCACGAGCTGCGGCTCCACGCCCCAGCGTCGCCTGCCCTCACCGCTGGTCGACGCCGACGCTCGGCACCGGGCCCGGGAGTTGGCGCTGGCTCGCGGGCCGCGCCAGGCCGACTTCGCCGACCAACTCCTCGCCGACCCTCCGGGTGTACGCGCCTGGGTGCGCCGCCTCCTAGAGGACTGTGAGCAGGCCTTCTTCGCCGAGTCGTGGGCCCGGGTGCAGCATCAGCTCGCCGCAGACTCCCGGCACAAGGCGGACCTGCTGGCCCGGCACGGCCTCGACCCGGTGCTCGCAGCGGTCTCCCCCGCGACGACCCGCTCCCCCGACGGACGGCGGATCCTCATCGACAAGCTGCAGGACAACGCGACTACCGCGCAGGGGCAGGGGGTCACCTTCACCCCGACCGCGTTCGGCCGACCGCACCTACTCGTCGTGCACGCGCCGGGCTGGCGGCCGGTCGTGCAGTATCCGGCGGCCGAGGCCGGGCTGCCGCACCCCGTGCCGCTCGACCTGATCCAACGGCGGATCGACACGCTCGCCCACCCGGTGCGGCGGCGGATCGCCCGCACGCTCGCCCGGGGCCCGCACACGACCGGGGAGATCGCCGAGGCGTGGCAGCTCAGCGCGCCCGAGGTTTCCCGCCACCTCACCGCGCTCAAGCAGGCCGGGCTCACCACGGTGAGCAGGCGCGGGCGATACGTTCACCACCAGCTCGACCTGACGGTCTGCGCCCGCCTCGGCGCCGACTTCGTCGAGGCGATCCTGCGCTGATCGAGCCCTTTGATCGTCAGCTCCAGCATGGCGCGGATTCGTTCTCCTACCGCTGTCAGCACGTCCTGGTCCGACGACGCGACCCTGGAGCTGCTGCTGATCCTCGTGGCCCGACAGTCCCCCTCGCTCAGTGTGGTGGTCACCTACCGACCCGAGGACGTGCCGGCCGGATCGCTGCTGCTACGGCTGTCGTCCTAGGCGTGGCGCTTTCGACGGTCCTGACCGCAGCGGCAGTCGACGCCCCTACGGCCACCAACTCACGCTGACCTGGAACGCAGCACCGTATCTGAGCACAGTGCCGGACCCGGTCGAGGCGTACGAGTTGCTGATGCGCGACTGGGGTGAGCGGTTCCTGGCGCCTGGCTTCGCCGGGTTCGACCCGACCGTGGACCTGACGTAGACGGTTTCGCCATCCCGGAGCAGTGGCTGCACCGCACCCATCCAGAGCGAGGAACCCGGCCGGGAGGATGCCATGACGGCCCGTGACGCCGCCGGTGATCCCCAGTCAGTCCCGGCGTAGGCCCGGCCGCCCTGATCGTCGTATGCCTGAAGCCGCTGATCCGCGCCGAGGTAGAGCATCCCCACCTCGCCACCAGCCCGCCAAGCCGACGTTAAGGGTCCGCCAACTCTGGCCCGGCCTCGTAGATGTCACCACTCGTCCGCGGCTGCGGCACACCGGAGGAAGCCATCCATGAGAACCACGCACAACGGGCCGCTGTCATGACCATGTCCAGTGAGTCCGACAGCCGGCCCGGTCTGACACTCGGTGTGCTCGGCCCGACCGTCGTGCGGCACGGCGATCGGGCCGTCACCGTCGGCGGCCCGGCACCTCGTACGGTGTTGTGCCGGCTGGTCGTCGCCAGCGGCCGGTTCGTGTCGATCGAGGTGTTGGTCGACTGCCTGTGGCCGCACGACCCTCCACCGAGTGCCCGGGTCACCGCGCAGGGCTACCTATCTGTGCTGCGTCGGGCGCTCGAGCCCGACCGGGCGCCACGGCAGCCGGGGCGGATACTCGTCCGGGACGGTGCCGGGTACGCGTTGCGGCTGGGGCCGCGCACACTCGACGCCGACCGGTTCGGTACGGCGGCAGCCCACGGTCGGGACCTGCTGGCTGCCGGCGAGGCCCGGTCCGCGCTGGCCCGGTTCGACGCGGCGCTCGCACTCTGGCGGGGACGGGCGTACGCCGACTGCACGGACCACGAGTTCGTGGTCGCGGAGTCGCATCGGCTCCAGGAGCTGCGGACCGGTGCGATAGAAAATCGCCTGGCCGCCCTGGTCGAGGTGGGCGCCCACGATACGGCCGTCGCGCAGCTCCGGGCGTTCCTCAGTGACCACCCGCTGCGGGAGCGGGCTTGGACGCTGTTGGCGCGGGCGTTGTACCGGACAGGCCGTCAGGGGGACGCGCTGATGGTGCTGTACGAGGCGCGCAACCGCCTGTTGGACGAAGTGGGCGTCGAGCCCGGACCGGAGCTCGCCGAGCTGCACCGCGACATCCTGGACCAGACGCTCACTCCGCTGCCAGCCGTGAAGATCAACCGTCGAGGTGCTGCCGGAAGTGCGCAGCCGACGCCTCCTCGGGCAGGTCGACGCCGGTGAGCTCACCACAGTGTCTGAGCAACTCGTCGAGCAGTGCCGGATCCACGCTGGAGCGGGACGGTCGCCAGTCGCGTTCACTGAAATAATGCCCGCTGACCAGGACGTCGGGGTCGGTGCCCACGGCGAGGCGCACCTGGGCCCGCGCGGCGTCGTCGGGGTTCGTCGGCGCGGCGTCGCCGCCCATCTTGGTGCGCACCCAGCCGGGGTCGACCGCGTTGCTCAAGGTTCCGGGCCAGCGACGGGCCACCGCGAAGGCGAGCATCAGGTCCAGCAGCTTCGAGCTGCAGTACACCTCGACCCCGTTCCACGGGCGAGCGTCGTACTGAAGGTCGGCGAGGTCGACCACACCGTCCGCAGCCATCGCCGACGACACGTAGACGAGACGCTCCGGCTGGGGGAGCAACGCCGTCAGCAGGTACGGCGCGAGAACGTTGACCTGAAAGGTCGACTCCAGACCATCCGCGGTCAACTCCCGCTCCGGGGCGTCCAGCCGCGCGATCCCAGCGTTGTGCACGATGGTGTCGAAGCGTCCGAGCCCGGCCAGCGACCCGGCGAGCGCGGCGGTCTCCTCGATCGAGCGCAGGTCGCCGACCGCGATCCCGGCCGCCGCTGGGAGCGCCGTCTTGGCGACCACCGCCCGCTCCTCGTTGCGGGCGTGCAGGACCACCTGATGCCCTTGGGCGATGAGTTGGGCCGCGGTTCGCAGACCAATGCCGTCCACCGAGCCGGTGACAAGAATGTTGCGCATTGCAGATCCTTCCGTCGTTGTGCCTCCTCACCCTGACGCGACGGTTGGGAATCGATTGGGAATCGTTGGCGACCGGCCTGGGCTCGTCGTGAGCACAATCCGGACATGGAGACACCCGGCCAGAAACAGTGGCCCGACCGGCGAGCCGGAACTGCCGGATGTTCGATCTCCGAGGCGGGCTCGCCTGACTAGGGTCACAGCGTGACGACGATCGGCGTGCTCGGCCCGGTGTGGGCCACCCGCGACGACGCCATGATCAACCTCGGGGCACCCCGGCAGCGCGCGGTGCTGGCCCGGCTCGTCGCCGAAGACGGCCATGTGTTGTCGGTCGACCGGCTCGTGGAGGATCTGTGGTCGGGAGATCCGCCCCCGCGAGCCCAGGCCGCCCTGCAGGTGTACGTGTCGAATTTGCGCCGGGCGCTGGAACCGGACCGACCGTCCCGCGCGCCCGCCCGGATCCTCGTCACCGTCGCCCCTGGCTACGCCCTGAGGCTACCGACAGCGGACGTGGACGCCTGGCGGTTCGAGGCGCTGCTCCGGGCGGCGACACCGGACGCCGAGCACCGGCCCGTCGCAGCCGTGTCCAGCCTGAACGAGGCCCTCGCCTGTTGGAACGGGGCCACACCGTACGCCGAGTTCGTCGGGGAGCCATGGGCGGATCGGGAAAGCGAACGATTGTCCCAGCTACGACTGACCGCCGTCGAGCAGCGGGCACAGGTGCTGCTGGACCTGGCTCGCCCGAACGAGGTGGTCTTCGACCTCGACCCGCACGTGCGGGAGCATCCGCTGCGGGAGCGGGCCGCCATGCTGCTCGCGGTCGCGTTGTACCGCCTCGGGCGGCAGGCCGAGGCGCTCGACGTGCTGCGCGCGGTCCGCGCCACGCTGGCTGAGCAGTTGGGCATCGACCCCAGCCGTGAGTTGCGGAGCCTGGAGACGGACCTGCTGCGGCAGAGTCCCCGCCTGGAAGCGACTGCCGCTACCATCGCCCCGCCGGACCCCGCAGCCGGGCTGCCCGACCCGACGACCCCGTTCTGCCATGCCCCCACTGCCTCAGCACATCCGGGGCGAGCATTGGGCCGCGCGGCAGAACTGGCCCGGTTACGGGCCGCAGCCGACAGTGCCGCAGGGGCCGGTCTCGGCATCTGCTGGGTCGGCGCCGAAGCGGGAGCCGGGAAGTCGACGCTGGCACAACACTTCGCCCACTCCCTCGCCGCGAACGGCTGGCACTCGGTCACTGGGACCTGCCCGCAGGTAGAAGGCGCCCCTCCGGCCTGGGCATGGCACGAAGTGGTCACCGCCGCCCACCGACACCTCCCGCCCGACGAGGCGGAAGCCCACGGTCTACGCCTGCTCCTGGACTTCGGCACGCCGGTCGAGACACCCGGCGAGTACGACGAGTTCCACCTCCGTCAAGCGCTGGCCGCCTACCTGTCCCGGTTGACCCGCCAGGGCCCCTTGCTCGTGCTGATCGAGGACGTCCACCGTGCTGACGGCGAAACCCTGCGGATCCTTCGCCACCTCGCCGCCGCCCTCGCACGGGCACCCGTCCTCGTCGTGACGACGTACCGACCGGACGAGGTGACCGACGACCTCGCGGCGGCCCGAGCCGCGCTGGCCGGCGTACCGGCGGTCGACCTTGAGCTCGGCGGCCTCGACGCCGACGCCGTCACCGAACTGTTGCGCCGGCACGGCGTGGACACCACCGACACCGAGCTGCTGCGCACCGTCCGGGACCGTTCGGCGGGCAATCCACTGTTCACGATCGAGCTGGCCAAACTGATCGCGGCCGAAGGACCGGCGGCGGCGCTCAACGGCATCCCCGCCGGGCTGGGGCACGTGCTGGCACGGCGGCTGGCACGGCTGCCGGCCGCCGCGCAGACGGTGCTGCGGCACGCCGCCGTCTTCGGAGCGGACGCCGCCGTCGACACCCTGCTCGCGGTCGACGGCGGCCCAGAGGAAGCGGTCCTCGACGGTCTGGAGGCCGGCGTGACCGCGGGGCTGCTCGTCGAACCCGCGGCGGGACGGGTGCAATTCGCGCACGCCCTGATGCGCGACGTGCTCTATCACAGTGTCCCGCTGCTGCGACGCACTCGGATCCACCGCCGAATCCTCACCGTGCTGCAGGAACAGCGCTTCGAGGACGTGGCGGCGATGGGGCGGCACGCACTCGCGGCCCTTACCCCGTCCACCGCCGCCGACGCGATCGGACACCTCGCCGCCGCCGCGCGCCGCGCCGGTGACCTCGGCGCCCCTCGGGAGGCCGCCGCGCTCTGGGCCGGCGCGCTTCGCGCGGCCGACCTGGCCCCGGCGACTGCCGCCCACACGCGCCTGGACCTGCAGTGCAGCCTGGCCACCGCCAGCGCGCTCGCCGGTGACGTACTCACCGCGCGTGCCGCCCGCGGCGAGGCGGTCAGACTGGCCAGCGGCATCGGCGATCCCACAGCCATCCATGCGGCCCTGACCTGCTTCGACGCCCCGATTACCTGGACCATCAGGCCCGACCGCCTCGTCGACGAGCCGCTGGTCCGGCTGCTCGAACGGGAGCTGTCCCGAGTTGGCGACGACCGTCCCCAGCTGCGTTCCCGGCTGCTGAGCGTCCTCGCCTTCGAGATCGAAGGCGCCGACCAGGATCGCGCCGACGAGGTCACCCGGGAGGGCCTCTTGCTGGCCCGCCGGCAGGACGACCCGGCCGTGCTCTGCCGCGCGCTCAACGCGCGCTACTTCGTCACCGTCGCTCCCGCCCATCGCGACGAACTGCCCGCCGTCGGACGGGAACTGCTCGCGACAGCCGAGGCTGCGGGCCTCACCGCGTACCGCTGCGAGGCCCACCACATCCTCTACCAGGCCGCCCTCGCGGACGCCGACTTCGATCGGGCACGGCACCACGTCGACCGCGCGGTCGAGGAGGCCACCACGGGACAGCTCGGCCTGATCCTCGCCGTCATGGGATGGTTCACTGGCCTGTGCGCCCTGTTCAGAGGAGATCTCGACGAGGCGTCGCGCCGGTACGCGGAGATCAGTGACCGGATGAGCCGCGTCGGTGGCCCGAACGCGGCGGCGATGGGACTCATGGGCCGCTTCACCGTACTGAGCACCATCGGACGTGGACACGAGGTGATCGGGGAGATCCGGCAGGTGCACGCGCGGGTGCCGGACGACACCCACGACGTGCTGGCCCACGCGCTGCTCTCCGCCGGTGACCATGCCGAGGCGCGGGCCGTCTGGCGACCGGACGCCCCGATCCGTCCCGACTACCTGTGGCTGTACTGGATGACGCTGCGCGGTCAGGTCGCGGCACGGCTCGGCGACGCTCCGGCCGCACGGCGCTGCTACCGCGAGCTACTGCCGTGGGCCGGGCGCTTCGCCGGGCTGGAGTGTGGAACGATCTCGCTCGGGCCGGTGGACCAGACCCTCGCCGAACTCGCCGCCACGCTCGGCGAACCGACAGCCGCCGCCGTGCATCGGGACGCCGGGCTCCGGCTGGCCCGCACGGCCGGAGCCGTGCCATGGTGCGATGAATCGGCGTACGTGCCGGCGACCTGAACGCGATCGCCGTGTCCGGTCACCCGCCGAAGACCATCGCCTCCCGGCGGCGGAAACCTGGCCGCAACGCCGCGAGCGTCAGCCGCAGCACCGGTCCGGCGATCCGCTTCAGCTCGTCCAACTCCTCAGGCCGGGCGTAACGTTCGATCCGGGGCAGTTCGAAGCGCAGCGCGCCGCCCTTGCGCACGGCCCGCTCCACCGTGACCCAGTCCGCCACGCTGACGTATCGTCGGATCACCGGGAAGATCAGCCGTTCCTCCTCCTCGATGTGCTCGTCGAGGACGTCGCGCAGCTGGGCCAGGATCGCGGCGAGGCGCCCTGCCGAGGCTCGCACCTGTCCCTGCGCCGGATCGCCCGAGGTGAACACGGAGACCAGGTCGTCCACCGACGCGCGCGCCTCGTCCAGCACCGGATCGAGTGCCGCGTGGTCGTCGCTGAGGTCCCGCAGGTCGATCTCGGCGGCGGCCGAGCGTTCCAGCACCGGCCAGAGGACCTCGTCCTCCATTCGATGGTGATGGTGGATGCCGGCGCAGAGCAGCCACACGTACGTCCGCAGGGCCTTCGCCCGACGGCGGTCGTACGTGATGTGACCGGCGGCCACGCCGGCCGACAGGTCGGCCAGCCGCCGCGTGTCGGCCCGCATCGTGCGGTGGTTGATCCGGAAGCCGATGAGGTTTGGCCCGGTCTCGGAATCGGTCGTGCCCATGTTCTCCTCCGGCCGCTGCGGTCAGCGGCCCGCTCGGGGCGGCCGGCCATCGAGGGCCGGCCCGGTACCTGCCCAGGACGGCCGGTACGTTCTCGTGCCGACCCTTGACGAGCACGCCTGGCACTCACTTGGCGTCGACTTGGCGATGATCAGGCAACTCGGCCGCGACCCGAGGGCGGCGAATTGTCGCTCAGTTCGTACGCATCCCCCGGAGGTGATTTGCGGTGGTGAGCCAGCTGGAGAGCCGTTACCCGGGCGGCGCAGGACCTCGCCAAGGTCGTCGACGGCGGCGGCATCCGCGGCGGCCTCGATGCGTAGCAGCGCGCTGTCGTCACGCGAACCGACGGTGGGGTCGGTCTGTTCGCGGCCTGGCTCGACAGCCCGGCGCTGCCCCTCTACCTCAGTCATCACGGAACGCGTCTGCCGCAGGGATAATCGGGAGCGCCCCAGTCCGAGCAGGAGGTCCGCATGCGCGTCGTCCGCGTTCTCGCCAACCTTGCAGTGGCTGACATCAGCGCCGCGAAGGGTTTCTACACCGACTATCTCGGGCTGAGCACCGAGGAGTTCAACCTGGGCTGGGTGGCCCGCTACACCTCGCCCGACACCGGCGCGAACGTGCAGCTCGTCTCCGGCGACGCGTCCGCACCCGAGGATTCGGTCATCTCGGTGCAGGTGGACGACGTGGACGGCGCCTACGCGGAGGCACAGCGGCTCGACTACGAGATCGTGCACCCGCTGACCACGGAGCAATGGGGAGTGCGCCGGTTCTTCGTCCGCGCGCCGGACGGCAACGTCATCAACGTGGCAGCCCACCGATCCTGAATCACTCGGGCGGCGGCCCGGCGACCCGGTGGCCGTGTCAGCGGTTGAGGTAGGCGGCCAGGCCGCCGAGTTCTTCGCTGGCGATGAACACCGACCGAACGTTGAGGATGGCTTCCTCGACGTGGGCGGGGCAGCCCCACGCCGCGTCACCCCATGAATCGGCGATCTTGATCTCGGCCGGTGCGGTGCACTGCGTGGCGCCGCCGAGCTGACAACGCTCGGGGTGCGGCATGGTGGCCTGTGTCGCCGCGGCGGCACGCATCCGGGCGGCGAGTTCCGCGGCGGCACCGGCGCGCTGCTCAGCCTCGGCGCGCAGCTCCCGTTCCACACGTATCACCTTGGCGAGCTCGTCATGAGCTGACTTGGCGCGCGCTTCGGCCTCTGCTTTCGCCTGTTCGATGTGGTGGCGTTCGATGGCCAGGGCCGCGGTGCCGGCGAAGACCCGGGCAAGGGCGAGGTCAGCGTCCTGCGGGAAACGCGGAGTGCGGTGATACATCGCGAAGGTGCCCAGCAGGCCGCCGTCGCGGGCCAGGATCGGCGTGGACCAGCAGGCGGCCAATCCGGCCTGGCCGGCCAGGTCACGGAAGTCGTTCCAGAACGGGTCGGTGGTGATGTCGGTGACGATGACCGGTTCCCGACGGTGCGCAGCGGTGCCGCAGGAGCCGACGCCTTCACCGGTGGCGATCCCGTCGATGGCCTTGTTGTAGAAGTCGGGCAGGCTGGGCGCGGCGCCGTGACGCAGGTGCCGACCGTCGGAATCGGCGAGCAGTACGGAGACGAGCACCTCCTGCGGGGCCAGATCCTCGATACAGCGGACCATGCCGTCGAGCACCTCGCCCAGGGGTGCCTCACGGGCGATCTGCTCCAGCAGAGCCCGGTGTTCGCCCATCAGCCGTTGGGCTTGCTTGACCTGGGTGGTCTCCACCGCGATCACCCGGATCCCCGTCACGGTGCCGCTGACGTCTCGTCGCGGCTCGTAGGTGAAGTCGAAGTACGCCTCCCGCGCGTACGGGCCCCCGCCCAGCACGACCCGGACGTCACGGCCGGTGTAGGGCTCACCCGTGTGGTAGACCTGGTTCAGCAGAGCGATGAAGTCTTGACCAGCCAGTTCGGGCATCAGGTCGACCAGCCCGACCCCGGTGCGAGCCCGTTCTTCGCCGACGGTGGCGAAGAACGCCGGATTCGCCGTCTCCACCAGGTGCTCCGGCCCGGCGAGCGACACGAAGAGGGCGGTGGACTGCCCGAACAACGCCCGTAGATCCTCCTCTGCGCCGTGTCCGGCAACCACCGGATCCAGAGCACTCGGCCGCTGGCCTGGTGCCGCCGTCATCCTGTGGTCCGCCTCTCCTCGCACGCCACCAACCTACGGGACACCGCCCCGGTGCTGACAGAACCGCGGCCGAAACTGATGAGCAGCGCCGCCAGCCCGCGGGGAGGGGGACGGTTCCGGCCGGTCACGCGGCCAACTCGGGGCAGCAGACAGTGAGCGCGCCAGGCATCGAGCGCACCTTGAGCTTCCGGACGCCGTACCTGTACAGATCCCGTGCCGCACTCGGCCAGAGATGCCGGTCGGCGTCCGCTACGGCGCGTCGCTCGATGAGTGCGCTGGTGAGGGGACGATTCGATGGGAGCGATACCAGTCGGGGCGAAATTCAACCCTCCCGATCGCTACACTCGCCCGCAACGCCGGCACCGCCCGCAGACCTCAGCCTGCGCTCATCCCAATCGAATGGAGACGCCTGTGACCCGCGACAAGGCGGCACCCCCCGGCATCGACCCCCGCATTCCCAGCGTGGCTCGGGTCTATGACTTCTTCCTGGGGGGCAAGGACAACTTCGAGGTCGACCGAAAGGTTGCCGAGCAGGCCCTGCAGATCACACCGGACGGGCCGGCGGCCGGCCAGGCGAACCGGGCCTTTCTGCGTCGGGTGATTCGCTTCCTTGTCACCGAGGCGGGCATCGACCAGTTCCTCGACATTGGATCGGGGCTGCCCACCCAGGGCAACGTGCACGAGGTCGCCACCGAGCACAACCCGAAGGCCCAAGTGGTGTACGTGGACAATGATCCGATCGTCCTGACCCACGGGCGGGCCCTGCTCGCCGCGGAGGGCACCGCGACGGTGATCCAGGCCGACATCCGGGCACCGCAGGAGATCCTCAATCACCCGGACGTACGTCGGTTCCTCGATTTCGACCGGCCGATCGGGTTGTTGCTCTTCGCGATCCTGCACCACCTCGGTGACGACGAGGATCCGCGAGCGGTGGCGGCGGCGTTGATCGACGCGCTGCCCTCCGGCAGCTACGTGGCGATCTCGCACTTCCGCGACCCGGCCGAGCGCGACCCAGAGGGCTCCCGCAAGGCCCGCGAGGTCGAGCGGGTCTTCAACGAGTCGCTGGGCACCGGCCGCTGGCGTACCGACGAGGAGATCCTCTCCTTCGCCGATGGGCTGACGCTGCTGGAACCGGGGCTGGTGTCGCTGGCCGAGTGGCGTCCAGAGCCGGGCACGCCCGCTCCGAAGCAGACTGACACCTATCACACCTTTGTCGGGCTACTCGCCCGCAAGCCGTAGGCTCCGTCTTCCGGTGAGGTCCGTCGGCGAGAGCGCGCCCCGCCGACGGACGCGTCGGATGACGCGGGCGAGAACATGCCCGCCGGTCTCCCGTACGCGGTGCTGCCAGACATATCCCGGCGGCTGCCTGACCGCGCACCCCGGTTGGCGCATCGGATTGCGGCGTCGGTGTCTTAGATGACGTTGATTCGGATGATGCGCCGGATACCCGACCCGCCGACGGTGCTTGGGTTGGCTGCAGCCCGGTGAACGGGTAAATCCACTTCGTGTGGGCTGCGGTGATCACCTGCGCTCAGAGGGCGTTTCAACCGGCTGAGCAAGCCGTACCACGACGTACCGCGGGTGCCGCCGGCCGAGGCCGAGGTCGAGCAGTTGTTCACCGGCTGGCGGGAGTCCCTGCCGTACGCGCGGAAGTTCCTGCCGGCGGCCCGGGACTTTCGGAACCGAAGCAGAGCAGTACGCTCATCACAGCCCACCCGCACTCGGGTTCGTGGGCCTGTCAGAACTTTGTGGTTGATCTTGGTGTGGTCCGTTAGGTCGGGTAGGAAGCCCGGCCAGAGGCGATCACGTCATCAGTGAAGAGGGTCCACACGGATCTGGGGCCGGTCGGGTTCTGCGATCCTGCTCAGCCCCGCCCGGGTTCGCCGGTCTGCTCCCACATCGACTTCATCTCGCCGAACGCCTGCTCCATGATCTGGACCATGGCGGCACGGGCGCGGGCGCCGTCGTGACGCTGGATCGCCTGCGCCACGTCGGCGTGCAGTTGGAGAGCCTGCTCGTGGGGGTAGTGCGGCATCAGGTCGTAGTGGTGGCGGCCGGTGAGCACCTCCGCCACCAGGTCCTGCAGCTTGACGAACATCTCGTTACCCGAGGCTGCCAGCACCCGC
Organism: Micromonospora sp. NPDC005413; assembly: GCF_040606435.1. NCBI lineage: Bacteria > Bacillati > Actinomycetota > Actinomycetes > Micromonosporales > Micromonosporaceae > Micromonospora > Micromonospora sp. NPDC005413. The sequence continues at coordinate 22,553 of NZ_JBEXEV010000018.1, forward strand.
CGGTGGAACTCGATGTCGAGGCGGAGGAAGCGGTCCTCATCCCCGGCCTTCCCGGCGGCCCACATCTTGGCCGCCAACCCGACGAGATCGCTCGCCTCGTCGTGGTCGGCCCGGCGAGCGGCCAGCCAGGCGGCGTGCGGCTCGACGGCGGTCCGTAGTTCGGTGATCGAGCGCATCTGCGCCATCCGGCCCTCGGAGGCCAGTCGCCAGCGAATCACCTGCGGGTCGAAGACGTTCCAGTCGCGTGCCGACCGGATCATCACCCCGACCCGCCGACGGGTCTCGATGAACCCCATGGCGGCGAGCACCCGCAAGACCTCGCGGACGACCGAGCGGGACACGCCGTACCGGTCGACCAGCTCGTCGATGTTCAGGACGGAGCCGGGTGTCAGCTGGCCGCCGCAGATGGCGGTGCCGAGGTGGTCGAGAACTTGTGCGTGCAGCCCGGCCTCGGCAGGGGCCTTCTTTTGGACGGCTGCAACCCCTGATGAGGACCGGTCCACGCCTTGGAGCATATCAGTTGAACATTACTACTTGAATAAATCCGCTTTATCGGCCTAGCATCCGGACGTTAAGCGGACGTTAACCGCGAGGTCGCGCTCCACCCCCGAAGCGGCGACCAGGACAGAAGGAGAGATGGACGTGCGGCGTCGATCGATATTTGGAACTTCTCTGGCCGTGGTTGCCGCCATGGGCCTGTCGGCGTGCGGCGGCGGTGACGACAGCGCCGCATCGAAGACGGTGCGGGTGACCCTGGCCAACCACGTGTGGACGGAGAACATCAAGCAGGCCCTGCCCGAGTTCGAGAAGCAGACCGGCCTGAAGGTCGAGATCACCCAGCTCGGCGAGGACCAGCTCTCCGACCAGTACAACGTCAAGCTGAACGCGGGCTCCAGCGACCTCGACGTGATGATGTACCGCCCCCTGCAGGAGGGGAAGCTGTTCGCCAAGAACAAATACCTCGCCGACCTGTCCGACGAGGTGAAGTCCAACAAGGACTGGGACTTCAGCGACTTCCAGGCCGGCCCGGTGGAGGCCACCTCGTACGAGGACAAGGCGGTCGGTGTCCCGATCATCACCGAACAGGAAGTCCTCTACTACCGCAAGGACCTGCTGGCCAAGGCCGGTCTGACCGCCCCGCCGAAGACTCTCGACGAGCTCAAGACAGCCGCAGCCAAGATCAAGGCCACCGACCCGAGCGTCGCGGGCTTCGTGGCCCGTACCGGAAAGTCGCCGGCGGTCACCCAGTTCTCCAGCTTCCTCTACAGCTTCGGCGGCGACTTCGTCGACAGCAGCGGTAAGGCCTCCGTCAACAGCGAGCAGGCCAAGCAGGCGTACGCCTACTACGGCGGGCTCCTCAAGGACCACGGCCCGGCGAACGTCAGCACCGACATGAGCTGGCCCGAGGCGATGGCCATCTTCACCCAGGGCAAGGCCGCGTTCTACACCGAGGCCAACTCGCTCTACAAGAACGCCACCGACCCGGCCAAGTCGAAGGTCTCCGACACCGTCGGCTTCGCACCCTTCCCGGCGGGCCCCGCCGGCTCGAAGCCGTACAACATCCCCTCCTGGGCGCTGGGCATCAACGACAACTCCGAGAACCAGAGCAACGCTTGGAAGTTCGTCGAGTGGGCGACCAGCAAGGAGCAGACGCTCGCGCAGCAGAAGTCCGGCGTGCCGGGTGCGCGTAGCTCGGTCTGGACCAACCCGGAGGGCACCGCGACGTACCCGAAGGACCTCGTCGAGGCCATCGCGGCCAGCACCAAGGAAGGCGTGGGTCACGACCGCCCGCTGGTCAACAAGGTCGCCCAGGCCCGCGAGATCGTCGGCCAGCCGATCGTCGACGCCATCGCCGGCAAGGACGCGGCGGCGGCGGCCGACACCGCCAACGCAGCGTTCCAGAAGTTCCTGGACGACGAGGCCAAGTAAGCCTGGCGCGGGGGTGGTGGGCCGGTCCGGCTCCGCCACCCCCGTCCGGCCCGCCCACCCCGGAGATCTCATGGCAGCAGTGACCACCCCCACCAGACCCCCCCGTACAACCTCGGAGACGCCGGACACGCCGGCGTGGGCCCGCTGGGCCAACGACCACCGCAAATGGCTCTTCGCGGCGCCGGCCATGGTCTTCGTCGCCGCGCTGATCATCTTCCCGCTGGCCTGGACCGGATACCTCAGCCTCACCGACGCCGAAGGCTCGGTCCGGGCGGAATCCGAGTTCGTGGGCTTCCAGAACTACGTCGAGGTGCTCTCGGACACCGGCCGGTTCTGGCCGGCCGTCGCCCGGACCGCCGCGTTCACCGTCGTCGCGCTGCTGTTCGAGGTCGTCCTCGGCATGGCGGTCGCGCTGCTGCTGTGGCGACCGTTCCGGGGTCAGAAATGGGTCCGGGTCGCCATCCTGATGCCGCTGGTCGCCACCCCGGTCGCGGTCGGCATGATGTGGCGGCTCATCTTCGACCCGAACATCGGCCTGGCGAACCAGGTCCTCGGCTGGGTCGGCATCGGCCCGCAACCGTGGCTGGCCGGCCAGCACTCGGCGCTGCCCACGACGATCTTCATCGACGTCTGGCAGTGGACCCCGATGGTGGTGCTGATCCTGCTCGCCGGCCTGAGCTCGCTCTCCGACGAGCCCCAGGAGGCGGCGCGAATCGACGGCGCCAGCACCTGGCAGCGGTTCCGGCACGTCACCCTGCCGCTGGTGATGCCGACCGTGATCGTCGCGATCCTGCTGCGTGGCATCGACGCGCTGAAGACCTTCGACATCCTCTACGCCACGAAGGGCCGCGGTGGCGGCTCGTTCCACGAGGTCGAAACGCTCAACGTGTACGCCTACGGCCTGAGCTTCGACTACAACGAGTACGGCATCTCATCGACCGTCCTCATCATCTTCTTCCTGATCATCATCGGATCGATGTGGGCCCTGACGTCTCGTAGGAAGGAGGCGCAGCGATGAAGCCCCGCCCCACGTACCGGGTGTTCCGCGTCGTGGCGCTCACCGTCGTGGTGATCGCGCTGCTCGCACCGCTGCTCTGGATGGTCGCCGCGTCGTTCAAGACGAACGTCGACATCTACGACACGGGCAAGGCGCTCGTCTTCTCGCCCACGATGGACAACTACGCAAACGTCCTGGAGCAGGCCAACTACGTCCAGTTCATCGGCAACAGCCTCTGGGTGGCCTTCGCGGCCACGGTGCTCTCCATCGTCCTCGGTGTGCCCGCGGCGTACTCCATGAGCCGCTTCAACATGAGGAAGTCCGCGGTCGTGGTGCTGATGGCGCGGGTCATCCCCGGCGTCTCGCTGCTGGTGCCCTGGTACTACGTCTTCTCCAACCTGAAGATGGTCGGCGGGTTCAGCGTGCTCGTCGTCAGCCACATGTTCGTGTCACTGCCGCTGGTGGTCTACATCATGATGGGCTACTTCGACAGCCTCCCCGTCGAACTCGAGGAGGCGGCGCTCGTCGACGGGCTGACCCACATCGGGGCGTTCCGCCGGGTCACGCTGCCGCTGTCGATCCCAGGCGTGGCCACCGCCGGCATCCTGTCGTTCATCTTCTCCTGGAACAACTTCATGTTCGCCCTGGTGCTCTCCGGCGCGGACACCAAGACCCTGCCCGTCGCGATCTTCGACTTCGTCGGCTATGCCAGCATCGACTGGGGCGGCCTCATGGCGGCGGCCAGCGTCGTCACCCTGCCGATCATGCTGATCGCCCTGTTCGTGCAGAAGTACGTCGTCTCCGGCCTCACCGCCGGCGCGACGAAGGGCTAAGGACACCATGACGACAATCGCACGGGTCGAGACCTTCCTCGTCGCGCCCCGGTGGCTCTTCGTCCGCGTCGAGACCGAATCCGGAATCGTCGGCTGGGGCGAGGCGACCTGTGAGGGCCGGTCCGAAACCGTCCGCACCGCGGTCGAGCAGCTCAGCGAGCTGCTGATCGGCCGGGACGCGCTGCGGATCGAGGACCACTGGCAGACCATGACGAAGGGCTCCTTCTACCGGGGCGGCCCGATCCTGGCCAGCGCCGTGTCCGGCCTGGACCAGGCGCTGTGGGACATCGCCGGCAAGCGGTACGGGGCGCCGGTGCACCAGTTGCTCGGCGGCCCGGTCCGGGACCGGATCCGGGTCTACGGCTGGGTCGGCGGCGACGAGCCCAGCGAGGTCCGCGACCACATCGCGGCCCAGATGGCGGCCGGGTTGACGGCCGTCAAGATGAACGCGTCCGGGCGGATGAGCCCGATCGCGTCGGTCGCCGAACTGGACGGGGTGGTCCAGCGGGTCGCCGCCGCCCGGGAGGTGCTGGGCGACGAGCGTGACGTCGCCGTCGACTTCCACGGCCGGTTCACCCTCGCCAACGCCCGCCGCGTCGCCCCGCTGCTCGAGCCGTACCGGCCGCTCTTTCTCGAAGAGCCGGTCGTACCGGAGAACTCCCACCTCATCGGCGACTTCGTGCGGTCCACGACCACGCCGGTGTCGACCGGAGAGCGGCTCTACAGCCGGCAGGAGTTCCTGCCCGTCTTCCAGGCCGGCATCGCGGTCGCCCAGCCGGACCTCTCGCACGCCGGCGGGATCTCCGAGGTACGCCGGATCGCCGCGCTCGCCGAGGTGTACGACGTGCAGCTCGCTCCGCACTGCCCACTCGGGCCGATCGCCCTCGCGGCGTGCCTGCAGATCGGCTTCGCCACACCCAACTACCTGATCCAGGAACAGAGCATCGGCATCCACTACAACCTCGGCGCCGAGGTGCTCGACTACGTCGTGGAGACCACGCCGCTGAAATTCGTCGACGGGCACATCGAGCGGCTCACCGCGCCCGGGCTCGGCATCGAGATCGACGAGCAGGCGGTTCGGGCCGCGGACAAGCGTGGGCACGTCTGGCGCAGCCCCACCTTCCGGCACCCCGACGGCTCCTACGCGGAGTGGTGAGCATGACCTTCGACCTGACCGGCGAACTCGCCGCAGCCCGCGTGCTGGGGATCATCCGCGGCACCGACACCGCCGCCGCGATCGCCACCGGCATAACGCTGCTGGAGGAGGGCGTACGCATCGTCGAGGTGGCCCTCACGACGCCGGGAGCGTTGCACGCCATCGACGCCATCCGGGCGGCCGCGCCGGCCGGAGCGCTGATCGGCGCGGGGACGGTGCTCACCGCCGCCGACGTCGCCGACGTGGCCGCCGCCGGAGCGCACTTCGTCGTCACACCAGCCGTCGTCGAGTCCATCCCCGAGGCCGTCCGCCGCGGACTACCGGTCGCCGCCGGGGCGCTCACCCCGACCGAGGCGTACACCGCGGTCCGGATGGGGGCGTCCGCGGTGAAGCTCTTCCCCGCCTCGCTCGGCGGACCGGCGTACCTCAGGGCGCTGCGCGACCCGTTCCCGGAGCTTCCCCTCGTCGCGGTCGGCGGGGTGGGCCTGGCCGAGATGCCCGCCTACCTGGACGCCGGGGCCATCGCCGTCGGCGTCGGCGGCCCGCTGGTGGGCGACGCCGCCGCCGGCGGCGATCTCGACGCGCTGCGCGCCCGGGCGCGCGCCTACCTGGCGGCGGCGACCCACCGGCCGGTCTCATGACCGCGGTCGACGTGCTCACCTTCGGCGAGTCACTGGTGTCGCTGCGGACGGCCGGACCGCTGGCCGTCGGGGGTGCCCTGACCATGCACCTGGCCGGCGCGGAGTCCAACGTCGCGATCGGACTGGCCCGGCTCGGCCACCGGACCGCCTGGGTCGGCCGGGTCAGCGACGACGAGCTGGGCGAGTACGTGCTGCGGCAACTGCGCGCCGAGGGCGTACGCGTCGACGGCGTGGCCACGGATCCCGCCCGTCCCGCCGGGCTGATGTTCCTGGAACGGCGCACCGCCGACGTGACCCGGGTGCGGTACCACCGGGCCGGCTCGGCCGGGTCCGCCCTGAACGTCGAGGACGTCCGCACACCTATCGCCGAGGGCGCCCGGGTCCTGCATCTGACCGGGATCACCCCGGCGCTGTCCGGCAGCGCCCGCGAGGCCGCCACCTGGGCGGCCGAGACAGCGTCCCGGTCCGGAACGGTCGTCTGCCTCGACGTCAACTACCGGGCCCGGCTCTGGACCCGGGAGGCGGCCCGCAAGGCGCTCACCCCGCTGGCCGCGTACGCCTCGCTGGTCATCGCCTCGGCCGACGAGCTGGACCTCGTCGACGAGCCCGGGGCAGACGAGTCCACCGTCGCCGCGCGCCTGCTGGCGCGCGGCGTGCAGACCGTCCTGGTCAAGCTCGGCGCCGACGGCGTCCGGGCCCACACCGACCAGGGCGTCCGGCACGTCGCTGCGGTGCCGGTGACCGCAGTGGACGCGGTCGGCGCCGGTGACGCGTTCAGCGCCGGCTACCTCTCCGGGCATCTCGACGGACTCGACCTCGACGGCCGCCTGCACCGCGCCGTGACTCTGGGCGCCTTCGCCGTCTCCGGTCACGGCGACTGGGAGGGCCTGCCGCGCCGTAACGAACTGTCCCTTTTGGATGGACACGAGACTGGAAGCACCATCCGTTGAACCCGCCCAGCGCGGCACCTGAGAAAGGCACCTCGTGAAGATCGTCGCAGCGGACGTCATCGTCTCCAGCCCGGATCGCAACTTCGTCACTCTGAAGATCACCACCGACGACGGGGTCACCGGCCTGGGCGACGGCACCCTCAACGGGCGGGAACTGTCGGTCGCCTCGTACCTGCGCGACCATGTCGTCCCGCTGTTGATCGGACGCGATCCGCACCGCATCGAGGACACCTGGCAGTTTCTGTACCGCTCCGCGTACTGGCGGCGCGGACCGGTGACCATGGCGGCGATCGCGGCCGTGGACGTCGCGCTCTGGGACATCAAGGCCAAGGCCGCCGGCATGCCGCTCTACCAACTGCTGGGCGGCGCGTCGCGAACCGGCATCATGGCGTACGGCCACGCGTCGGGGCGGGACGTCCCCGAGCTGTTCGACTCGATCCGCCAACACCTCGAACTCGGCTTCCGATCGATCCGGGTCCAGACGTCCGTCCCGGGCATCAACGCCGTCTACGGGGTCGCCGCGCAGCCCAGCGCCGACGGCAAGCGGTACGACTACGAACCGGCGCAGCGCACCCCGCTGCCAGCCGAGGAGGACTGGGACACCCGCTCCTACATGCGCCACCTGCCCGGCGTCTTCGAGGCGGTACGCAACGAGTTCGGCCCCGAGCTTCCGCTGCTGCACGACGGTCACCACCGGATGACCCCGATCCAGGCCGCCAGACTCGGCAAGGACCTCGAGCCGTACGACCTGTTCTGGCTCGAGGACTGCACTCCCGCCGAGAACCAGGAGGCCCTGCGCCTGGTCCGCCACCACACGACCACGCCGCTGGCGATCGGCGAAGTCTTCAACACGGTGTGGGACTACCAGACGCTCATCCGCGAACAGTTGATCGACTACGTCCGGTCCGCCGTCACCCACACCGGCGGCATCACCGCGATGCGCAAGTTACTCGACTTCGCCGCGCAGTACCAGATCAAGTCCGGCATCCACGGCCCGACCGACATCTCCCCGGTCGGCATGGCCGCCGCCCTGCACCTCGACCTGGCCATCCACAACTTCGGCATCCAGGAGTACATGCGACACGGCGCCCTGACCGACGAGGTCTTCCGGCAGTCCTTCACATTCGCCGACGGCTACCTCCATCCGGGCGAGCAGCCGGGGCTGGGCGTCGAGCTCGACGAGAAGGCCGCCGACCGGTTCCCGTACGTGCCGGCCTACCTGCCGTTCAACCGCCTCAAGGACGGGACCGTCCATGACTGGTGAGCACCGTGCCACTCCCCTGCCCCGACATGTCGTCGTGATGGGCGTGTCCGGGGCGGGCAAGACGACCGTGGCCAGGGGAATCAGCGCCCTCACCGGGTTGACCTTCGCCGAGGCCGACGAGTTCCACCCCGAGGCCAACGTGGCGAGGATGCGCTCCGGCGTACCCCTCGACGACGCCGCCCGCTGGCCCTGGCTCCGCGCCCTCGCCGACTGGATGGCCAGCCGTAACGCCGAGGGCGTGTCGACGGTGCTGGCCTGCTCGGCGTTGAAGCGGTCCTACCGGGAGGTGCTCCGGCAGGGGCCACCGAGCGTGGACTTCGTCCACCTGGACGGGACGGCGGAGGTCATCCGGGAGCGGATGGCCCAGCGCGCCGGGCACTACATGCCGGCGAGCCTCCTCGACTCTCAGCTGGCCATCCTGGAACGGTTCGAGCCGGGCGAGTCGGGGCTGGTGCTCGACGTCGCGCTGCCTCCGGACGAGCTCGTGTCCGCCGCGGTGGACCGTCTCGGGCTGGGCGCCGGAGCCGCCGCCGTAGGCGGGTAGCCGCCCGATCTCCGTCTGGGTGACGGCCTGACGGCCGGCTGACGCTCCGCGACCCCTCATCGCCAAAGCCTTACGCCACAACGCCCGCGACGCCTACCGACCCCAGAAACATGACCACGAACCACGACGTCCAGGTGAGCGTTCTCGGACTGGGCGCGATGGGCAGCGCTCTTGCAGCCGCCCTGGCGAAGACGGGACACGCGACAACAGTCTGGAATCGCTCGGCGGGAAAGACGAGCGACCTCGTCGCCAACGGCGCGACCCCCGCCGACACGGCAGGCGACGGTTCAGCGAGACTTAAATCTCGTTATCCAGTCTGCGTTGAGTTGATCGGCCTGTCGACGGTGCCCGACCACCAGTTGCCGATCCGGCGGACCATTCAGACCGAGATAGTCGAGCACCTTTTGTGCAGTGCGGGGCGGATCTGCCGCCAACTCCTCATACGTCACCTCGCAAGGCACGATGCTGTGAGAGGCGAACCAGACTGTCCAGTCCGCCTCGGATCTCTCGATCGTGGCGACAAGCCGACCAATCAGCTCTTCGTCGTAATGAGGATCCTGGCGTCCGGGCGCGACGGCTTCGCCCGGATGCCAGAAATGGGTTTGCAGTGACTTTGCCCACGACACCGCCTGGGCCACGACGTCGCGTCGCCGCAGGTGAACGAATCTGAGTTGACCCAACTGGGCGCTCAATAGGTCTACATCCGTCACCGCTGGTATAGATGCGGCGGCGGCAAGGCCACTTATCAGTTCCGGCAGCGTCTCTGCCATGATCCTCCCGCCAAAGACACCGTTCGCAGTCTTGCCGGCGGTTAGCGCCGCTCGAACGAACGCTTCGTCGATCCGTCCATCACGCGGTCGTGCTATACGCCAGTCGTCGGCGTACTCATTCAAACTCTTGCGATTGAAGTAGGAGGCTGGGTGGCCGGCAACCCCGGACGAGTCCAGCAGACCGCACAGCAAGGTACTTCCCGAGCGGGGCGTCGCGCAGATCAGGTACGAGTCAAAACCTGGGCGTGTCACGGTGGAAGACGGTAACCAAGCGTTGACCTGGGACCAACCGAATTCCCGCACGTCGGTGGGCGAGTGAAGACGGCTCTCCGGCGCCGCCTGACCGGCTCGATGGGATGAGGAAATCGAACAGCTGGCAACGCTCGATTGGGCGTCAGTTACGTATGGCTGCGCCAGCTGGCCGGGGAGCTTCCCGGAGGTCGGCGTGGGCCACGGCCAACTGCTCACGGATCTCGGTGAGTTCGCGGGTGAGGCCGTCATCGAGAAGGTGCTGCCGAGATAGTCGGCGGCGACGGCCCGCTCCCCCGGCACCCACGATCGGTCCTTTCCGAACTTCGCCCCGGTCCCGTCTCCCGCTCAGAGCCAGCCGCGCTCGCGGGCCTGCCAGCCGAGCTGGAGCCGGGACCGGGAGTCGGTACGCTCCATCAGGACCTGCACCCGGCGTACGACGGTCCGCCGGCTCACGCCGAGTCGGGCGCTGGCCGCCTCGTCGGTGAGGCCCGAGACGAGCAGTGCGAGCAGGTGCCGGTCCTCGGCGGAGATGCCGTCGGCCGTCGACACCGCCACCCCGGCCGCCGACAGGGGCGTCGCCTGGGTCCACACCGTCTCGAAGAGCGCGACGAGGGCGTCCAACAGTCCACACGGATGCACCAGCAACGCCGCGTTGTGCGCCGACGCGCTCCAGGCCAGCGGCAACAGCGCCAGGGTGCGGTCCGCGACGGCGAGCTTCGTGGGCAGCGCCACGGCGAGCCGGGCCCGTTCCCCCGAGCGGATGTGGGCGGCGGCGTTGGCCGCGAACTCGGCGTCGTCCAGCGCCGTGCTGTCGTACACCGCCCGGTAGGTAACCCCGGCGGCCTCCAGGTCGAGCTGGGTGGCGTTCACCGAGGCCGGGTTCGCGTACGGCGGTGCGACCAGCACCCGCATCTCCCGTCGGGCGGTCCGCTGCACCCGTTCGAAGGCCCGGCCGACTGCTGCCCGCCCCGAGACGATCTCGATCAGTTCCTCGGTACGCCGGTTGCTCGCCCGGCCCCGCGCCTCGGCCGCGAGCCGGTGCGCCGATTCCCGGGTCAGTTCCAGTTCCGCGTACCGGCGCCGGATCAGCTGCTCGACGGCGAGGTCGGGCGGCACCGGTACGACCCGTTCCCCGGGTGGCGGGGTGCGGTGCACGAAGCCCTCGCGTTCGAGGACCGCGACGACGCGTCGTACCCGCGCCTCCGACAGTCCCATCCGGTCCGCGAGTTCCGTCACCCGGGCGCCGCCCTGCCGGATCAGCGTGAGGTAGGTGGACTCCTCCACCGCGCTCAGCCCGGCGGGTCTCAGCACGAACGAACCTCCTGGCGCATCTGGGTCATGGCGCAGCTGCGCTCACCCTGGATTCTTTACCGCTGCGGCGACGAAGTGTGACGCTGCTCGATGATCTAACAGCACGTCAAGGGAGACTTCGTGGTCAAAGTGTCACGTACGGTTGTCGCGTTCGCGGTCGCCGTCGCCGTCCTGGCCGCTGGGACTCCACCGGCCGCCGCCGCACCGGACGGTGGCGCAGTCACGCCAGCATCGTCCAACGGACCGGCGGCGACGGTACACACCGTCACCCTGGTGACCGGGGACGTGGTCCGACTCGCCACCTTCCCCGATGGACGACAGGTCGCCGAGGTGGACGACCGCGGTACGCCGAAGGGGCTCGGCTTCCAACTCTCCGAACGCGACGGCGATGTTCACGTCACGCCGTACGAGGCGCTCCCCCTGGTGGCCGCCGGGCGGGTCGATCCGGCCCTGTTCAACATCACCGATCTGGTCGCCAAGGGCTACCACGACGCGGCCCGGCCGACGCTGCCGCTGCTGCTCACCGGTGCCCCCAAGGCACCGGGGCTCCGCGCCGCCGCACCGGCCACCCCGGCCGGCGCCACCCGGCAGCGCGAACTGACCAGCATCGGGGCGATCGCGGTACGGGAGGAGAAGGCCCGGGCCCGCGACTTCTGGGCCACCGTCGCCGCTGTCTCTGCCGGCTCACCCGGCCGGTCGAAGGTCGATGCCGACGGCGTCGCCACCCTCGCGACCGGGTTCGGCAAGCTGTGGCTGGACCGCCAGGTCCACGCCGACCTGACCGAGAGCGTGCCCCAAATCGGTGCTCCCGACGGCTGGCGGGCCGGCTACGACGGCAAGGGCGTCAAGGTCGCGGTCCTGGACACCGGCTACGACCCGACCCACCCTGACCTCACCGGCCGGGTCAGCGCCGCGGCGAGCTTCACCGAGACGGCCGACACCACCGACCGGGTCGGCCACGGTACCCACGTCGCCGCCACCATCGCCGGCAGCGGCACCGCCGGTCGCCCGGGCGGCAAGGGGGTGGCCCCCGGAGCCCGGCTGCTGATCGGCAAGGTGCTCGGCGACGGTGGTTCGGGAGACCTCTCCTGGATCATCGCCGGAATGGAGTGGGCGGTACGCGAGGGCGCCCGGGTGGTCAACCTGAGCCTCGGCGCCCAGGCGGACCCGGGGCCGGACCCGGTCACCGAGGCACTCGACGCGCTCACCGCCAGCTCCGGCACTCTCTTCGTGGTCAGCGCCGGCAACGCCGGCCCCGGCCGGCAGACCGTCGCCACCCCCGGTACTGCCGACAGCGCGCTGACGGTCGGCGCGGTCGACCGACGGAACCAGATCGCCAGCTTCTCCAGCCGTGGACCGCGGCTCGCTGACGGCGTGGTCAAACCGGAGGTCACCGCTCCCGGGGTGGGTATCGTCGCGGCCCGCGCCGCCGGCACCACCCTCGGCGAGGTGGTCGACGCCAACTACACCGCGATGTCGGGCACCTCGATGGCCGCCCCGCACGTCGCCGGAGCGGCGGCGCTGCTCGCCCAGCGGCACCCGGACTGGAGGGCCGGCCAACTCAAGGCCGCCCTGGTCAGCAGCGCAACCGAGACCCGGGGCACACCGGTGCAGACGCAGGGGGCCGGCCGGGTCAACGTCGCGGCGGCCCTGGACCAACAGGTCACCGTCGACACCGCGACCATCGCGCTGGGCAGGATCCCGGCCAGCACGCCGGCTCGGGAGGCTACGGTCGGCTTCACGAACTCCGGCCGCCGGCCAGTGACCCTCACCCTCACCGCCGAGGCCCGTGACCTGGGCGCTGACCAGCGGCGGGCGGTGCTCGGCGTCTCGCCGACCCGGCTCACCATCCCGGCCGGCGGGCGGGCCAGTGCGGTCGTCCGGCTCGACCCGAGCGCCACCGTCCCGAACCTGTACGCCGGGCTGTTGACCGCCCAGGGCGGTGGTGCGGAACTGCGTACCCCGATCGGTTTCGACCTCGTCCCGCCGACGCGGACGCTGACCATCGAGGCGGTCGACCGCGACGGCCACGCCCCGGGCGGCTTCAACAGCCGGAGCCAGTTGTTCAATCTGGACACCGGCGCGACCCACTGGGCACATCTCTTCAACGGGCGGCCCGCCACCATCGAACTGCCGGCCGGGCGCTACGCCCTCACGACCTGGGTGTTCGGGATGGCCGAATCGGGCTTCCCGAAGGATGCCACGATGCTCAGCGAACCGGAGCTGATCATCGACCGGGACCGGACCCTCCGTCAGGACGCACGGACCGCCCGCGAGATGCGCATCGACACCCCGCAACGGAGCACGGCGACCCGGGCCGCCCTGGTCTGGCAGCGCAGCACGGCGGCGGCGACGCTGCTCTCCGGCGAATTGCTCAGCCTGGAACAGACGCGCCGGGTGTACGCCGCGCCGACCCGACCGGTGTCGACCGGCACCTTCCAGTTCTTCAGCCGGTGGGATCTGGCCGTGCCGACGCTCACCGCGACGGTGACCGGCGCCGACGGCTTCACCCTGCCGGAGCCGCTGCCGGTCTTCGACGCACCGTTGCTGGACGGACGGAGCAGCGCCCGGCTGGTCGACGGTGGCGACGGCACGCCTGCCGAACTGGCCAAGGCCGGGGCCCGGGACGCCGTGGTCCTGCTGCGCCTCGACGAGGACGGAGACGGTGAGGAACCACCGGGCATCGCGCAGTTGCGGGCGGCGGGTCAGGCCGGTGCGCGGATGGTGTTGCTGGCCGGGTCGACCTCGGGCTTCTACTACATGAACGGAGACGGCTCGACGGTCCCGGCGTACAGCATCGACGCCACAGTCGCGCAGCAGTTGCGGGACCGGCTGGCGGACGGCCCGGTGACGATCTCGCTGGACGCCGTCGCCCTGTCGCCGTACCGATACGATCTGCTGCTGCCGGAGCGTGGCCGGATCCCGGAGGACCTGCACTACACGAGGTCCGAGCTGGCGCTGGCCACGGTGGAGTCCGAGTTCCACCAGCACGCGCCGGAGATGCTGTCCCGGGACACCCGGGCCGGCTTCCCGGACGGGGTGCTGACCGGGTTCGGGTTCAGCAGGACGATCACCGCCGCGCATCGGCGGACCGACTACGTCAGCACCCGGGGCGTCGCCTGGCGGACCAGCGCGATCCTGGAGGCGTACGTGGTCGGCAATCCGCGAGGCGAGATGTACGGTCCGCTCCGGGCGTACCAGGCCGGCGACCGGGTGCGTGAGGTGTGGTTCCAGGCCCTGACCCGCCCGGCGGTGCCGGCGACTGTGACCCCGAATCACGCGTACGGGCTGCCGGTGAACCGGGCGCGCGACGCGATCCGGGTGGCCGTTCCGCAGTACGCGAACGGCGACGCCACGGCGTACGGCTGGATCGACGGCAGCTCGGACCGTGCCGAGTTGACCCTGCGCCGGGACGGTACGCTCGTCGGCCGGAGCACCGCCTCGGCCGCGCAGTTCACCGTGCCGGGAAGCACGGGGCGGTACGAGCTACGGCTCGACGTCATCCGGGACCGGTTCTCCGACCGGCCCTGGTGGACCACCTCCACCGCGACGTCGACGACCTGGACCTTCCGCTCCGGGCGACCACGCGGTGACCAGCCGGCGGTGCTGCCACTGTCGCAGCTCGGCTACGAGATCGACACCGACCTGAGCAACACGGTCCGGGCCGACCGGCCGTACCGTCTGGTGCTGCGGCCCGGCTACCAGCCCGGGGCGACCGGGCCGGGCCGGTTCACGGTGGACGTCGCGGTGTCGTACGACGACGGGGCGCACTGGCAAGACGCGGCGACCCGGGGCGACCGGGAGGTCACCGCGACGATCCCGGCCGCGCCCGCCGGGGCGGAGTTCGCCACCGTCCGGGTGACCGCCGTCGACCGGGACGGCAACCGCATCGCGCAGACCATCACCAGGGCCTGGCGGGTGACCCGTTGAGCTGAGGCTGGCGGGTGAAACGCTGAGCTGAGGAGGTGGCGCCGCTGCGGAGCCGCGCTACGTGGTTGGCCCGGGGCGGTCCAGAGCCCGACCCGGGCCACCAGCCAAGACCTACTTCAGGTAACACGAAACGAGCACCTGGAGCGGCTACCCAGCTGGCTGAACCGCCTGCTCGCATCCGTCCCCACCGGCCACCGAGGCCTGGTACGCCAGTACGCGGTCTGGTCGGAACTGCGCCGCGCCCACCGCCGCGCCGCTCGCCGCCGTTTCACCGAACTCAGCGCCCGCCACACCCGCATCAAGATCACAGGATCGCGGGTGGCCGGTGGGGGTACACCGCCTGCGACCGAGCCAATCTGGTCGAGCCGGCGGGTGGATGCGGCGCGGACCACGTCGAGACGCTGCCGTTCTGGGCCGGGTGGGGAGCGGTGGGCGTCGGTGTCGCCCTCGCGATGCTGATCATCTCCGCGGTCAAGTTCTCTGGCCGCGCCACAGCCGCCGGAAGCTGGGCGGCGGCCGCGCTGCTCCTGGTCGTCGCGTTCCCGCTGCATCTGCTCTTCGAGATCCCGGCGGCGTTGGCGGGACGCCCCACGGACTGGCGGGACCTCGGCGCCCGGATCGCGCTGGTGACCGGCGGTCTCCTGTTCGCCGGGCTCGCCAACGCCTGCGGTCCGCAGCACCAACCGGACGCTCCCGGCTATCGGCCGGTCTCGCGGTGGACCAGTCGCTGGGCGTACGTGGCGGTCGCTCTGCCGGTGGTGTCCGACGTGGTGCCGCCCCCTCTCCGGGAGGGCGTCCCGCCGTCCCTCATGGCCGTAGAGTGCCCACCGCCGAGAGGGAGCCCTCCGGGGCGGAGGGCATAAGGGATCTTTGTAACCCGAATCGTTACAGCCGTGGATCTCGATGTAGAGGGCCGCCGGCAGACCCTTCTAGCCCGGCGACCCGTTCAACCGGCCCGATCCAGCCGCTTATCCCTCCGGCTCCGGCCTCGGCGACGCGGGCTGCGACGGCGACGGAGGCTGCGACGGCGGGGGCAGCGGCTCCGACGATCGCGGATCCGTGGCGAGCAAGGTCCGTGCGGCGGCCACCAGGGCCACCACACCAGCCGGCAGCGCCAGCCCGATGCTCGGCGCGAAGGCCGGGCTGTGGTTCGTCGGCAGGTTGCCGAGCTTCTCGGCCGCGCTCGCGCCGGGCGCCGCCCGCCACTGGCGTGGTCCGACGGTGCCGAGCATCCAGTAGCTGCTCGGGATACCCCCGGCGGTCAGGAACGGAAAATCCTCTGACGCCAGGGAGGGCGGCCACCAGCCGACCCGCTCCGGCCCGAACACCCGCTCATGGGCGGCCCGCACCCGTGCGGTCGTGGCCGGGTGCCCCACGTAGGCGGGGGTACGCGAGACGACCCGAATCGTCGGCTCGCGCGGGCTGCCGGCGGCCTCACAGGCGGCCCGGACGGTGCGGGTCACGCTGCTCAGCACGCGGTCCAGCGTCGGCTCGTGCAGCGCCCGGATCGTCACTCCGAGGGTGGCGTGTTCGGCGATGACTCCCGGATGGTGGCCGGCGCGCAGCGTACCGACGGTGAGCGCCACCTGATCGGCCGGGCTGACCTGCCGGGCCACCACGGCCTGCAGCTGCACGACGATGGTCGCGGCGAGCACCACCGGGTCCACGCAGAGGTGCGGGGTGGCTGCGTGTCCGCCCCGTCCGGGCACGCTGATGTTCAGGGTGACGCAGCCGGCCGTCATCGGGCCGGTGCCGTGGGCGACCATGCCCGCCGGTAGCGGGGCGGCGTGTTGGGCAAGGAGCAGATCGGGGCGGCCGAACCGCTCGTAGAGGCCGTCGTCGAGCAGCGCCGCCGCACCCCGCATGGTCTCCTCGGCCGGCTGTCCCAGGATCAGCAGCGTGCCCTGCCAGCCGTCCCGGTCTCGGACCAGGTGGCCTGCGGCGCCGACCGCCGCGGCCAGGTGCAGGTCATGCCCGCAGGCGTGCATGACGGGTACGGTCCGGCCGTCGGTGTCCACGCCGGTGGCGGTGCTGGCGTACGGCAGGCCGGTCTCCTCGGCGACCGGCAGCGCGTCCAGCTCCGCCCGAATCAGTACGGTCGGGCCGGCACCGTTGCCGAGGACGCCGACGACGCCGTGCCCGCCGACTCCGGTCGTGACCTGGCAGCCGATCTCCCTCAGCGCGGCTGCGAAACGGGCGGCTGTGCGCTCCTCCACGCCGGAGAGCTCCGGATGTGCGTGTAGGTCGCGGTAGAGCCGCGTCGCGTCGGCGATGGTCTCCGGATCGACTGTTGGGCCGGCGGGGCGGGCGGCGGTCTGCGCTCCGGGTGGTGCCATGGCGTCAGCCAAGCCCAGACCGCTGTCACTTCGCTGACATCGAATGACAGCGGTTTGCGATGGCGGCCGTGGGCGATCGGTGAGCGCGTTGGGGTGTGCTTGCGGCGGGGCCGGACGAGCCGGCCGGACACCGACCGTTAGGAGCTACCATGGCGCCCGAGACCGACCTCAACGCCCTCGCCGAGGAGATCCTGGAGCTGGAGTCGGAGACCTTCGCGATCTCCGACTACGCCGACGCGTCCGAGGCGATCCTCGCCTCCTGCTCCTCGTCGGGCACCACCTCGACCTGCAGTAGCACCACCTCCACCACCAGCTGCTCGGCCTGAGCGACGGCGGTACGACGTCGGGACGCCCGGTGGGCGGCCCGACGTCTCTGTTCGACTCCCGTCCCGCCAGCTAAGGCGGCACTATGGGAAGGGGTGTGGTACTAGGCGGAGGTCGGCGTCGGTGAGTTCGGCGTCGGCGAGACCCGCCGCCGCGGGCGCGCTCCGCAGCCGCGGTAGGTGCGGAGCCCGCTGCCGGGTCCAGCCGAAGTCGATCGGGAGCAGGCCGGGCACGACCAGGCAGACCGAGCAGAGCCCGACTGCCTCCTGCTCCGGCGTGGTCTGGTCGACCATGATCGCCTCGAATCCCTGCATGCCCAGCAGATCGAGCACCCGGTGCAGGTCGTCGCGCAGGTCCCGGGTGCTCGGGGGCCGGTAGCCGGCGTACACCTTCCAGGCGGGCAGCGTGTCACCGCTGTCGAGGTAGCTCTGAGCGTGCACCGACATCCGCGGCAGGCCGAAGAGCGCCGAGTGGTCCGGCAGCCGGCGGACCAGGGTGTAGTCGTCGGCCATCCGCTCCAGCTCGGCCCGGCGCCGACGGACCGTGCCGGGCTGATGAGGGATGTAGGTGAGCGCCTCGGCGAGCGCGCCGGCGATCGCCTGCTCCGGGTCGATGTGCGCCGCGGCGGCGAACGACAGCAGGCCGGGACCGCCGTCGTGGCGGACGGCGAGGCTGGTGACCACGGGTACGGCGAGGTCGATCCGGTTGTCGAAGGCGTAGAGGCGATAGCCCTGCAGCTCGGCGCGGTCGGCCATCGCGCGCACTGCCGGCGGGCAGGTGTCGAGATCGATCCGGGGCAGCGTCAGGTTGCCGTACCAGGCGAGCAGGAACGCGTCGCGCTCGATCAGCTCCAACAGCCCGAACAGGGCGGCCTCCTCCAGGCAGCTTCCGGTGGCGCAACCGCTGGAGGAGGAGAGCAGGAAGGTGTCGCCCGCGGCCGGCGAGCTGTAGAAGCAGAGCCGACGGGGCACCAGCACAGGCTTGCCGGTGTGCAGGTTCTGCCCCCACACCCACGGGATCGGCCGCTGCGGGTCGAAGCGGCGAAGGATCGGGTCGGCGGCGTACACCGCGTCGGGGTAGCTGCCGCAGCGGTCCGGGTGTAGCGCCTCCGCACCGAGGTCGTCGTACGCGGCGACGACCGGGGTGACGTTGCGCCGACGGTGGGTGCCCGCGTAGCGCTCCAGCCCCTCCAGGTAGGCCAGCGAGCGGCTCGCGTCGTAGCCGCTGGACTGGCCGCTCCAGGAGACGTCGAGCAGCCCGCCGTAGCCGCGGATGAAGACGCTGCCGGTCACCGGCGCGGTGGTCGGTGAGGTGATGGTGAGCTGGGTGCCCGCGCCGAGCGCGCCGCAGACCGGGTTGACGAGCGCGGCCTCCGGCAGCGGATAGCCGCCCGGGGCGCGCAGCCGGTACACGTCGGGGCGGGGCTTGGGCCGGGGCTGTTGCGCGAGCATTGGACGGTTGGGAGTGTCGGGCCGAGGGACGGAGCAGCTGGCGCAGAGCGGTTCGGCCAGCACCGGATAGCTGCGTACCCGCAGGCTGCCCAGGTCGAGCTGGCTGACCCGGGGCAGCGGAGCACTGTGCCGGTCCCAGCTCGGCGGCGGCAGCGGCGGGCCGGCGTGGACGACGCGGTAGAGGTCCCAGACGGCGTCGAGCTGGTAGGTGGTCAGCTGCGGCCACGGGCCGACCGCGGTCATCTTGTCGCCGACCTCCAGGGCGTCGCGTTCGCTGCGGGTGCGCAGCCGCTGCCACCGAATGGCCAGGCAGTGCCCGCAAGCCCGGCCCGCCGCGCCACCGGACGGGCCGATCAGCACGGCGGCGGCGCTGAGGTGCACGGTGGCGTCGCGCCGATCGGGCCCGGCCGCCGCGAGCGCGTCGGCGTCGCCCAGCGTCACCACCCGCGGTTCGCCACCCACCGGCTGCGCCGTCCAGCGGCGGCGTAGGTGCTCCCGCAGTCGGGCCGCGGCGGCGGAGAGCGGGGCAGGGCGCGCTGCCGCCGCCGCGGTCGCGGTCATGAGTCGTTGCTCCAGCGGAAGGTCCGCACCCCGATGACCGCGAACACGGCGCCGAAGGCCACCAGCGCGGCGCAGGCGAGCAAATAGTCGTTCATGGTGCCGAAGCCGGTGAAGGCGTACGCCATGCCGTCGTTGACGTAGCGCAGCGGCAGCGCCCGGGAGATCACCTGCATCCAGCCCGGCATCAGTTCGAGGGGGTAGAACGAGCCGGAGAGGAAGGCCATCGGTACCACGATGCAGTTGGCGATCGCGGCGACCGCCTCCGGGGTGTTCGCCTGGGAGCCGACGATCAGGCCGAGGGCGAGGAACGCCGTCACCGCGAGCAGCATGATCGGAATGGCGAGCGGCCATGTCGAATCCGGGCGCATGCCGAAGACCGGAAGCATGGCGATGCCGACGAAGAGCAGGCTCTGCGCCACCCCGATGCCCAGCGCGACGACGTAGCGGGAGCCGATTACCGACCAGATGCTGGTCGGCGAGAGCCGGATGATGCGCAGCAGGTCGTCGTTGCGCCATTGCATCAGGGTGAACGACACCCCGAAGAGGGCGGCGCTGGCCAGACCCCAGGAGAGCACGCCCGGAGCGATGTAGTCGACGTATCCGCGGCCGGTGTCGCCGACCTGCTGGTCGCGGAAGATCAGCCCGAAGATGACCAGGAAGACCAGCGGGAAGGCGAAGGTGAAGAAGAGGGTTGTGGCGTCGCGGACGGTCGCCTTGTAGGTGGCCCGGGAGAGTGCGGCGTATGCGCTCATGCCTGCGGCGCTCCGATCAGCTCGAGGTAGACGTCTTCCAGGGTGGCCGGCCGGGTCTCCACGTCGTTCAGGTCGGCCTCGGCGCCGAGAGCGGCGAGCACTCGGGCGGTCTGCGTGGTATGCAGCACGAGCGCGTCGTCCTCGACGCCGACTCCGTCGACGCCGTCGAGGCTGCCGGCCTGCTCGGGGCTGAGCCGGCCGGCGGGGACGACCAGGCGGGTGCCGATGCCGGAGCGGGCGATCAGCCCGCGAGGGCTGTCGAGGGCGAGGATCCGCCCGGCGGAGAGGATCGCGACGCGGTCGCAGAGCCCTTGCGCCTCGTCGAGGTGGTGGGTGGTGTAGACGATGGTCTTGCCGATCTCCTTGAGCTTGCGCAGCATCTGGCTGAGGTCGCGGCGGGCCTGTGGGTCCAGCGCGGCGGTGGGCTCGTCCAGGAAGATCACCTGCGGGTCGTGCACGAGCGCGGAGGCGATGGCGAGGCGCTGGCGCTGACCGCCGGAGACGTTGGTGACCCGGATGTCGCCTGAGCCGGTCAGCCCGACCAGCTCCAGGGCCCGCTCGGCGGCGGTTGGGGGGAGACCGTAGAGGGCAGCGACCGTCACCAGGTGCTCGCGGGCGGTCAGCCGAGTGAAGAACGCCGAGCGCTGGGTCTGCACACCGATCAGGGGCAGCAGGTCGAGGTTGCGCGGGGCCGGCGACATGCCCAGCACGGCGACGCTGCCGGTGTCGGGGGTACGCAGGCCCTCGATCATCTCGATGAGCGTGGTCTTGCCCGCGCCGTTGGGGCCGAGCAGACCGAAGAACTCGCCGCGGCCGATCGAGATGGAGATCTCGTCGACCGCCCTCACCTCGCCATACGACTTGCTCACGGCGTCCAGCACAATCGCTGGACCGTCGGTGGGTGACATCGGCTCGCCTTTCATTGGTTGTCCTGATGGAGTGGTTGGGACGGCATTCGGTCCGCGGGACGTTCCCGGCGTGGCCGGGCCAGCCAGCCGGCGATCGTCAGGCCGACGATCGCGGCGGGCAGAATATGGGCGAGTGCTCCGAAGACGGGCTGGAGCAGAGCGCCCACGAAGAAGATGACGACGCCGGCGACCGCGGCGATCGCGAGCAGCCACCACACGGCGAAGAGTCCGAGGCAGACCGCGGTCCGTCGCGGGTAGCGCGGGCCGGGTCGGCGTAGGAGCCGCCGGGGGGCCGTCGTCAGATAGCGGCGGCTCTCCGGGGCCAGGTTCAGCAGGCCCAGCAGGTGGCTGACGATCTTGTAGCCGTCCAACGGCGGCAGGGGGATGACGTTGATCAGCGTCTGGGCAGCGCCGACCAGCACGTACGCGCTGAAGAGCCGGTCGGCGAAGGCACCCGGCACCGCCGCGAGGGCGGCACCGACGAGCAGGAGGACCAGCCCGTTCGCCACCCCGCCGGCCGCCGCGATCATCACCTGTTGGGACCGCCGCGGAAGGTAGAGGTAGTCCTCGATCTTGCAGGTGAGGGTGATCAGGTTGATCCGCTTGACGGTGGCACCGAAGTGGACGGCAACAAGCGCGTGGGCGAACTCGTGCAGCGCCGCGCCGAACCAGGCGAGCAGCGCCAGCGCGACCAGGCAGACCGGGTCGCCGAAAGCGGGGCGGGCAGCCTGCCACAGCGGGCCGAACCGCAGTCCGACCACCACGAGCAGCGCGACGACGAGCAGCGCGAGCAGCGCGGAGACCGCCGGGTGCAGCAGCCGCCGCAGTCGGCGCGCCCACCAACCCAGCGCGCCGGGCCGCACCGGTCCGGCCGCCGCGCGCTCGCCGCCACCGCCGCCGAGCGCGGTGGCTGGACCGGCGGGGTGCGCGGATAGCAGGTCGCGCTCGTGCAGCAGCCACAGCAGCCGGGTCCAGTGCTGATCGCCGAGACGGCGACCGTACTCGGCGGCGTACTCGGCGCCGACCTCGGCGAGGGATCGGGCGCCGTCGAGGCGGCGCAGCAGGAACTGCTCCCTCGGAGCGATCTCGAACGCCCGGCCGCTACGCCGGTCCTTGACCAGGTAGACCGTGTCGGGGCCGCGCTGCAACGGCCGAGAGAAGATCAGATCTTCGCGCAGCCGGGGGCGCTTGGCCAGCAGGCCCGAACCGGTCACGCCGGCACCGCCTGGTCGCGCAGCACCCGGGCGAGCAGATAGGACAGGTACGCCTCGTCGCGGATGGTGGCGTGCAGCCGGTTGTTGGTCATGTGCAGGTACGGCGAGAGCAGCGACGCGAGCGCCTCCCCCGGGTCGGTGATCACCCGGTCGCCGCCGCCGCTCCATGCGCTGACCCTCAGCTCACCGGAGGCTGCCAGCGCGAGCACCTTCTCCCGGAGCTGGACGGCGTGCTCGGCCCAGCCGCGCAGGAAACCGGGCAGGCGCTGGGTCTCGCTTTGCGCGACGAGGGCGAGGATCTGCCCCACCCGTCCGCCCAGCTCACCGGCGACACTGTCGTACATCCGGGTGTACTCGTCGACGCCGATCAGGCTGGTGCCGGCGAAGGCCCGGTGCCAGAAGTGGTGGTACCGGTCGAGGAACTCGACCAGCTCATCCCGGTCGGGCAGGAACGTGCCGGCGAGCACCGTCATCAGCTGCGCGGCGGTGCCCAGCAGCACCGGGCGCAGGTGCAGGTTCATCGACGAGATAGCCCGCAGCACGGTGTCGCTGGAGTACTGGAAGTGCCACTCGGCGACCTCGATGCCCGCCGGCCCGCCGTACTTGCCGTACTCCGGCTCGTAGGGCCGGTAGCTGTAGGAGTTGTTGGGCTGCAGCAGCATCTGCCCGTTCGCGTCGACCAGCTCCGCCGGCCGCCCGGCGGGGAACTCCAGCTCGAAAAGGATGTCGTAGAGCTCCCGCAGGTAGCCGGTGCCCATCGCGTACAGCGCGGGGCGGGTGGCGAGGAACCGGCTGACCGCCGCCTCGGCGCGCGCCCGCACCGCCGGCTCGTCGGCCGGGGTACGCGGCCGCAGCCGCAGCCGCACGTGTGGCCCCTCCAGCCAGTAGTTGATGAAGAAGTGGCCGGCGAGCAGGTTCTGCTCGGTCAGCTCCCGGATCAGCGGCGCCACGCACTCGACCAGCAGCGGCTGCGGGTTGGCCGCATAGAAGACGTGCAGCGCAAGCCACTGCCCGCGCGAGTCGGCGGCGTGTTCGGCGTCGGTGGGCGCGGCGTCGGACACGGTCATCGGGTCTTCCTCTCCTCGGTGCGGAAGGTCTCCACGGCCAGCTCGCTGACGTGCCCGCCGTGCTCGCCGTGGGCGGCCAGCTCGTCGGCGGCGGGCAGCAGCTCGCGCAGTACGACCCGGTCGTCCGGCCCGTCCAGGGCGGCCCGCAGCGCCTGCATCGACAGCGGGCTGCCGAAGTCGACGTACTGCGGCTTCGGGTTGGTCACCAGCCGGTCCGGGTTGGCCGCATAGACGGTGGCGAAGACCTGCTCGGGTACGCCGTGTCGGACCCGCCACCGGCGCCAGTCGAGGAACGCCGCCGGGTCGGCGCCGGGGTCGCCCGCGTCGGGCAGGTCGCGTACCCGTACCGACCAGCTGCGGCGGCTGAGCACGACGTTGCCGGCACGCAGCCGGGGCCGGGTGGTGACCCCGTCGGCGTTGGCCAACGCGGGCACCCCGCGCCACACGTCGAGGCGCACCATCGACGCCGGCGACAGCAGCAGCAGGGTGCGCGGGATCTGCGGCAGCGCCATCGGCACCAGGTAGCCCAGGTAGACGGCTACGACCTCCCGGTCGAGGCGGGTGGAGCGCAGCACGATCCGATCGGTTTGCGGGTCGTGCACGAGGTAGAGGTCGTCGAGGGTGAGCTGCCGTTCGGCCGGGACGCTGCTGGTCTCGCCGGGGCAGACGACGACGTAGTCGGTGAGCCGGGCGTGCAGGTTCAGGTTGGTGGTGGCCGCGCCCCCGGTCAGCTCGGCGAAGACCACGTCCGGTGGGGTGACCTCGGCCGCTTGGGCGCGCAGCCGCTCGGCGAGGGTCGGGGTGTCGCCGTCGAAGCAGTGGGTGAACCGACTGAACGGGAAGGAGAGCCCCCCGAAGGACTGGTTGAGCACCAGCAGCGGGTCGGGTTCGCGCAGCGCCAGCTGGACGAAGTGCCCCTGCGGGTGGACACCGCGGGTGGTGTCGCCGAGCAGCGTCCCCACCTCGTCGAGCAGTTCGGCCGGCAGCGGCAGCTCGGTGCGCTGCGGGTCGGCGTCGGCGAGCGCGGCCAGCCGCCCGGCGAAAAGCTGCCGGGCATGGTCGAGCGCCGTCATCTCGGGCCGGCCCAGCCAGTTCTCCTCGGGGGTGTAGCTGCCGTCGTCGCCGAACGGGCGGCGCCCCGCGGTGAAGGACGAGTACTGGTCGTAAAGGTCGTCGTGGAAGTCCTCGACCAGCCGCAGCAGGTCGCCGCAGCGCCCGCCGACGCCGAACCGGGCCAGGAAGAACCCGTGGAACATGATCCGGTGCGGCAGGTTCTGATCGAAGGCAGGCAGCACCCGCTCCACGGCGGCGAGGTCCGCACCGACCAGCCGCCGCCAGGGCTCGGCAGCGACGGTGACGGGTTCACCGGCGACCCGACTGTCCTCGTAGAGCAGCGTCTGCGGCAGGGTCGGATTCTCCTCCCCCAGCGACTGCATCGCCGCGCACAGCGCGGCCCGCAGCCGGTGCAGCAGCTCGCGACGCTGCCCGAGGTCGCCCTGTCGGTAGACGTCGACCAGCTCGGTGATCTCCTGGAGCCGGCCGGCGAGCCGCTCGGCCCACGGCCGGTCGAGCTGCCCCAGGGTGCCGGCGAGCACCCGGATCGGGTCCGCGACGTGCACGTCGGTGTCGAGGCCGACCAGCCGGAGCATGCCCAGCCGCAGCAGCGTCGACAGGTACGCCTCACCGTCTCCTCGCTCGGCCCCGGTCCCCGCGCAGAGCCGGTCCACCAGATCGACGCAGCGAATCGTGCCGCGCTCCTGAAGCAGGGCGGTGAGCTCGTCCAGGACGCCGCTGCGGCGCAGGAAGAAGAGCCCGTCACGGACCGAGTCGAAGCTGACCGCGGCGCTGTCGTCGCCAGCGGTGACCCAATGCCGCACGTACCGGATCCGGTCGGCGTCGCGGCGCCACCCGGGACTCAGCTCCACCGACAGGTCGCCGCGCCGTTGCGGGTCGGCACTGATCAGGTCGGCGAGCCGGGTGACCAGGACGACGTTGAGCCGGACATGCCGCTGCCACTGCTCACCAACGGTGATCTCCAGCCCCGACCCGGTGTCGGAGAAGCGGCCCAGGGCGACGGCGGTGAAGGTGCTGAACGGGCTGGTCTTGCACGCGGTGCGGTACAGGTAGGACAGCAACGAGCGCTCGACGCGGCGGGTCCGCTTGTTGGCCGGCCGGGTCAGCTCCGGTGGAGCTCCGGCGGCTAGTTGCTCGTCCAGAGTCGGTGAGGCGAGCTGGAGCCCGCCGCGCAGGCGCGGCTCGTCGGCCAGCCGCCACAGCTGCGCGCGGGCCCGGGTGACGTCGGCGGCGAAGATCGCGCTTCCCTCGTCGTGCCGCCGCGCGAGCCGCGCCCGGCGCTCCAGCCAGCGCTGCACGCCGGGTAGGGCCTCGGGTCGGGTCTGCGCGACCGCAGCGAGCGCCGGCTCGGGCGCGGCCGGCAGGACGTTGTTGAAGATCTGCCGGCGCAGTGTCAGCAGCCGCCGCCGGGCCGACTCGTCCTCGTTGTCGTTGACCAGCTCGTAGAGGAGTTGACTGAGCTGCGCCCCGTCGGCCGCGAGCCGGTGCTCCAAGGCGAGCACGTCCTCGGCCCAGGTGCACGCCGTGGGGCAGCGCAGCGCATCGACCGTCGACAGTGGCAGGCCGGTGACCCGGGCAGTGAAGTAGGCGCCGGTGCGCCACCCGGCGGGGGCGGCGCTGCGCGGCGGACTCTGCGACAACACGGCCGGGATCACCGCAGCTCGTAACGGTAGTCGCCGAGCTGCCCGCGGTCGTCGCCGGCGAGCATGATGAGCAGCGGAAACTCGCCGCTCTCGGTGAGCCCCAGCTCCTCGACGTAGGAGACGCTGTCGAAACCCAGCGCCACCCCGGCGCCGAGACGCAGCGCGGCGGCAGCGGTGTAGAAGGTCTGGGCGATCGCGCCGACGGTGGCGTTGACGAGGTTGTAGCCCCGGTCCCCGGTGGCATCCAGCACGGCGTGCGTACGCACCGTCGGGACGAGCACGACCGCGGCCTGCTCCAGGTTGTAGTTGGCCAGGAAGTAGTTGCGTTGCAGGAAGGCTCCCGGCGGGCCACCGCTGACGGCGACCAGACTGTGCTCCTGCGGGTCGTACACGTATCCCCCGGCTGGCACGTCGGCGACGTGGTTGACGAAGGCGTAGATCCGGGCCAGCGCGCCATCGGCGGGACCGTCGATCTCGGACGGCACGGTACTGGCGGCGGTGGCCCGCAGCAACGCGGCGAGCTGCTGAGCCGCCATCGGCCGGTGGGCCAGGAGCCGGCCGAAGCTGCTTCGGCGGGCGGTGAGCGCGGCCTCGACGGGCAGCGTCATCGGCGCTGCGGCGGGCAGCGGCACGCTGGTCGCGCCCGGCGGCGCCGGGTGGGCGGCGGCGGGCGCCAGTGCCCCGGTGGTGGGCCGCTCGACCGCCGCGGCCGTGCTGCGGTTGATCTGCTGCAGGGTGTCGAAGCCGAGTAGAGTCCGGGACCGCTCCTGGTCGCGGTGACGGACCCGGACCATCGCCGGCCGCGGCACCGACTCCGCCGGGCCGGCGAGGGCGGGCGCGGCCCAGGTCAGGGGTACGACGGCGAAGAGCGCCTCGTCGTCGGGGGCGAGCCCGAGCAGTTCGGCGACGGCGGCCTGGTCGAACCAGAGCACCGGCCGGATCTGCCGGCCCTGGGCGCCGGCCCAGAGCCGCCAGGTCTGCAGCAGCGTACCCACGTCCATCGACACGGCGTGGTACGAGAAGTTGTTGTACTTGAAGGCGTTCTGCCAGTACTTCACCCCGATGACCAGAAACTGGCTGGCGGGGCGGGGCGGGTCGACCGCCGCGTTCACCAGGGCGCTGACGTCGCCGCCGAGCAGCCGCTGCATCGCGTGCCGGGCGTGCGCGTAGTAGTAGACGCCGGGGGTGACCCCGGCGTCGGGTCCGGCGACCCAGTAGACGCTGCACGGGTAGAGGCCTCCACCGGAGGCGGTGCCACGGTGCCAGTTGGCGTGCGCGTATGACGGCAGCGCGGCCAGGTCGGTGTTGGCCTGGATGCCGAGGCGCCGTCCCAGCAGCCCGTACGAGTGGTGCAGCAGGCCGGCCAGCAGCGGCAGCGTGAACGGCTCGTCGGCGTCGCCCGGGCCGCGCAGCGCGGTGTCCAGATCGACGTCGGCTCTCGGCGGTGCGGGCAGCCCGAAGGCGCCCGCCTGTGGGTAGTACTTGCCGCGGCGGGGTGCGTCGCCCCAGTTGGGGGTGAAGTCGACCGGAGGCATCGGCTCACGGCCGCGGCGCAGGATCGCGGTCGCGTACGCGTGGGCGAGGCCGGGATTTTCAGGCGTCATGGCAGCACCTCACGGGAACGGGTGGGGAACGGAGTGGATCTCGTCGTCGCGCAGGTCGCGGTCGAGCAGCCCGGCGGTGCGGAACGCGGTCCGCAACCGCCGCGCGTGCGGGGCGCGCTGGCGCAGCCAGCCGAAGTCGATCGGCAGCAGCCCCGGGACCACCACGCTCGCCGTCGCCAGGCCCAGATCACGCTGCTCGGGCGTGGTCTGGTCGACGGCGATCACGTCGAAGCCCTGCGCGGTCACCGTCTTCAGGCAGCGTTCGAGGTCGTCGCGCAGGTCGGCGGTGGCCGGCGGGGCGGGACGGTCCCGCTCGTACAGCTGCGCCATCGGCGCCGGCCGGGGGCCGCGCTCCAGCAGGAACGCGGCGTGCCGTGCCATCTCCGGCAGGCCGTAGAGCAAGGGGTGGTCGTGCAGGCCCTGCACCTGGGAGAAGTCGGTCACCATGCGGCGCAACCGGGGCTCGTCGGCGCCGGCGCGGACCCGGACCATGACCGAGTCGGTGGCGATCTCGCAGAGCGCCGCCGTGATCGCGGCCTGCGGGTCGAGGCTCGCCCCGCCGCCGAAGGCGAGAGCGCCGAGGCCGCCGTCCTCGCGGACGGCCACCGCGGTCACCACTGGGATGTCGAAGGTCATTCGGGTGTCGAAGAACCGGGCCCGGTAGCCGTACATGGCCAGCCGGTCGATCATCATCCGGGTCTGCGGCCGGTCGATGCTGACCGGGTCGATCTCCGGCAGGGACCGGCCGCCGTACCAGGCCAGCAGGAACGCGTCGCGCTCGATCGCCTCCATCAGGCCGTGGTAGACCGCCTCCACCAGCGATCCGCCGGAGGCGCAGCCGTTCGACGTCTCCTGGACGAAGCGCTCCTCGACAGTCGCCGCGTGGTAGTAGACGAGGATCTCCGGCACCAGCAGCGCGCGCTGATCACGCATCGACCAGCCC
Source organism: Micromonospora sp. NPDC005413 (assembly GCF_040606435.1). Classification (NCBI taxonomy): domain Bacteria; kingdom Bacillati; phylum Actinomycetota; class Actinomycetes; order Micromonosporales; family Micromonosporaceae; genus Micromonospora; species Micromonospora sp. NPDC005413. Next base: position 51,007 of record NZ_JBEXEV010000018.1, read on the forward strand.
CAGACCCAGGTGATCGGCCGGTCCGGGTCGAACTGGTGGAGATACGGGTTGGCCTGGTAGAACGCGTCCGTGTAGAGCCCGCACTCGCGCGGGTCCAGGGCGTCGCCGCCCAGTTCCCGCAGGGTCGCGGTGACGACGGTGCGCTTGCCGCGCGGGCGCAGTCCAGCGGCGCGCTCCAGCCCTTCCAGCACTGCGATCCGGGCGCTGCGCCGGTAGCTGTCGGCGTGCCCGCCGTACAGCGTCTCTCGCAGGTAACCGCCACTGCGCAGGGTGAACGAGCCGACCGCCGGAGAGGTGGAGAGCGAGGTGACGTCCTGCCACAGGGTCGCGCCGAGCGCGCCGCAGACCGGATTGGCGAACGCTTCGACGTTCAGCCGGTAATCGTCCAGGTCCCGACTGCGGAACGTACCTGGCGCCGGCTTCGGGGTGGCGGGCAGCTCGATCGCGGCCAGCTCCGGCGCGTCGGCGATCCCACCGCCGCAGCTCGGGCACTCCGGGTCGGGCAGCAGCGGAGCCCGGTACACCCGCAGGGTGGACAGGTCGACCTGGAGCACCATGCCGACTTCCCCCACCGCGGCGCCGGGGCTACCGGGCACGTCCGGCGCAGCGCCGGCGGCACGGTGCGCGTCGAGCAGGGCATGCAGGAAGTCCGCGACGAACGGGGTCGCGTACGGCCAAGGGCCCGCCGCCACGGTGTCGCCGCCCAGCTCGACCGCGTCGCGCAGGTCCCGGTGGCGCACCGCCTGCCAGCGGCGCGCCAGGCAGGTCGGGCAGACCGCCGCTGGCGGCATCGGCCCGAGCAGCGCCAGCTGCCCGTAGAGCAGCACCCGGGGCGCGCGCGCCGGCTGGGCGGTCGCGTTCAGCTCGTCGCGCACCCCCAACGCGACCACCTCGGCGTCGCAGCCCCGCTCGGCGAGCAGCCGGGCCAGCCCGGCGCAGACCAGCTCGTCGGTCGCAGACCCGCCGCCGCTCATCGGTCGTCTCTGGCGGCCAGCAGAACCTTCACCGCGACCAGCCCGCCCGCAGCCAGGTCCGCGCCGCCGACCGGCGCCACCAGCACGTCGTACCCGTGCTCCCGCAGCCGGTCCAGCACGTCGGCCCAGGGGTGGACCACCCCGGCGGCGGCGTCCACCTCGGCGTGCACCGGCACCGTGCCGGCGTCGAAGTCGACGAGCACCGGGTCACCGATGTCCGGCACCGCGCCGGGGTCCTGGGCGCGCAGTTGCGCCTGGCCCAGCACGTCGCGCAGCGCCGCCACAGCCGCCACCGTCCACGCCGGGTCGGCGGCCAACGCGGACGACCATTGGCCGCGGGTCGGGTCGAAGGAGCGCGCCAGCAGCACCGTCACCCCGATGTCAGGCTGCCCGCCGAGGTCGAGCAGCTCCACGGCGACGCCGAGGTTCGCCGCCGACTTGGTCAGGAAGACCAGCTCGGGGTCGGTGCCGATGGTCTCGAGGCGGATCCGCCGGGCGATGGTCCGGCCAGCGACGACCTGCCGCAGCGCGTGTCCGGCAAGCGCCGAGGCGAGCCCGGACCGGACCGCCTCGGTGAGGTCGCCGCCCGCTCCCCCACCGGCGCTGGTCGGCTCTGCGCCGCGACCGCGGTTCGCCGCCCCGAATGGCTCCAGCACCGCCGTCGGCACCGCCGCCGCCTCGCCGGTGAGCAGTGACCGGGCCGCCGCCCAGGCGTCGGCGGCGGTGTCGCCCCACCCCGAGGCGAGGCCGAGGCGGGTGGCGTCGACCCGCGGTGCGTCGTCGGGGGCGGTTCCGCCGACCGCGGTGTGGCCGGTGCCGACGACGGCCGCCACCCGCAACGCCCGCAGCCGAGCCGCCGCGACGTGGTGGACGTCGAACGCGCTCACGGTGCGGCGCCGGCCGCTGCCGTCGGTGAACTCGACCGCGCCGATCTTGATCGGGCTCTGGTCCCACCGCTCGTCGTCGTAGCGGCGGAACACCCCCAGGTGCGGTTGGAGCAGCGGCTGGTGGGCGGCGAGCTGCGCCACCGCGGCCTGCGCCTGCGCGGACTGGTCCGCCGTTTCTTCGGCCTCGGGGGTGGCCGCGTCCAGCTCGATGGAGGCCCAGGCCGGCTCCGGCGGCCCCGGGCGACAGAAGGCGCACCGGGGGTGCGGCAGCAACGGCTCGGTCAGCACGTCGAGCGAGGCGAGATGCTGCACGATCACGCTGCCGTCGGTCTCGGCCGGCAGCGCGCCGGTGGTCAGCCGGAACACCTCGTACGCCAGCAGGTTGCCGACCATCGCCGCGAGCGGCCCGTCCGGCTGGGCAGCGGCCGGCGAGGCCCCGGACGGTAACGCGGCGGCGCGCCACACCTGCCCGGCGGCGCCGGTCTCGTCGTTGTCGCCGAGCCTCAGCATCGCGCAGCACCAGCAACCGGTACGGCCCGCGCCCTGCACCGGGCCGACCAGCATCCGCCCGCCGGCCACCCAGGCCGGCAGGAGTAGCCGGTCGACGGGGATACCCGCCGCGAGCAGCCGCAGGGTGTCGCGGGGCGCGTCGTCGCCGGCGGCCACCACGACGATCTCCGCCGGGGCCAGCTCGGGCCAGCCGACCTCGCCGCCGGCGGTGGGCAGCGCCCCGACGGTCGCGGCGCAGCCCGCCGCGTCCAGCCCGGCCAGCTCCGGCGCGAGCACCGGTGAGACCGCCGGTGAGACGGTCACCGCCGTTGCGCCGTTGCGTAGCAGGCCGGCGGCGCACGCGACCGCGGCGGGGCCGGTGCCCAGCACCGCGACCCGGGTGGCCCGGAAGGTGGCGAAGCGCTGCGGTGCCCGGTCGGCGTAGTGGTCGAGGTAGGCGATCTGGGTGGCGAAGTGGGCGGCCACCGCCGGGCCGAGGATCGTCGCCGGGTCGCTCTCATCCTCCGGGATGTCGCGGGCAAAGCCACGCGCGTAGAGCGCGCTCACCAGCTCGCCGATCATGGCGCGCTGCGCGGAGGGCAACGGCGCGCAGATGTCGGCGACTCGGTTACGCCCGTTCAGGTGCGGGACGAGCAGCGACGCCAGCCGGTACGCGGCGGCGGAGGAGAGCCGGAAACCGCTGTTGGCGTTGTGGAACAGCACTCCGTCCTCGGTGCGGGTGAACAGCACGTCGTGGCGCATCCGCGGCCGGCTCTGCGCCACCGTCTCGTAGGCAGTGCTCATCACAGGGATCCCTTCGCTCGATACGGGTGTGGTGGCGGGCCGGGGTCAGGTGCGGGCCGGTCGGCGGAGGCCCGGGCGTGGTGCCGCAGCAGCCCCCGGATCCAGTAGTGGTCCGCGGCCTCCTCGACCAGGCTGTGGTCGACCAGCCCGTCGAGCAGGTCGCGAGCCGTGGCCGGCTCGACGTCGAGCAGCTCCGCGGCCCGGCCCACGGTGATCGGGCTGGGTGCCGCGGTGGCCAGGCAGACGAACGCCGCCGCCAGCGCCCCGCCGGCACGGGACAGCGCCTCGTCGAAGCGGTAGCCGAGCGACATGTCCGGCTCGCCCGGCAGGCTCAACCGGCCCAGCGGGTCTGCGCGCAGCCACTCGACCGCCTCCGCGAGGCTCATCCGGGCGCGCAGCAGGATCCGGATGGCGGCGATGCGCAGCGCCAGCGGCAGGTGTTCGCAGAGCGCCGCGATCTCCGCGGCGCTCTGCCGGTCGGCGTCGACCTGCTCGGGCCCGAGCGCGGTGCCGAGCACCTGCAGTGAGTCGGCAGGGTCGAGCGGCTCCACCCGGTGCAGCCAGCCACCGAGCCGTGCGACTGGACCGGAGAGGCTCCGCCGGCTGGTCAGCAGCAGAGCGTCGCCGGGCGCCAACAGAGCGGGCAGCTCGCGCGCCTGGCTGGCGTCGACCACGTCATCGACCAGCAGCAGCCGTCGGCCGCCGGGGGTGCCAGCGCCCCGGCCGAGCGCCGCGAGCAGCTGCCGCTCGGCGTGCTCCAGCGGCGACGCCGACCCAGTGGCCGAGCCCATCTCCACCCGGATGTGGCCGCCGGGGAAGTCGTCCGCGACGAGCTGCCCGACGTGCCGTGCCAGTGCGGTCTTGCCGACGCCGGGCGGGCCGCTGAGCGCCACGATCGGGCAGCCCGCGCGGAGCCGATCGGCGATGGTACGACCGAGCGCGACCCGACCGACGAAGCCGGGCGCGACCGGATGCTGGGTCGGCGCGGTGGCGGGTCGGGCCACCGGACCGGCCGGGGTGGGCGGTTCGCCGCGCAGGATGGTCAGCTCCAGCGCGCGCAGCGCTGGGCCGGGGGCGACGCCGAGTTCGTTGCCGAGGTGTTCCCGGACCCGGCGCAGCTCGGCCAGCGCGTCGGCCTGCCGGCCGGTGCGGTAGAGCACCGAGACGAGCTGCGCGGAGAAGCGCTCGTTCGCCGGGTAGGCGCGGGTCGCGGTCCAGAGGTCCACCAGCACGGAGCGATCCCGGCCCAGGCCGATCTTCAGGTCGCAGACCCGCTCGATCACCCGGACCCGCTCCTCGCTGATCCGGGGTACCACGTCGCGGTGCAGCGCCTCCGACGGCACGTTGGCCAGCATCGGGTCGCTCCACAGCGCCAGCGCCTCCTCCAGCATGGCCAGCTCCGCCTCCGGGTCCGGTTCGTCGCGGGTGCGGACCACCAGGTCGCGGAAGCGCATCAGGTCGACGGTCTCGGCGGTGGCGGTGATCCGGTAGCCCCCCGGCACGGTCTTGATCACGCTGCCGGTGATGCCGTGTCGGCTGAACAGCTGCCGCAGCCGCAGCGCGCAGGTCTGCAGTGCGGCCTTGGCCGAGGCGGGCCGCTCGTCGCCCCAGATCGCCTGCTGCAGCGCGCCGACCGAGACCACCTCGTCGGGGTGCAACAGGAGCGCCGCGAGCAGCGAGGTCACCTTCGACGGCGGCAGGACCAGCGCGTCCGCGCCGCTGGTGAGGGTCAACGGGCCGAGCACCCGGAACGCCGCGGGCCGGGCCGGCCGGTCGTACCCGGGCACGCTCACCGCGACACGTTCCAACGCGACCTCCCCGTCCGGGCGGGGGCTAGGTGACCGTCCAGCCCCGCAGCGCCGGCACGCTGCGGATCGCGCGCTGGCAGACCCGCTGCACGATGTAGTCGGAGATCGCCTGCTCCGAGGCGACTGTGAAGACCGCGACCTCCATCTGTCCGGCGAAGGCGCGGGCACGGATATGCCGGATGCCATCGGCTGCGGCGGCGTTGAGCCACAGCAGGTCCGTCAGTTCGCCGGCGGACAGGTCGTGATCATCGCGCGGCGGCCGCAGCGCGATCCGGGTGAACAGCACGGCGAGCCTCCGCTGAACCGGGCCGACCAGGTCTGCGTGTGCGCCCATGTGAGACGAACCCCGGACAACGGCCGGGTACCTCGATGATTCGGATCCGCGATGCGTTCGCCGCGGTGGTCGCGAATGCGTCGGCTGTCCACTCCGGCCCCGATGTGCATCGGGCACCTCCCTCGTCTGCCGCCCGTTTGGTTGCGGGCGCCGGAATGAGCGTGCGGTTCGGGCGATGTCCGCGTCATCACTCCGGGCGCTGCCGGAACCGGCCACGGCCGGTTCCGGCATGCTGAGCGGACGTCCGGAATCAACGATTGTCGATTTTGCGGTCGGCGGACCCACTTGTCTTGTTGGTGGGCATGCCTGCCCGTGTTCACCATTTCGACCCCCTCCGGCCAGGGCCTTGTCGACGAACGGACACCGTTTCGAGACCTTGCGGAGGACCCGGATTCAACTAATGTGATCAATCGGTGAACACAATGGAGGAGATCTTGCTCGAACGGCTAGGTGTGTCGGCAACTGCCGAAGCCGTGTACTGGGCGATGTTGGATCATCCGACGTGGGACGTCGACGAGCTCGTCACGAACCTCGACATCCCGGAGACGGTCGTCCACGACGCCCTCTCCACCCTGGCCGACCGCGCGTTCATCACGCCGTCGACCAGCCGGCCGGGCACCCTACGCGCGGTGAGCCCCAAGATCGGCCCGCTCGCTATGCTCGACCAAGCCGAACAGCAGATGATCGCGCAGCAGGCGAAGCTCCAGGCGGCGCGCGCCTCGGTCCTCGCCCGCGCCGCCAGCCACGACACCCACCGCGAGCGGGAGGAGATCGTCCGGCTGGAAGGGCTCGACACGGTGCGCGACCGCCTCGCCGAGCACGCCCGTACCGCCTCCGAGAGCTTCATGACGCTGACAACCGGCCGGGCGATGCCGCCGGAAGCTATCGAGACCGGCAAGACGCTGACCCGGATCGCCCTGTCCCGAGGGGTGACAATCCGGCACATCTATCAGGAGTGCACGCTGCACGACGCCGCCTCCCGCGCATACGCCGAACTGATGGCAGAGCAGGGCGAGCAGAGCCGCGTGATGCCAGAGGCGCCGGTGCGAATGACCCTCGTCGACCGGCAGTTCGCGCTCGTCCCGATCGAGCCGCGCTCCGGCCGGGGCGCGCTGGAGATCCGCGGCAACCGCCTGGTCTCGGCGCTGTGCCTGCTCTTCGACATGCTCTGGGAGCAAAGCACGCCGTTCCCGCAGCCGTCCACCGCGGGCGAGCACGGCCTGACCGACCAGGCCGTCGCCATCCTACGGCTGCTCCGCCAGGGGCGAACCGACGAGGCAATCGGCCGCCAGCTGGGGCTCTCCGAGCGCACCGTGCGCCGCACCGTCCACGACCTGATGCAGCGCCTCCACGCCGAGAGCCGCTTCCAGGCCGGGGTGGAGGCAGCGCTACGCCGCTGGATCTGATCCCACTGCCCTGTCCCGGGGTCTGCCGCACACCGGGAACCTGCCCGGCGCCAACGCTACGCGGATCCCGCACCGGCGACACTGTCGCCCAGCACGTCCTCGCCGCCGCCGACCAGGCCACTGGTGTCGTGCTGGCCAGCTGGCCGCCGTGTCCCTGGCCCAGTCGGCGGCGACCTTGAACCGGATGGAGGGCCGCCACGTCGCCGCCCTGGGCGAGCAGTTCGCCGGCAACCGGCTTCTGCGCGACCGCCTCACCCAGCCGGGATCGGCGGAGACGATCGCGCCGCTGGTGCAGAACGTGCTGACCCAGGCCGGCGCGACCACGGTCAGCGTCGGCGACGCCCGCGGCCGGGTGGTCAGCTCCACCAACCGTCGCGGACCACCCGGGCGTACGGGGCGGCCAGGCGCCGCAGCGCGGCCACCGCCCGGTCGGCGCGTACCTCCTGCACCACGGATGGGGTACGACCACGACCACGACCACCAGGTGACAGCGACCGGCCAACACCGCGGTGGCGGTCAGATTTGCACCCCCATTGCCGATAGTTCGGGCACGGCTACTGGTCCGCTTGAGTATCTGGAGCATTTGTGACGATGGCTGAACACCACGAGCGGGGACGGACCACCGAGGCGTTGTCGAAGGAGGCCGCGGACGGGTCGTTCCTGCTTCCCGAGGTGGTACGTGCCCTGCCGTACTCCTGGTCGTATGGCTTCATCTGGCCCCCGGAAACAGAGCAGAGCGACGAGACTCTGGCGTACGCCAGAGCGGTACTCGCGGCATGTCTTCCACCGGCGCCTCTCGCCGAGCCCGAACCTCCTCCGGAACCGGACAAGTTCAGCATCAGGGAGGGCGAGAAACCGGAATGGGTCGAGATCAGGGCTGTGGTGCGAAACCTCACGGACTACGCCAGTTGCGTGACGAGGGAACGCATGGCCGAGGCCGAGGCCGAGTGCGCGCGCAGGGGACTTGACACCACGGACTTCACCGAGCGGTGGACCATCCGAATTTCCGGATGGATTGCGGAGCAGGTTCTGTACTGGTGCGGGCTCATGGTTGATGACGTCGAGTCGCTCCGTCCGTGGGCGATGGAACTCGCCGAGTTGTACGCCCAACGAGGGATGGCCGCCGAGAAGTCCGTCGCGCTGCTGTGCCTCACCAGGACGGTTCCCGAGAGCCGCGAGGCGCTGGTCCGGCTGGCCGCAGACAGAGGACTGTCACCCGAGCTTCGCGAACTGGCGTCAGAGGGGCTCGCTTGATCGGTCTTCGACCGGCTGTCGCTCGGTCTTGCGCCGCCGAACAGACACCGGGTGGAACCACGCCACCCCGCGTCCCACCCGGCAACCGCCGGGTAATGCGACAGATCAATGTCGCCGCTTCCTCTGAGGGCGGTGCCAGGTGCAGTATGGATCCGGGTACCTGGGCCATGGCCCGCGTAGGGCTGGCTTTTCTACGGTGATCAGCCGCCGCGTCCCTGCGGGTCGGCGTCGGCGCGGTCGCGGTCGCGAAAGTTCGCGAGTAGCCGGGGTGGCCCCGGGGCCACGCAACGAAGAAGCGCGCTGGCCCCCGTAACCAGGCCTCCGCCGTAAGCGTCCCTGCGGGCGGTCTTCATGCCGTTCGACAACAGGACCGCGCGCACGGGGAAGGGGTGGCCGGCCCTGCAGGCGGGAGGCCCACCCTCGAAGTCGGGTTTCCTTCAGGCTTTGGTGTGCAATAGATGGCGAACGCGTTGATCGCGTGTGCCCAGGCCGCGTCGAGGTCGGCGTTGGGTGGGAATCGGTTGGCCAACTCAAGATCGACAAGGCCGTGCGCGAGGCCCCAGATGGCACGCGCGGCTGCGATGTTGCCGCCGGTGATACTCAACAGGGGCGCGGCCGCCGCAGCCTCGACGCCGGACTCGAGACGTGGACGATCCAGGGAGTGGCGGGCACTGAGCTCGTAGAGGCGAGGGTGCTCAAGCGCCCATCGCCGGTAGGCGGCGACGAGCGTGGCGAGGTCGGCGCTGGCCCCGGCCAGCACAGCACCGAGCCGTTCCAGCGCGCGCTGTTGCAGTGCACCTTCGATCTCGGTCTTGCTGGCGATGTGTTTGTACAGCGAGGGTGCCTGGATCCGTAGTTCGTCGGCGAGGCGCCGCATGGTTACCGCGTCTGGGCCTTCACGTTCCAGGATCCGCTCGGCCGCGTTGATCACCTCGGCGCGCCGGTTCACCAGCGCCTCGGGCAAGCCGGGATCGCTACCAGGGCTCTCATCCGGTGCGTTGGGCGGTGCCGCGACGGTCCGGGGACGACGTCCAACCGCGACTCAACACGTAGGCACCGATGAGGAGCGCCGAGACGGTGCCATCCCAACCGACGATCGTTGTGGTGTCGGCGATGCCGCCGTGGGCGGCGTAGAACAAGGCGGTCACCGTGAGCGCGACCTTGTGGAAGATCACCAGCTCCCACACGCCTCGGTAGCCGCGCGGTGCCAGCGAAAGCAGCAGGAACAGGCCAGCGAAGACGACGAGGCCGTAGGCTCGCCAGGTCTCGACGACTTTGGTCCCGCCATCGGCGTCCCAGGCCGTGCCGGTCGCGGTGAGCGCGGCGCCGACGGCGCCGACGGCGGCGAACCACAACATGATCCTTGCGATCCGATCGCGACCAGATCCTGGCGTCCGCGCGGGACGGGTTGACAACGCGGAACTGCTGGTGATCATTACCGTCCTCGGGTCTGGCTAACATCGTTAGCCAGACCGTAAGCTAACAACGTTAGCCTCGTCAAGCGGTAGTCGTCCCCCGGGCGCGACAAATGACGGCACGGCATTAAGGCACCGGAAACGCGTAGGTCAGCCCACGGGCGTCATCAGGTCCGCTGCGTGCGGCACGATGGCCTGCCGGTGTTCGGTCGGACTGAGACTGCGTACCCGTTTGAAGGCCGCGCTGAGTGCGAACGAGCTGCCGTAGCCGACCAGGTGTGCGACCGCGCCGAGGGTGGCGTCCGGTTCCGGCCATCTCTCGATCCTTCCCAGGCCGGAAAACCTCTACAAGATCCGGGGCGGTTCACCGACGCCCCAGGAGCCGGCGACGATCAGCGCCAGCCGGGCCTGCTCGGGCAGGCCGAAGTGGGCGGTAGGCGATGTCGCCGCACCACCGCTGATCCGGTGCAGGGCCGACACCCGCAATCAGGCCACAGGCCGCGCGTCGGCGGGGATGAGTGGCGTGATGCCGTCGAGGAGGCGCTGGAGGCCGAATTCGAAGATGCTGGCGGGCTCCGACGCTTTGAGGGCGTCCGCGTCGAACCGGGCGATCATCGGCAGGTCGCCGGAGTCGAGCGCCTCCTGGATCCTGGTGCTCCGGGCGTCGATCCACTGCGAACGGGTGCTCCTCGCATACTGTTCGCGCGCGAGGGGAAAGGCCGCGCTCTGTACGTGCGTCGAAACCGCGATCGCGATCCGTACCATCGTGGCGAAGTCGAGGCCGAGGCCGTCGACGGCGTGGATCCGCCAGTCGGTGTAGGCCATCATCCTGGGCGCGATCGGCGGCCGGGTCGTCAGCGCGAACACCTGCGGCACCCACGGATGGTCGACGTAGATCGCCCACTCCCGCCGCGCCGACAGCTCCAGCTTCGCCCGCCAGCCCTCCGGCCCGGGCTCGGGAAGCGGCTGGTCCCCGAAGACCGCGTCGATCATCAGCGCCCCGAGATCCTCCTTGCTCGGCACATACCGGTACAAGGACATCGGGCCGACGCCGAGTTCGGCGGCCGCACGGCGCATCGAGAGCGCGCCGCCGCCGTCCCGGTCCGCCAGACTGATCGCGGCACGCACGACGCGCTCCACCGTCAGGCCCGGCTCGATCGCCGGCGCCGGCTCGGGCTCGGGTTGCCCCGGCCCGGGTGGCCCCGCCCCAGGGAGCCCGCCCCCGGGTCCGAACTGCTTCTCGGCGAGGCGTTCCCGATATGCCCGGGCACGGCACGCCCGGCTGCAGTATCGCGCCGGACGCCCGCGTCCGGAGGTGGGCAGCTCTCTGCCGCACACCAGGCAACCTGCCATCGCCAGCCACTCCATTTCGTCACGCACTCAAGCTTGTGACAAAAGTGTAGCCGCGGTGCGGTTCCGTGTCGATAAGTTCGGACCCACACCACGTAAATACTGAGCGTAGACGCCATAAGAGCAGAGCCTGGCCCATTCTCGCCCCGATCGGGTACGGTGTATTTATGACTCGTACACCGTACTCAACCGTGCCGATCGCGGAGCGTGTCACGCCACAGAGCGTGGCGCTACGCGGCGTCGTCAAGACGTACCGGTCCGGCACCTCCGCCACGGCCGTGCTCGGCGGGATCACGCTCGCCTTCCCTCGGCGCTCCTTCACCGCTGTCATGGGCCCGTCTGGATCGGGCAAGAGCACCCTGCTGCACTGCGCGGCGGGGCTGGAGCGCCCGACCTCCGGCTCCGTCGCGATTGACGGCACCGAGTTGACGGGGCTCGACGAGACCGCGCTCACCCGCTTCCGCCGCGACCGGCTGGGCTTCGTCTTCCAGTCCTACAACCTGCTGTCGACGCTGACCGTCCGGCAGAACATCACGCTTCCGGCCGAGCTGGCCAGCCGCCGGGTCACCACTGCGGCCGTCCGCGACGTACTGGCCCGGCTCGGCCTCGACCGGCACGCTGACGCCCGACCCGCGACGCTTTCGGGTGGTCAGCAGCAGCGGGTCGCGATCGCCCGCGCTCTCCTGAACGAGCCGGCGGTGATCTTCGCCGACGAGCCGACCGGAGCGCTGGACAGCCGCGCCGCCGCCCAGGTCCTCGGGCTGCTGCGCGACGCGGTCGACGTCTCCGGACGTACCGTCGTGATGGTCACCCACGATCCCGTCGCCGCCTCCGTCGCCGACGCCGTGGTGTTCTTCGCCGACGGTCAGGTCAGGGAGACGCTGGTACGACCGAGCGTCGAGGCCGTGGCGGCGCGGATGGCGACACTCGGGGTCGCCATCGGAACGGATGGTGGTCGGTGATGTGGCGGCTTTCGTTGCGTACGGTTCGGGCCCGACTCACGTCCTACGTCGCGACCGCCAGCGTGATCGTCGCGGGGACCGCGCTGCTGACCGCCTTCGCCGCGCTGGCCGAGACCGGTGTCGCGGACCAGTCCGGCGGGTCCGAGACGCTTGCCATCTTGGCTGCGATCATGGGCGGTTGGACCATGGTCGTCGTGGTGTTCGGCGTCGTGTCGACGGTGTCCCTCTCAGTCCAGCAGCGCGAGCGGGAGCTGGCGTTGCTGCGCGCGATCGGCACCACCCCCGCCCAGGTACGCCGGTCGGTGCTGGTGGAGACCGTCGCGGTTGCCCTGCCGGCGGTGGCCGTCGGTGTGCTGCCGGGAATATGGCTCGGCTCGTTCCTCCTCGCCCGGATAGCCGACGTCGGGGTGGCCGTCGCGGACACCGGGTTGGTGACAACCTGGCGGGCCCTCGCGTTCGGCGTGCTGACGTCTCTGCTGTCCGCGGTTATGGCGGCGACGGTAGCCGGCCGACGGGCCTCGCTGGTCGCGCCGGTGCTGGCGCTGGCCGCTCCCGGCGACCTTCCGGACCGGTCAAGCGTGATCACCCGGCCTCGCCTGCACGTCGGCATCGCGTTCGTCGTGCTGGGATTCGGTGCGGGGATCGGCACCCTCTTCACGGCCAACGGACCGATGCTCTCGGCCGCAGCCGGGCCGGCGTGCATCGCGACGGCGATCGGCCTGGCGCTGCTGAGTCCTGCCGTCGTCGCCGCGGCGAGCCGCGCCGCCGGCGTGGTGCCCAGCGGCGTGGCCAGGCTCGCGATGCGTAACCTTGGCGCCCGCGCAGCACGGGCGACCACGGTCGTCGGCCCGCTCACGCTGCTCGTCGGGATCGCGGTCGGCACCCTGTATATGCAGACCACGGAGGACAGCCGGGTCGCTGCCAGTCCCGGCTCGCCGCAGTTCGCCGCAGCGAACTACCTCGTCGTAGCCATGATCATCGCGTTCTGTGCGATCGCCGTGACGAATACACTGCTCGCCGCGACCTGGCACCGGCGCCGCGAACTCGGGCTGCTGCGTTTGATCGCGTCCACCCGGCGGCAGGTGCTGGGCATGATGGCGGTGGAGTCGCTGATCTCGGCGGCGGTCGCCGTCGTTCTCGGATCAGTCGCCGCCCTGACCACGACGGTTCCGTACAGCATCGTCAGGACCGGCTCGGCGATCCCCGCCGGCCCGCCGTGGATGTATCCCGCGATCGCCGGCGGCGCGGCCGTGGTGACCCTGGCCGCCACGCTACTGCCGACCCTGCGCGCCACCCGGGTACGCCCGGTCGCCGCACTCGGCGTCGCATAGCTTCCCCGGACGCCCGGGTCGTCGCGCGACACCGAAAGAGCGGCGGCGCAGTCGATCAGACCGTGTTCGTCGACCGGTCCGATCGCCGGGTCGTGGACCGGGATTGCGGTGCTGGCGGTGCCACACGGCTGCGGCACGGTCCGGGCGAGCGGGCCGGACGGCGCCGCGGTCGGTGGTGTCCGAGGCTCCAGCACATATCCTTCTCCCGTGGGACTGCGGTTCGAGATGCGCCTGTCCGACTCGCCGTGGATCGACACCGTGTGGACCTGCACGAGCGAGCAGGTCGTGGAGATGACCTCCGTTGCGGCGGTGTGCTGGGGCCTAGTGTTCTGGGAGCGCGAGGGCAGGGCGTACGCGGGCATTTCCGGCCCCAAGACCAGGACCGGTACCGCGCCTGTGCCGGAGGGCGCGACCTTCGTGGGCATCGAGTTCGCCGTGGGCACTTGGCTCCGGTCCGTGCCCACGCCGGCCCTGGGCGACCCTTCTGATGAACACCCCGCACCCCAAACACCAAGCCGTCACCGAGGACGCCAAAAGCGCCAGGGACGCCGACGACGCGGAGCCGGTGCTCGCTCACCCCTGATCCCTACGGCAGAGGCCCACTGGGGCAGCGCTCAGCCGCGGGGCCGTCGGCGGCCGTGACCCGGACGGGATGGGCCGCCGAGGTCTGTGCTGCCGCCGAAGCAGACATCGTGGAGGTCACGGGGGAACCGGTGTCCCTCCATCCCCGATCACACGTCGGGAACCCAACTGCCGTGGAAGCCGAGCGGCACCCGCGCTGGCAGGTGGACCCGGGCGACCGGCTTGCCGGTGAAGTCCTGCGCGGCCAGGATCACCAGGTCGGACGCCACGCACCAGTAGAAGCTCGTCTGCTCGGCGATGTCGAGTGCTCGGCGATGCTGGCTCTCGCCCGCCCCGAATAGGCCCAGCCGCAGGCAGACCCGGCCGAGCGCATTCAGCGCCATCGCCTCGGTGCGTCGTCTCCGAGGCGCCTGGTCAGGTCGACGGCCAACTCCGCGTCCGATCGGGTCTGTTCGGACGCGCCGGTCATGCATCGCAGCAGCGCGCGGCCGGAAGGCGACCTGATCATTGGACTTGAGAGGTCCGCGATCGGCACGCTGGTCGAACGCAGCATCGCGATCATCAGAAAACCAGCAGTGAGCCGGCGATAGCTCGTGCGGGGTGGTCAGTTCGCAGATGATCCGACCACCGTCGTCTCCTCAGTTGGTCTTCGTGACCGACGACGCGGTCACCGAGCCGCTCGCGTCAGTGTCGCCGGCCACGCTGACCTTGTCGCCAGCCTTGAAGCTCTTCAGCTGGCCGGGGACCTGTATGGACGTGTCGCCGTTGGTGCGGATCGTGATCACTTCTCCGGCCTCTGTTTGCAGATAGACCGTGGTGCCGTCGACGAGCTTCACGGTGCCGGTGGTGGTGTTGGCGCGCTGTGGTCTGCCCTGGGTGCCGCCGCCGATTGAGCCATCCCCGGGGAGGACCGTGGGTGGGGTGAAGCCGCCCTGGCCCCGGAATCCGCCCGGTCCTGCGGCGGCGGGTTGCGCGCCGAACTCTTTCTGCACCTCGATGCCGGCCACTAGGCCGCCAACGAGCAGCAGGGCCACAGCGAGGACGACCGTCGTCCTGTTCCACCAGCGGCGGTCAGCCGCGGCAGCCAGCTCGACGTCCAGTGTGGTGGCAGTCACTATCGATCTCCCGGGGTTCACTCGTAGCGGAGGGCGTCAATGGGGCGCAGGCCGGCTGCCCGGTGGGCGGGCACGCTGCCGAAGAAGAGCCCGATCGCGACCGACACGCACAGAGCGAGCGCGACCGAGCTGGGCACGATGACCGGCCGTACGCCGACGATGGTGAAGTTGCTGCCGACGAACGCGGCCGCTACGCCCAGCCCGCCGCCCAGCAGACTCAACATCGTGGCCTCGGCCAGGAACTGGGTGAGGATCACCCGGCGCGGTGCGCCGAGAGCCTTACGGATACCGATCTCCCGGGTGCGTTCGGTGACCGTGACGAGCATGATGTTGGTGATACCGATGCCGCCCACCAGCAGGCTGATGCCGGCGACCGCGCCGAGGAGTGTGGTGAACGTGTCGGCCGTCTCGGTCTGCGTCTGCAGGAGCTGGGAGGCGTTCTGGATGCGGTAGGGCTGGGAGTTCGAGGCGGTGGGCGCCTGGATTCGCTGGGACAGGATCAGCGAGACCTGTGACTGGGCGTCGGTCACCTTCTCCGGAGTCCGGGCCTCGACCACGATCGAGGTGAGCGGCCCGTACCCGGTGAGTGCCTGCTGGACCGCGGTGAGCGGTGCGATCGCGACATCGTTGGCGTCCATGAAACCGGAGGCGCTGCTCTTCTCCTCCAGCACGCCGATGACCGTGAACAGGGCACCGTTGACGGTGATCTCCTTGCCGACAGCCTCGACGCCGGGGAACAGCTCGTCGGCGACGGTCTGCCCGATCACCACGACCGGGCGGCCCTGCGCGACGTCGTCGGCGCTGAACGCGGCTCCGGCGCCGACCGGCGAATTCGAGGCGGCGAAGTAGCCGGGGGAGCTGCCGACGAGTTGTTGCACGGAATGGTCGGTGCCCTGGTAGGTCAAGGTCGCCTGGGTGCTGCTGACGGGTGACACCGACGCGACGTCGGGGGCGAGGACCGGGTCGTTCAGCGCCTCGGCCAGCGCCGGAGTGAGGACGCCACTGCCGCCGACGCCCTGCACGGTCAGGGTCTTGGTGCCCAGTGCCTCGATCCGGTCGGCGACCTGGCGGGCAGAGCCGTTGCCCACGGCGACCAGCAGGATCACGGCCGCGACACCGATCAGGATGCCGAGCATGGTGAGGCTGGAGCGGAGCTTGTTGGCGCCGATCCCGCGTACGGCGAAACGCAACACCTCGAAGGCGCTCATGCCAGCACCCGCTGCTGCCGTACGTCAGTGACGATCTGGCCGTCGACGAGCCGGATCAGGCGGCTCGCGCGGGCGGCGACGTCCTCCTCGTGGGTGATCAGCAGGATGGTCCGGCCGGCGGCGTGTAGGTCGTCGAAGATGCCGAGGACGTCTTCGGTCGACCGGCTGTCGAGGTTGCCGGTCGGTTCGTCGGCCAGCACCAGCGCGGGCTCGGTGACCAGCGCCCGAGCCACCGCGACGCGCTGCTGCTGGCCGCCGGAGAGCTGGTTGGGCTCGTGGTCGCCGCGCTGAGCGAGGCCGACCATGTCCAGCGCGTTGCGTGCCCGTCGGCGACGCTCGGCCGCCTTGATGCCCGCGTAGGCCAGCGGGAGTTCGACATTGGCCACCGCGGACGTGCGGGGGATCAGGTTGAACGACTGGAAGACGAAGCCGATCCGGCGGTTACGCACCAGAGCGAGTTGACGGTCGTTGAGCCGGCTCACGTCGACGCCGTCGAGCAGGTACTGACCTGCGGTTGGGATGTCGAGGCAGCCCAGGATGTTCATCAGGGTGGACTTGCCGGAGCCGGACGAACCCATGATCGCCAGGTACTCGCCCCGCTCGACGGTCAGTGACACTCCGCGCAGCGCGTGGACGGTGGCGGCGCCCTGGCCGTACACCTTGGTGACGGTGCGTACGTCGAGAACGGTCATCGGCCACCTCCGGCGCGGCCGCCGCCAGGGAACCCTCCACCGCCGGGGCCTGTCCCTCCGCCGGGGAAACCGCCGCCCGGCCGCGTCCCCTGATTGGAGTCGCTCGGCATGGCGACCAGCACCTGTTCTCCAACGGCGAGCCCGGACTTGATCTCGGTCGTGCTGTCGCCCTTGAGCCCGACCTCCACCGCGCGGACGACCCGTTGGCCGTTGTCCAGCACGGTGACGGTGTGGCGGTTGCCCGCGCTGGTGATGGCCGCCGAGTTGACGTAGACGACCATGTCGGCTTGGCCGACGGTGACCGACACGTTGACGCTCTGACCGGCGCGTACACCCTCGGGCAGGTCATTGAGGGTGAACGTGACCCCGTAGGTCACGACGTTGTTCTCCGTCGTCGCGTTGGGGTCGATGGCGGCGAGCTTGGCCGCCGACCGCGCGCCGGCTAGTGCGTTCCAGGTGACGGTGCCGGTCTGGCCGACCTTGAGCTTCGTGGCGTCCGCCTCGGCGACCGAGGCGGAGACCTCCAGCCGGCTCAGATCGGCGATCTCGATGAAGCTCGCGGACGACGATGCGGTCCCGGTGTCGCCGCCGCTGGAAGCGCCGCCCGGCGCGGTGCCGCCGCCCTTCGTAGCGTTGCCACCGCTGCTGGCGGACCCGGAGGCCGACCCGCCGACCGTGCCGTTGACAGCGGTCACCGTTCCGGCCATCGGCGCCTTGAGGGTGGTGCCGGCCACGGCGTCCTCGGCCTCGTCGACGTCGAGTTCGGCCTGG
Organism: Micromonospora sp. NPDC005413; assembly: GCF_040606435.1. Taxonomy (NCBI): domain Bacteria; kingdom Bacillati; phylum Actinomycetota; class Actinomycetes; order Micromonosporales; family Micromonosporaceae; genus Micromonospora; species Micromonospora sp. NPDC005413. The sequence goes on from NZ_JBEXEV010000018.1 coordinate 68,389, forward strand.
TCGACCTGGGCCTCTGCCTCCGAGGTGTCGCCGTCGGCGTCCTGCGCCCGGTCGAGAGCGGCCTCGGCGGCGTCGAGGTTGCTCTGGGCGGCGGTCAGCTGCCGCCGCGCGGCCTTGTCGTCGACCGCCGCCAGGATCTGCCCCTTGGTTACCTTGTCGCCGACCTGCACCCGGATGGCGGTGACGGTGCCGGAGGTGCCGAACGTGGCACTCGCCGTCGAGGCGCTGCGTACGGTGCCAGAGGCGGAGACCATCGCCGTGACCGTGCCCTGGGCCGCGGCGATGGTGCGGCTGCCGCCGGAGCCCGGCTCCGCGGCCTTCGCGGTGCTGAATGATGTATACGCCCAGGTGGCCGCGCCGGCCACCGCCAGGGCGAGTACGAGGTTAACGAGCAGGGCTGGCGACGTCCGCAGTCGCGCGAACGACGGCCTACCCGGTCTCGGGAGGGTGTGGCGCATGCGCGACAGCTTGCAGGAGGCGGCTCGGAGCAAGCCCCGCGCTAGCTCAAAGCTGACTGGGAACCGGTAGGCAGCAGTACCCGGAACGCGGCACCCTGGTTTGGGCTCGTCTCCAGCTCAACCCGGCCGTCGTGGCCGCTCACGATCGCCGCGACGATCGACAGGCCGAGCCCGGAGCCGCCATTGCTCCGCGCTCGGCTCGGATCGGCCCGGTAGAGCCGCTCGAAGACGCGCCCGGCGTGTTGCGAGGGTAGGCCCGGGCCGTCGTCGGCGACCTCGAAAACCGCGACCGGCGTACGGCGTGGCGGCTCCTCGCCGACCACGGCGGCGAGGTGCCGGCGGGGCCGGTACGTCGCCAGCCGACCGACCCGAACGGTGATCTGGGCGTTCGGCGGCGTGTGTTGCAGCGCGTTGGCGACCAGATTCGTCGCGACCTGGCGGAGCCCGTGCTCGTCCCCGAGCACCGTCACCGGGTCGAAGGCGCACTGGTCTCCGCCGAAGTTGGCCAACTGAACCGGGCGATCGGGGCGGCGGGCGTGCGCGTCGCGGATCGTGTCGGCGGCGATCGCCAGCAGGTCGACCGGGCGTCGCTGTGGCTCCCGCTGACGGTCCAGCCTGGCCAGCAGCAGCATGTCTTCGACCAACAGCCCCATCCGGGCGGCCTCCGCCTCGATCCGGGACATCGTCTCGTCTAGCAGCCGTCCGGGTGGGGCGCCACCGCGCCGGTACAGCTCGGCGAAGCCGCGGATCGACGTGAGCGGGGTACGTAGTTCGTGCGACGCGTCCGCGACGAACTGCCGGAGCCGCTGCTCCGATGCGGTCCTGGCGGCGACCTCCGATTCGATCCGGTCGAGCATCGAGTTGAGCGCGATGCCCAGCCGGCCCGACTCGGTGTGCGGGTCGGCGTCGTCCACCCGGTGGGTCAGATCGCCGGCGGTGATTGCGGTAGAGGTGCTCTCCATCCTGATCAGCGGGCGCAGGCCGATCCGGACCACCGCTGCGGCGACCAGCGCGAGCAGGAGCAGCACGACGATCATCACGACCAGGTCGATGGCGAGCAGCAGGTCTGCCGTGGCCTCGACCTGGCGAAGCGAGATGGCGGCGACGGCCATACCGCCGTCGGGTTGGGTGACCACCGTGACCCGCCAGCGGTCCCCACCATCGACCGACTCCACGGTGTACGGCCCGTTGTCCGCCTTGTCGCGCAGTTCGGCGATCGCCCCCACCCAGGGTGGTGAGATCTCGTCGGGCGACGGGGACGGCAATTGGCGGCCGTCGGCGTCGAAGAACAGGATGGTGCGGTACAGGTCGAATCGGCCGCGGGGGAACGGATTGTCGCCGGCCTGGTCGGGCGGCAACGGACGGGCCGCGATGTGGCGCATCCCGGCGAGCTGGTTGTCGATCTGGTCGGTGAGGTACTGACGCAGCAGCACGATGCCGGCCGTGTTGGACACGACCAGGGCGACCGCGCTCAGCGCGGCCACGGCGACGACGAGGCGGGACCGCAGCGTCCACTGCCGCCACCTGGGCATTCTCATTCGTCCGGGGGCCGGCGCAGCGCGTAACCCACACCACGGACCGTGTGGATCAACGGCGGCTCCCAGCGGTCGATTTTCTTCCGGAGGTAGTAGACGTACGACTCGACGATCCGCCCGTCGCCGCCGAAGTCGTAGTTCCAGACCCGGTCCAGGATCTGCGCCTTGCTCACCACCCGGCCCGCGTTGACCAGCAGGTAGCGGAGCAGGTTGAACTCGGTTAGCGACAGGTCGACCAGCCGGCCGCCGCGGCGTACCTCGTGCGCCTCCTCGTCGAGTTCGACATCGGCGTAGCGCAGGATGGCTGTGTCGCCGTCTGGATCGATGCGGCTGCGGCGCAGGATCGCCCGGATGCGGAGGACGACCTCCTCCAGACTGAACGGCTTGGTGACGTAGTCGTCGGCGCCGACGGTCAGGCCGGAGATGCGGTCCTCGACCGCGTCGCGTGCGGTCAGGAACAGCACCGGCACGTGCGGTCCCGCCCCGGACCGTAGGCGCTGCGCGACCTGGAAGCCGTCGAGGTCGGGCATCATCACGTCGAGCACCACCAGGTCGGGCTCGAACTCGACCGCGGCGGCCAGCGCCTCGTGCCCGCCGCCGGCGACACGCACGTCGAACTCGATGAGCCGCAGCGTCGCCGACAGCAGGGCACGGATATTGGGTTCGTCATCGACGACGAGTACTCGGGTCAACCGTCCAGCCACGTCATTTTTCTATCGGAGCTACCTCGGAGTCAGCTAGGACCTGCCTTTGCGCCGGCTGTGACGATCTCGTCGCCTTCGATGAGCCCGCTGATGATCTCCGTGTACTGGTCGCCGCGTAGCCCGACGCCGACGGCGCGGGCCCGACTACCGGTGGCCGTCCTGACCACGACGGTCCCATCGGCGCGCACCGCCGCCGACGGTGCCCGCAACACACCGGCGACCTCACCGGTCCGCACCCGGACGTTCGCGCTCTGGCCCACGAGGAGCTCCGCCGGGACCTCCTCGAAAGCGAGGACGACGCCGTACCGCACCAGGTCTCCGTCGGCGGCGCCCACCGGGTCGATCCGCACGACGCGGGCAGCGAACTCCTCGTTCGGCCGATTCGCGAGCGTGACCGTCGCGTCCTGGCCCATCTCCAAGCGGCCCGCGTAGGCCTCCGGAACATCAGCCGCCACCTGCATGCCTGCCACGTCGGCCAGGGTGACGAACGCACCACCGGTGCCTACGTCGGCACCCACCGTGCCGGCGACCGTGAGCACCTTGCCGCCGATCGGCGCCTTGATCCTGGTGCCGGCAAGCTGATCCTCCGCCTCGGCCAACGCGACCTCGGCACTGGTCATTCGTTGTTGCGCGGCGAGCACAGGATCTCCGGCCCGCTGTCCGGAACACTCGGCATTCCGGCCGCCGCCCGGCACCTGACCGCCGGGTGCCTGACCGTCGGGTGTCCGGCCACCGCCCGGGTTCTGGCCGGCACCGGAGCGTGGCGGCTGGCTCGCGGAGGGTTGAAGCGATCGGGTCGGCGTCGGCGACGGTTGGCCGCTCGGTGCCACCGACGGCGACGCCGAAGGCGACGGCGTCGTGGAAGGCAACGGCGTCGTGGACGGCAACGGCGTCGTGGACGGCAACGGCGTCGCGCCGCCACTGGCAATCAGAGTGACCGGAACGACCTGCCCGATTCGGGCGGCGGCGACGGGGCAGGTGCCCGGCCCCGCGTCGCTCGTCTTCTCTGCCTCGTCGAGCGCCTCCTCCGCGTCCTTCAGCGCCTGCCGCGTGTCGGCCACCCGCTCCTTGGCGGCGGTGGCGTCAATCTCGGCGAGCACCTGACCGGTCTTCACCTGGTCACCGGGGCGTACGTTGACCGCCGTCACCGTGCCGTTGGTGGCGAAGCCGAGCGTGCGGGTCTGCGCCGGCTCAAGCGATCCGGTCGTCGCGACAGCCGTGACGACCTCGCCCCGGTCGACGCGCGCTGTGCTGGTGTTGCCGGAGCGGACCGGCCCTCCCCGGTGCGACGTCCACACCACCGCCGCGACGCCGAGCAAGACCAGCGCGGCGAGGCCGCACACGGCGAGCCTGCCGTAGCCACGCCATCTTCTTCGGAGGAAGCCCATAAGCGGCGAGTATCGGTGGCCCACCTCGCAGCTCCCTGAGCCGTACCTAGGAGTTTCCTCAGAGTCGAATTCGAAGGGTTTTTTGAGCTTGGCCTGACCTGGCCCGGAGGTGGTGGGAGTTACATGGGCCGGTGTGCCGCAGAACGTTTCCGACCTTGGCGGCACGACGAGGATGGAGGAACTGTGTCTCTGCGTACGCGGCAGTCTCCCCGCACGCGATGGACCCTGGCGCTGGTCGCCGGGTCGGCGGCGCTGCTCATGGTGGCCGGTTGCGGCTCGGATGATGAGGGTGGATCGAGCGACCCCGACCAGGCCTCCGCAGGCGCGCCGGAGGGAGTTTCGGCATACCTCGGCTGCCTGCGCGACCAGGGCATCGACATCTCGAACACCCTTCCGTCGGGGCGTCCGAGCGGGTTCCCGTCCGGCGGGCCAGGCGGCGGACGGATGGATGGCTTCCGGCCTCAAGGGGTCGACGACGCGACCTGGCAGAAGGCACAGGATGCCTGCGCGTCACTGCGACCCACCGGCGGTCCGGGAGGCAACGGCCCCGGCGGCCCGGGGGGCGGCAACCGCGAGGCCAGTGCTGCCTACCGCAACTGCCTTTCCGATCGTGGTGTCGACCTTCAGGCCAACCCCGCTACGACCGACCCCAAGGTCGCCGCAGCCATGCAGGCGTGCGAGGTCCTCCGCCCGACCGCCACCGCCACGCCTTAAGCCGAATTGCCCGGTCCGATCTGCGGAAGACTGCGGGCGGCGGTTTGCCTGCATCACACACCGCCGCCCGCAGTGCCGCGCCGCGTAGCCGACTACCGCGTCACCCGCTGGTGATGACGCTGTCACTGGCGAGGTGCTCGGTGCGCTGCCGGACGAGCGTCTTCAGTTGTTCGACGTCCGCCGCGCTCTTCTGCTGGTCGTACCCCGTGACCGTGGACAGCACCTTGGCGATGGTCTCGACGGCGTTCGACGCGGTGCCATCCGCGTAGATCTTGCGGTAGAGCTCGCGGTACGCCTTCTCGTACACCGGCTTGAAGGCGGCGCTGGCGAGGAAGCGTTCCTTGAGCTTGTTGCCGCCGAAGCCGTTCGACCGACCCTGCGCATCGGCGGCGTCCCCGCCCGGACGCGGCATGCCCTGCGGCGGCTGCACGCCCTCAGGTGGTTGCATGCCCTCGGGTAGTTGCATGCCCTCGGGTGGGGCGCCTCCGCCCGGCGGGAAACGGCCGCCCATCCGACTGGGGTCGTGCGGGCCCTGGGTGGCGTCGCCGGTGAGGGTGAGGTTGTAGTCCCAGCCGACCACGGTGAACTTCTTCGTGTCCAGGTCGTACCAAAGGTAGTAGTTGCGGCCAGGGCCGGCCATGTCGTCGAAGTTGAGCAGTAAATTCTGCACGGCCAGGTAGCGGGCGAAGGCCTCTACGTTGACGTGGTCGTCCAGGTGGGCATCGAAGTCGGCGTTGCTGCTGGTATTCACCCACCTGATCAGGTTGATGACGGGCTGGAGATCCTGGCTGCCCTTCATCGTGATCTGTTTGAAGTCGTCGGTGTAGCTGGTCGGGTCGTCGCCCTGGTCGGTGAACTGGCCGGTGGCCAGGCTCTTGTACAGCACACCGTCGCCGCCCAGCGTGTCGGCGAAGCCTTCGTCTGGGTGCTCGACAATGAGCCGGGCCGTGGTGGGCCGGTCGTTGACGGTGAAACTCGAGTACGCGTACCGCTGGGCGGGCTCGGCGGCGGCGGCCAACACGTGCAGCGACACCGCCTCGTTGAGGACCGTGGTGCCGCCACCCATGCCGGCGACCCGCGCGGCGACCTCGCGGTGGCCCTGATAGCGGCGGCCCTCGACGAACTCGTCGAAGCGGATCAGCCACGGCAGGGTCTCCGGCTCCTCGGCCTTGAGCGACGCTTGGGCGAACCCGCCCGGACCCGCGCCGCGCCGCGCCTCGCCTTCCGGCGCACCCGCTGGCACACCGCCGGGTAAGCCCTCGGGTGGACCGTTGCCGCCCGGCTGAGGGCCCTGCCCACCACCTGGGGGACCACCAGGGCCGAATCCCCGCTGCCGGGCTTCGCCGTTGCGGGTCAGTCCGGCGAGAGTGGAGTTGCCTTTCAACCGGATACCGACGCTGGGAATGCGCGTTCCGTCGACCGTCAGGTCGGCCTCAAGGAAGCTCTTCTCGTTGTCCTCCCATAATTCGTCGAGCAGCCGCTGGTAGTCCTCGCCGCGGAAGGTCACCGTGATCCGATGAGCCACGGTCGCGTCGAACAGGTCCGTCGTCCCGCCGATGTTCTGGGTGACCTGGTCGGCAGAGGTGGCGCTACTGGTGACCAGCGGCGTGACCCGCACGGTGCTGAACACCACCGCGCAGACGAGGATGAACACCGCGCAGGCGGCAAGCAGCTTCCAGTAGTGACGCACCCGCACCGGAATCCGGTGCGCCAGCCGTCGCCGCACGGCGGCGGGCGGGGGCGCCGCCGACGGTGGTGCTGGTGGTGCCATCACAGGTCCGTCTGGTCGTAGCCGGTCAGCACGGTCACCCGCTGCCCACCGGTCCGCTCGCCGAGGGCCGTGATCAGGTCGCCGGGTCCGTGGCCCTTCTTGAGCCGGACGGTATACATCATCTCGGTCAGCGCACCACCGCGGATCGACTCCATGCTGACCAGCTCGAACTCACTGGTGTGCGCGATGAGAATGTCCTGGATGTTTGCGGTGTAGTCGCCGTCCGGCGGAACCTGAACCTTCACCACCTGCCGCTGGATGCTGGAGGCGAACCAGTTGAACCGGTACATCACCAGGATGATGAGACTGATCGCCACGGCGGCGACGATCGCCAGGGTGTAGAACCTGGTGCCGGCGGCCATGCCGACGCCCATCACCAGGAAGATGAAGCCGACGTCGCGGGTTTCCTTGATGGCGTTGCGGAACCGCACCACGGACAGCGCCCCGACGAGGGCGAACGCGCGGGCGATGTTCGACCCGACCACCAGCATGATCAGCGCGATGAGCATGCCGAGGATGACGAGGGTCTGCACGTAGGACTGGCTGTAGGAGACGTTGCGGTGGGTAAATCGGTAGACCCAGCCGATCATGGCGCTGAGCGCGAACGACAGCGACAGCGCGATCGCGATGTCGCCGACGCTGAACGTGCCGGACAGATCCTGGACGTCGAATGGCATGGGTCAGACCTCACTTTGGACAGCAGCCGGCACGGGGGCGTCGGCGGGGTCGTCATCGGAAACATGGAAAATCGATCGGGGTACGCGGCCGAACGCCTCGACGCTCTGGCAGTACTTCGAGATCCGCACCACCGACATGCTCAGCTCGGCCGCGAGGTCGGTGAGCCAGTACGGGACCCGCTCGTTCGCCTTCAGCTCCACGACGGCGAGCCGAGGCGGGACGATGAGCCGGTTCTCGGCGTCAGCACCGAGGTGGAAGTCGCGGTCGCGGCCACGAACCCGCTGATCGATGGTGACCCGGAGACCGGCCTCCGCGCCGCGACCGACGAACGCCTCACGCTGATAACCGGTCATCGCCACCGGGCGCAGGTCCAGCCGACAGAGCAGATCCAGGACCTCTTCGAGGAACGCCCGCTGGCCCGGCTCGTGCGCGACCATCTCCCGGCGGTCGCACAGGTCGCGAGCGAGGTGGTACGGCAACGCGACCCGGCGCTTCTGAGTGACCCGGTTGACCCGCTGCTTGATCTCGACGAACACCGTGCTGTCGTCGTTGACGGTCAACCTGTCGCCGTAGTGCCGCACCCGCAACTTGCGCCGAAATCGCAAGCCCTCGATCTTCTCCCAATAGAAGCGAAGATCACGAGTGTCGTAGTAGACGCTCCAGACGCCGTAGCCTCCGCCGACGCCGTGACTGTCGGCGTCGAGCCGGTTGGCGAGCGCCTTGCGCAGCACGGGCACGGCCGTGCTCGGCATCAGATACTTGATCTCGTAGCGGTTGAAGGCGTGCAGCCTGCTCGGTGCCCGCAGCGCGTGACCGACGTGATCGTCGCTGCGGCCTTCGGCCTGGTTGCCTGACAGGGTCGAACGGTCGGAGTCTGGCGGTTCACCGCCACCGGGGCGGTCCGGCGGCACGGTACGTCGTCGGAACGGCAGTCGCATCCTCGTAGCCCATCTGATTACGGTCGGGACGAAGGGGACGTAACCAGGTGGACCTCAAAGCAGCCTTTGAACTACATAGGAACTGGGAATGAACGCAGGGTGTATGACTGTTTGACGACTTTGATGATCAACCTTCATTCAGGTTGGCGCCGCCGCCGCACGACGGCGGCGCAGTGCTTGGCGAACGACACGTGGACGAGCTGCGGCATGGATCGACGACGATGTTCACCGAAACGACTGCGGTCAGCCCCCGCATCGGGTACGCCGACCGCGTCACCGTCGGCCAGATCTCCAGTTCACCGAGTCGGCCGGGTCGCGGCGCTGCGCGCGCAGGCCCTCCTCGGCGGTGGCCGCTCCGATCACGTCGTAGCCCTCCTCCTCGAGTGCGAGCAGCAACGCCAGGCGGATGCGGTCGTCGTCCTCGATCACCGGTACGCCCGTCATACCCGGCACCATCCCCAGGCCACCGGCCACCGGCCACCGGCCACCGGCCACGCCGGCTGGCGCATTTGTCACGCAACTGTCATAGATCCGCGCGGTGACTGCCAAGCACGCACGGCACGGTCGTAGGCGACCGGATCCGTGAAGGGGAGGAGCACGCTTGTGACCGGGCCACTGACTCCGACACCGTGCACGCTACCGCTGGTGGAGGTACACGTCACCGAACTCGACCTGGCCTGCCTGCCGGCGGCCGGAGCCGTGTTCGACCGGCTGCTGACCCTGCAACCCGGGCAGGTCGTGGTCGACCTGTCGGGCTGCCGGCACATCGATGCTGCTGCGATCGGCCTGCTGCTCGACGTACACCGGCGGCTGGCTGGTATCGACGGGGTGCTCACCATCCGCGATCCGAATCCCCGCATCGTGCGCATCCTGCACACCGCACGTCTCGACCGGGTCCTGCAGATCGTCATCAGTCCCCCGCCACTGCCGCCCGACATCCCAACAGCGCAGCGTGAACTCGACTCGACTCAGCCGACGCTGATTGCTCGTGGCCGAGCGTCGGTGAAGTGACCTCGCTGACGAGCCGGGTCAGTCAGGTCGGCGTCGGCGTGGTTCAGATACCAGCCGCCATTGGGCGGGGCGCCCCGGTTAGCGCCTGAAACCTCGATTCAGGTAGCCAGGCCATCGCTCCAGGCCTGCTCCGATGCCCGTGTCCGCTGCATCGGCGGGACAGGCAACTAGAAAGGACCAGCAGAATGACCGTCGTCCCGGACGACCACCTGATGACATTGATCTGCGACACCTGCGGCGACTCCGTCAGAGCCACCGCCTGCGTGCTCCCCGATGCCGAAGTCGTCTGGACCCTGGTGTCCGAACAGGGTTGGAGCGGCTCCCCCTTCGCCACCGGCCCGCACCGCTGCCCGCACTGCAGCCTGCTGCCAGTCTCTGACGGCGGCAACGCGTCGTGCGGCAAGCACGGTCCGGGCGGAATCCTCGGCATCGACCATCTCGACAACGTGACCGTCGTCGCCGCCACCGGGGACATCGACCTCGACACCGGCGACACACTGCGCGCCGCCCTGCGCCACGCGGCCGAAGTGGGAGGACACGTCGTGGTCGACCTGACCCGAGTACACATCATCGACTCCACCGGTCTCGGTCTCCTCGTCCGAGCGCACCGCGATGCCCGCGACCGCGGCGTCACGCTGTGCCTGGCCGCGCCGTCGCGGTTCATCCGCACCGTCCTGCACACCATGCGCCTGGACGGGGCGTTCCCGATCTTCGACAGCCGAGACGACGCCCTTGCCCAGCTATCCGCAGGAGCGCTCGGCGATCCCGTGGCCCCCACCGCCGCGACAGCCACCCGTGCCTGATCGGCGGCGACACCGTCCAGACGCTCCTGCGCGCCAGCAGCGGCAGGACGACATCTGAGGAGAGCACATGACGGTCGCCGGTCTCGTCACCGCGCTTGTGGTCGGCGTCGCCATCGGCTCGCTCCGCAGGTTCATCGTCCCGGGACGCCAGGAGGTCCCGATCTGGCTGACCGTAGCCGGTGGGGTTGTCGCAGCGCTGGCGGGCACCATCGTCGCGCAGTTGGCCGGCATCAGCACCGGCCCCCTCAATGTCCTGTCCCTGATCGTCCAGATCGGTTTCGCCGTCATCGGTGTGGCGCTGGTCGTCGCCACCGCCACACCCGGAGGGTCCCATTCGGCGAGGACCCGAACCGGGGTGACACGGGCACGAGGCGCCTCGGCCACCACTGAACGCAAGCCGACGAGAACGAAGGCCGCGTGATGTGGACGAACCGAAGCCAACCGTAGTTTGCGTCCGGCCGCCCAACCACAAGGAGTTCCCGTGTACATGCCATGGCCACCACCGGACGAGGACTGGTTCGCCGACACTTCGGACCAGCCCCCGCCGGACCACGAGGATCTACGGATTGAGGCGCTTGTCGCGCAGCGGTTGAGCAGCGACTGGACCACGCGGTCGCAGCAGATCAGTGTCGCCGTGCAGAACCGGGTCGTGATTCTCCTCGGCCTGGTGAGCGACACGACCGCGCGGCAGGTCGCCGGTGAACTCACCTGGGACGTGCCCGGTGTCTTCGACGTCTGCAACACGCTGCGGCTGGTAGGCCAGCGGCGCGGCCGTCGGTGAGCGAGGCCCGGGCCCGCACCCGCATACCTTGAGCCAGTGTGAATCGAGATGGACAGATCCTGCTGACACTGTCGATCACAGTGGCGACCCGTTCAGCAGGCGTGGTCGTACTGTTGCTCCGCGGCTCGATGCGTCTGGCGGACGTCGACAGCTTCCGGATGGCGCTGGCGCGGGTCCTGCATGCGCATCGCCCAGCCAAGGTTCAGCTGGATTTCGCCGCCGTGACGGAGATCGACTCGGGGGCCGCCGTGATGGTCACCGAAGCTGCACGGGAAGCGGCGCGGGGCGAAACGGCGGTCACGATCGTGGACGCCAGTTCGGCGGTGCATCAGCGGATACGACTGGCCGGTGGGGACGGCCTCCTGCGTTGAAGCGATGCGCTGGTCCCGGTCGATGAACGACCGGGACCAGCAGGTGGTGCGCTCAGGAGGCGGCGATGCCTTCCATGCCGATGCCGTCGGTGAACTTCGGCAGACCCTCCACGGTGGATATCCCGGTCGAGCGCGCGTAGAACGGCGGGCACTCGGCGTCGTCCATGTGCCGACTGACGTGGACGATGCCCAGTCCTCGTCCACCTCGGTGGTGATCGGGGTGTTCGCCACCTCCGGCGTGCCGATGTAGCCACGGTGCAGATAGGTCTCGTGGGACAGGTCCAGAAGGTTGTCCACCAGCAGGCCGTACCGCGCGTTCAACGGCTCGAACCCTGACCTTCCGATCCGTAACAGGCCCGAAACTACCGGTTGAAAAACCCGGAATCTTCTGCCAGCCTGAGAGCCATCGATCAGTGTGAACGTTAACATGATCCTTTTCACACCGGAGGCGCCTCACGCGACCGTCAGGCCACCCACCTGCCAGGTGACCACGTCCAGCACCTGAAGAGCCCAGCGCCCGCGACCACTTCCCGGCGGGTGAGCGGCCCACTCCTACCCCACCACTGGAGGATCAGCATGTTTTCCCGGACCCGTCCCACCGGGCGTACCCGACCACGAACACTCCTTCTTTCCGGAACTTCCGCGATAGTTGCGGTGCTTGTCGTGTCGATGCTGCCCAATCTCGCTCAGGCCGCCGAGACGACCCTCGGTGCCGCCGCAACCCAGTCCGGCCGATACTTCGGTGCCGCCGTTGCCGCGAACAAGCTCAGCGACAGCGCGTACACGACGATTTTGAATCGGGAGTTCAACAGTGTGACTCCCGAGAACGAGATGAAGATCGACGCGACCGAGCCGCAGCAGAACAACTTCACCTTCAGCAACGCGGACCGGATCGTGAACCACGCCACCTCCCGGGGTTGGAAGGTCCGGGGCCACACCTTGGCCTGGCACTCACAGCAGCCGGGCTGGATGCAGGGCATGGAGGGCACCGCGCTGCGCAACGCGATGCTGAACCACGTCACCCGGGTGGCCACCTACTACCGGGGCAAGATCGACTCGTGGGATGTGGTGAACGAGGCGTTCGAGGACGGTAACAGCGGCGCCCGTCGTAACTCGAACCTGCAACGCACGGGCAACGACTGGATCGAGGCGGCGTTCCGTGCCGCCGACGCGGCGGACCCGAACGCGAAGCTCTGCTACAACGACTACAACACCGACAACTGGACCTGGGCCAAGACCCAGGCCGTGTACAACATGGTGCGCGACTTCAAGCAGCGTGGGGTGCCGATCGACTGCGTCGGGTTCCAGTCGCACTTCAACGCCAACTCGCCGTACAACAGCAACTACCGCACCACCCTGTCCAGCTTCGCCGCACTCGGCGTCGACGTGCAGATCACCGAGTTGGACATCGAGGGCTCCGGCACCTCGCAGGCCAACACCTTCCGCAGTGTGGTCAACGACTGCCTGGCCGTGGCTCGCTGCAACGGGGTCACCGTCTGGGGGGTGCGCGACTGCGACTCGTGGCGGTCCAGCGGCACTCCGCTGCTCTTCGAGTGCAACGGCAACAAGAAGGCCGCATACACGGCCACCCTGGAGGCGCTGAACAGCGCCGGCCCCGGGCCCACCCCCACGCCCACCACGCCGGGGCCCACCCCCACCGTCCCACCCGGATCCGCCAACGAAATCGTCGGCACGCAGTCGGGCCGGTGCATCGACGTACCCAACGCCTCACGCGACAACGGCACCCGGGTACAGCTCTACGACTGCAACAAACAAACCAACCAGTCCTGGACATACACCTCAAGCAAACAACTACAGGTGTACGGCAACATGTGCCTCGACGCGGCAGGCTCCGGAAACGGCGCCGCAGTCCAGATCTACAGCTGCCACAACCAAACCAACCAACAGTGGAACCTCAACTCCAACGGCACCATCAGCGGCGTCCAGTCCGGACGGTGCCTCGACGCTTGGAGCACAGCCAACGGGGCACAGGTCCAGCTGTACGACTGCAACGGACAGACCAACCAGCAATTCACGCTCGTCTCCCTCGGCGGTCCCACCCAAACGCCTACGCCTACGCCGACGGCGCCGCCGACCGGCGGTACGTGTGATCTTCCGTCGTCGTACCGGTGGTCGTCGACGGGCGCGCTGGCGCAGCCGAGGTCGGGGTGGGTGTCGCTGAAGGACTTCACGCACGCGCCGTACAACGGCCAGCAGTTGGTCTACGCGACGACGCACGACACGGGTACGACGTGGGGATCGATGAATTTCGGTCTCTTCTCGAACTGGAACCAGATGGGGTCGGCGTCGCAGAACCAGATGCCGTTCGCGGCGGTGGCGCCGTCGTTGTTCTACTTCGCGCCGCGCAACCTCTGGGTGCTCGCCTACCAGTGGGGTCCGACCGCGTTCTCCTACCGGACGTCGACCGACCCCACCAACGTGAACAGTTGGTCGTCGGCACAGACGCTGTTCACCGGAAGCATCTCCAACTCCAGCACGGGCCCGATCGACCAGGCACTCATCGGCGACGACCAGAACATGTACCTGTTCTTCGCCGGAGACAACGGCAGGATCTACCGGGCCAGCATGCCCATCGGGAACTTCCCGGGCAGCTTCGGGTCGAACTACACGACGATCATGACCGACTCGACGAACAACCTGTTCGAAGGGGTTCAGGTCTACAAGCTCCAGGGCCAGAACCGGTACCTGATGCTCGTCGAGGCGATCGGAGCGAACGGACGCTACTTCCGATCGTTCACGGCCACCAGCCTGGGTGGTACGTGGACGCCGCAGGCCACGTCCGAGAGTAACCCGTTCGCCGGCAAGGCCAACAGCGGTGCCACCTGGACCAACGACATCAGCCACGGCGAACTGATCCGCAGCAACGCCGATCAGACCATGACCGTCGACGCCTGCAACCTGCAACTGCTTTACCAGGGGCGTTCTCCCAGCTCGGGCGGCGACTACGGCCTCCTGCCGTACCGGCCGGGTCTGCTGACGCTCCAACGCTGACGATCGGACAACGACGGGGCGGGCGTGCTGGCACATCACCGAACCCGCCCGCCCCTCACTCACCCATCACCAGGAGGTGCCGACAGTGCGAGGACACCCGCACCACCCCCCGCCCTCGGGGAGTACCCATACCGATCGAATCTCCCCTGGCTTTCGCGGACGGCTGTTCAAGCTCGCCGCGGCCGGCATCGCAGCCGCAGTCGGGTTGTTCACCCTGACGGTGACGACCGGGGCGGCATCGGCCGCCGACAACCCGTACCAGCGAGGCCCGGACCCCACCCGAACCAGCGTCACTGCCGTGAACGGCCCCTTCGCCAACACGTCGGTCAGCGTCCCGACCGGATACGGCTTCAACGGCGGCAGGATCTACTACCCCACCGACACCAGCCAGGGCACCTTCGGGGCCATCGCGATCTCGCCGGGTTACACCGCGTTGTTCTCCGCCGAACTGGCCTGGATGGGGCCGTGGCTGGCCTCCCACGGCTTCGTCGTGATTGGCATCGAGACCAACAGCCGCAACGACTTCGACACGGCCCGAGGCACCCAGTTGCTCGCCGCGCTCGACTACCTGACACAGCAGAGCCCGGTACGTGACCGGGTCGACCCCAGCCGGTTGGCGGTCGCCGGTCACTCCATGGGCGGCGGTGGCGCGCTGAGCGCAGCCATCCGGCGCTCGTCGTTGAAGGCAGTGGTCGGCATCGCGCCGTACTCGCCGTCGTCGAACCTGGCCAACGACCAGGTGCCCACGATGATCTTCGCTGGGCAGGCGGACACGGTGGTCACCCCGTCCTACGCCACCGGCCTGTACAACAGCCTCCCGGCCACGACGGAGAGCGTCTACCTGGAGGTTGCCGGTGCGGATCATGGGTTCATGGTCGGACGGTCGAACCCGGTGATGGTCCGAACCATGCTGCCGTTCGTCAAGATGTTCATCGACAACGACAGCCGGTACAGCCAATTCCTCTGCCCGCTGCTGGACTCCAGCGGCGTGGTGACCTACCGCAGCACCTGCCCGTTGCTGCCCTCGACGCCGACCACCCCGACGCCGACCCCCACCAACACCCCGACGACCCCGCCGACCACGCCTTCGCCCACCCCGACCACACCACCACCCAGCTCTGCGAACCAGATCGTCGGCACACAGTCGGGCCGGTGCATCGACGTACCCAACGCCTCCCGCAACAACGGCACCCGGGTCCAGCTCTACGACTGCAACAGGCAGTCGAACCAGTCCTGGACCTACACCGCAGGCAAACAACTACAGGTCTACGGCAACATGTGCCTCGACGCCGGAGGTACCGCCAACGGCGCCGCCGTCCAGATCTACAGCTGCCACAACCAAACCAACCAACAGTGGAACATCAACTCCAACGGCACCATCACCGGCGTCCAGTCCGGACGATGCCTCGACGCCTGGAGCACCAACAACGGAGCACAGGTCCAGCTGTACGACTGCAACGGACAAACCAACCAACAATTCAGGCTCGCGCCCCTCACCTGATGATCACGACCGACCCGACGAACAACCTGTCCAACGGCGTGCCGATCGACAAGCCACAAGGCAAGATCCAACAAACCTGACACAGGCAGCCGGACTGAAAACGGGCGGGCTCGGCGTCACGCCGGGCCCGCCTGGATCATGCGGCCAGATCAACGCGACTCCGGTCCGCTACGAGGGGTTACGCCGCACTCGCCACCGGCGCCCGCAATGAAGACCAGAGCAACGTCTACCGCGAGCTACGGCTCGCCCTCACTTACAACTCCGGTGAAAACAAAATCAGCGTCGAGGCTAAGCCCGACGCTGATTACTGTGGGATAACTGTGCGTATCCGAGGGCGACACGACCCGTTACCCCACCACCGATGACACTCTGCGCAACTCTGAAGCTCGCGCAAGTCTAGCTGTGGTGGTGACCGCTTCGGGTCCGCCGAAGAGGTCAACGTCGAGGAAGACCTGCCCACAGGCTTGCCGGTGGGATTCGGGTCTCAGCCGGCGCGATCCACACCGACCTCCACGACACCATCAAGAGCCATGCATCGATGCGGCTTGGCCTCGCGATTGACGTCGACAGGCCTCAGGTCGACAACCGGTACCAGCCCGGCGGGGAGCAGCGAAAACCCTGACCACTTCGATGCTCTCTGGGAGGTCACGCCGACCCGCTCGCCTACATCACCGCAGGCCAGCGCGCCATCCCTTGTCCGACCCCGGTGAACACTTCGGCCGCGGTGACCACTTCGCCAGCCTGCACCCAATCTGCACCCATCCGCAAGGCCAGGACATCCAACGGCTCCTTACCGCTGGGACCTGCGGATACTCCCTACTAGGCAACATAGATTGCCGTTGACTGCTGTTCGCTGCCGTTGAGTGCGCCGACGACTACGAGAGGCCCATCTCCCGGCGCGGTCGGTCGCGCAGGCAACGACCGAGCCAGGCTCGGGGCGGCAGTCCGGCCTTATCCACTCAATAGGTGACGCTCGCGAGTACGCCGAGCAACGCGAACGCATCCTCAGCGAGTTGCATACCAGGCGACTCCGGCCCATCGCTCTCACGGCTAACACCGCTCCAATGGCAGGCGGTGAGACGTTTCTTACCAACACCCCGTCATCCGTTTTCGACGTTTTGCATTGGTTCTCGACCTCAGTTGCGCCGGATCCGCGCTCGTTGATCTTGGCGCGCCGAATGTCGTAGCTCAGCCGGCCCGCCCATGGCATAGTCACATCTAAATATTGCTATGTACAGGAAGGGTGCCCGACATGAAACGACTCCTCTACAAGCTAGGGGTGGCCACGGCCGCCGCCACGCTCGCCGCGACCGCCTTGGTCGCCACACCCGCCCAAGCCGCCGGTCACGGCGAGGGCTGGTACGGGGTGTGGGCCTCCAACGTCAACGTCCGCCAGGACAGCAGCGAGCAATGCTACGACGCGCCCGCACCGTGGGCCTGCCCGAACATCCTCACCAAGGTCAGCGCCCCGCAGCAGGTGTACATCGTCTGCCAGAAGGCCGGCGAGACCGTTGGCGGCAACCCCTACTGGGTAATGGTCAGGGCCAATGGCGTGCAGGGCTGGATGGCCAGCTACTACACAAACAACGCGACCAACTGGATCGACGGCCTGGACATCTGCTGAGGCTTTCGCCGGGTTACAAAGATCCCCACCAGTGAAAACACGGGTTGGGGATCTTGCTCTTTGTGCCCTCGTCTGCGCGATCGCTGTTGCCTGTGGTTGACCGTTCGTGGCTCGTGATCACCGCCACTTATCCGACACCCGGTCAGCGAGCACGGCCACGGCGGTGTGAGGCCGACGGCCACCAACACCAGCAGGTCGCCGTGGGGCAGGCACGTCCTGGCGGCACCAGCAGGCCGACGTTGACGCCGGCCAGGTCGCTGCGCGCGGCGGCCACCAGTTCCGGTTGCCGGTCCAGGTCGGCGGCGTACGCAGTGACCGACCCGACCTGGTCGTGCTCGTGGCCGATACCGGGTCCGCTACGCGGACCCGACCCGGTGATCACCCAACCCGGCCAACGTTTGTGGTCACGGCACTAACTTGTCTTTTACCTCCCGCCCCACTCCATGGTCGGCCGTGGACAGCCCACTGCGTCACTTTGGCGTGACGACAGCGAGGGTCGTCCAGCGGGTCGGGTGCCGGCAGAGACGGGATCGAGCAGGCGTTCTCTGCGGCTATGAGAGTGCTCCGTTGCGTGGTGCGGCTGCCTTCGGTCAGCGGAATAGGTGGGCGTTCTCGACGGCCCATTCGTCGTATGTGCGTGGTGGGCGGCCGATGATCTCAGCGACGGAGGGGCGTTGCGTGAGGGTCCACTCGGTCAGTTCGGTCAGGCGCGCACCGTACTCCTCAAGGGCGTACAGCGTTACGTCGATGGCACCGTCGGGCCAGCCGTTGCGTTGCCAGACTGCCCGGCTTTCGGCGGCCGTCATGTCGATGCCGCGGATATCGCGGCCGATGGCGTCAGCGATGCTGCGTACTCGCGACCGGGTTGACAGAGGCAATCCCACAGCCTCGAGGATGCAGCCGGTGTAGCGGTCGGTGCGCATCACCGCCGCCGCGACGGCGGCCAGGTCGTCCTCGTGGATGAACGGGTAGTGCCCGTTGTCCAGAAAGGCTTCACGGACGGCGCCCTCGGCGCGGATCGAGTCGGGCCAGTCCGAGCCGGTGGCGGGATACGTACCGCTGATGACCGAGCCCATCACGGCTGATGGTCGGAGGTGCGTCCACACGATGCCGCAACGTTCCACAGCGCGTTCGATGGCTAGCCAGTACCAGGTCTCCGGCGGGTTCCACTGCTCGAACTCCGATCCGTGCGAGGACAGCAGCACGATCCGCCGGACACCGGCGTCACGAGCCAGCGCGAGCGTCGGTTCGACGGTCGCAGGATTCGCACCGGCCAGGAACATCACGTCTGCACCGGCGAAGATCCCGCCATCGGTCAACGGTTGACCGATGGAACCTGTCACCAGGTGGACATCGTTCGGCCAGTCGCTGCATTCGTCCGGCTCGGCCAGTACCCGCACCGAATCACCGTTCGCCAGCAACTGCTGGGCCAGGCGTCGCCCGACGAGACCTGTGGGGCTTTTGCCCTCGTCCTTGCTGGGGGCAACGACGGTGAGTAGCTTGACGCCCTCGGGGATCGGCCGACTCTGAAGCGGACGAGACGTATCCATGCAAGACCCTCCAAGTGTCGGCGGGGATCTTGCGCGTGATCGGTAAGCGGTAGGGGTGAACATCCCTGTGCTCCGCGATCAACGTTGCGGATCCAACTCCGCCGACCTTACCGGTACTGGTCGCCGGATGTCACGTCCGGTCGATGGGCGCTACCTGGGGCCGCCGGGAAACGGACGATCCCATCAAGTCGCCCGTCAAAGGAGTCAGGACGGCTGAGTGCGGCGCAATGAACTCGGCTAACGACCTGGTGCACGGTTGCCGGGAGGGTCAGTCACCTCATCGGCGGTGAGGTGCGGCTGGTAGGGCCTTGAGCGGCTTGGTGGCGTTCTCGGTCCGGTCGGTGTGTTGGTGGTCAGATAGCAGGCCGGCGATCGCGCGGATGGTGGCGTCGAAGTGTTCGCGTCGGCCGTGGTAGCGGGCCAGGATCCGCCAGTTCTTCAGGTGTCCGATGACATGTTCGACGCGGATCCGTTGCGACGAGTGCCGTTTGCGGGCCGCGTCGTGCGCGGCGGTGACGCTCGGCGGCAGTGACTTCTGGTGTTTGCGCAGCTTGGGCTTCGGTGTGATGACCACGCCGGCGGTGTCGGCGCCCAAGCCCTGGTAGCCGGCGTCGGCGAGGACCTGTACCCCGAGGGGCGCGTGGAGTAGGAGGTCGACAAGGCCGGCGGTCCTGCGGAGGCCCGCCCCACCACCCAGTGGGAAGTCGCTCGCCCTCCATGGCGAGGATCCACAACACCCCACCGGAACACCTGGTGAACGTTAGCGGACACCGCACTGAACGCCCCGCCACAACCAAGCGAGCAGCCGCTCACGATTCGGATCGAAGCCCGATCGGAATATCGGGTATCGCCCTCGCCGTGCCTCGGGCACGATGCCCTGGTGATGCTGCTGGTCCCCGCGGATCCTCTGCGGCCGCGCCGTTCCGACGACCACTTCGCCGCCGAAGTCGACGCGGCCCGCGCCGCCGGACTCGACGTCGCGCTGCCGCCGGCAATGTCAACGCTGGGGCCGGCTGTCACGGCCGGCCGGAACCCCGGCACGACCCCGCAGCCGTGGCGAGGTTCCGGATCTGCGGGTCGGGCAGCGGGAATGGGAGCGTGATGCCGTCAAGTGCGCGGGGGCAGAGGCAGTCCCGCTGCTCGGGCAGCCGTTCGGCAACGGAGAGCAGCAGGGTACGCAGCCGGGCCGTGTTCTCGCCGAAGACCCGGAACACCTCCTCCTGGGTTACGGCGTCGCCGCCTGCGACTCCGGCGTCAAAGTCGGTGACCAGCGCGATCGCGCTGTAACACAGCGCCAACTCCCGAGCGAGAACCGCTTCCGGGTGCCCGGTCATGTTGATGATCGAACCGCCGAGGCCGGCGTACCACTGGGATTCCGCCCGGGTGGAGAAGCGCGGCCCCTCCACGACGACCATCGTGCCTCCGTCGTGCGCGGCCATGTCGTGCCGCCGCGCCGCGGTCAGCACCGACGTGCGCCCGGCGGGACAGTACGGGTCGGCGAAGGAGACGTGTACCGCGCCTTCGTCGTAGTAGGTCTGGATGCGGCCGCTGGTGCAATCGATCAGCTGGTTGGGCACGACGAGCGTGCCCGGTCCGAGGTCGGGCCGGAGGCTGCCGACCGCGCACGGGGCGAGAATCTGGCGTACACCGATCGAGCGCAGCGCCCAGAGATTGGCTCGGTAGGGGATCCGGTGCGGCGGAAGCCGGTGGTCCCCCCCGTGCCGTGGCAGGAACGCCACCGAGCGGCCGGAGACCTCGGCCACCGTGATCGGATCGGAGGGCGGCCCGTACGGGGTGGAAACTGTGTGCTCGACGGCCCCATCGAGCAGGGCGTAGAGCCCGGAGCCACCGATGACCGCGATTTCGGCGAGAGGTTCCACCGCCAACCTTTCTCTGTTCTGCCTGCGGGTAGGACGGCTGTTGTAGTGCGGCGTGACGCCGGTGGTGACGGATGCCGTGACCGCCAGGTCACCCTGGCCCCAATGCACTCGGCGGCCCAGAGCGATGCCGCCACCGGGCCCACCTGATCACCCACACCGTCGCGCTGATCAGGAACAGCCCGCCGCTGATCGCCAGCCAGCGGGCGAGGTACGGAAATCGGTCCTGACCGGTCGCGGCCCGGTAGGTGTCCTCGCTCAGGCCGAGGATTCCGGGAAGGAAGACCAGGAAGAGCACCCCGGCGGCGAGCGCCGGTATTCGGACGTGGTTCAGCAGGCTGCTTCGCGCCGGTCCAACCTCGCGACCTCGGCCGCGGACCGCCCGACGCAGTGCGCGGTCCACGATCGCGTAGCAAGGAAAGAGGATCAGGTCGTGGGACACGACCGCGCCCACGAACCACAGCAGCATGCGGCCGGACGTCGCCTCTCCTGCCAGCCGCAGGACGACCCAGCCGGCGACGCCAAGACACAAGATCATGAACAGCGCGTGCCTCAGATCTGCGCCGTAGCCGGTTCGTAGGCGTGCGACGGCCTCACTCATCGCCGCGGCTCCGGAACTCGATGCGGGCCACCCATTTCGTGCAGTGGACGCCAGGCAGTGCCGGGACGATGACCCGCGCCGGATATCCGTGGTCGACGGACAGATCGGCGCCGTTGACCCGGAGCGCGAGCAGCGAATCGGGGTCGAGAATTTGGTTGGACTGCAGCGTCGCCTGCCGGAACAGGCCCGCGGATTCCAGCGACTGGACGTGCGCCGAGGCGGGATCGGTCACGCCGACGAGGACGGCCAGGTCGCGAAGCCGTACCCCGGTCCAGGTCTGCAGAGTCGACCAGCCCTCGACGCAGGCGATTGGCAGCCGGGCAGTGTGTTGGCCCATCGCCAACAGGGCGGCGCGATCGAGTTGGACGGTGCGACCGGCCCCGGTGAGCACCAGCTGCCAGTCCGGGCCGGTGTCCGCCGGTCGGATGCCGGCCGCCGCGGCGGTGCGGTTGATCTGAAAACCGTTCGGTCCCGCACCGGGATTCCGCCCACGCGGCAGCAGAAGGGCGGTGCGGCGAAGCGGGCCGTCGAGACTCTGCCCGACCGTCAACACCGCCAGCAGCAGCGAGCCGCCGCCGACCAGGGCTACCGCGCCGCGCCGGCTCAACGTGGCCTGTCCGGGAAGGGCAGGCACCAGTCCGTCCGGGTCGGCCGGTTCGGGCCGGGTCGCGGTGCGGGAGGTGTGCAGGACGTCCCGGACCGGGCGGGACCGCAGCGCGGAGACCAGCCGGGGCAGCTTCAGAGCGACGTGCGAGACGAGCGCGACGGTGAACACCCACGCACCGAAATAGTGCGCGCTGTAGAAGTCGAAGCCGAAGAGGTACGAGTACTGCATGTTGAGCAGGCCGGTGACTATCTGGAAAAGGATCCCGCCCACCAGGAGCAGCAGGGACAGTCGCTCCAACACCTGGGCCGCCGAGCGAGCCGGTGGCCAGTCGAACAACCTGGGGACCACCGACCAGAGCTTGGCGAGCACCACCGGGATCAGGACGATGCCGAGGCCGACGTGCAGGCCCTGGGTGAGACGGAACAGCCAGGACGGGCGGGTCGGCCAGTCGAACGGCGGTAGCCGCAGCCAGCCCACGTCGTGGGGAAAGGCTTGCCCGAATTGCGGCCCGTAGGCGGCATAGTCGAGCAGCCCGGTGATGATCACCACGGGGAGCGAGACGAGCAGCACCACGCCGAAGACGGACGTGAGCCAGGGGCCACGCAGCGGGCTACGCCATGCCCGCCGGACGGCTCGGGCGCCCGGTGCCGGATGCTGCTCCAGCGCCCGCCACAGCCGGGCCGGGAAGGCGACGCCGGGCGAGCCTGCAGGGCCGAGCCGGCGTCCGTCATCCGGCTGCCCAGAGTCCTCGGGGCCGGAACGTCGGGGAGTGCGGGCTGGCACTGGTTTTCTCCCTCGCCACCTCGGGGAACGCATCCCGGTCGAGCTGGAGCGCGTCCCATGACGCGGACGTCCGCGTGCCGCCCCTAGGGATGCAGGCTAGGAGATGCAGCCGCCACTCGGTCGTATTCGCGCCTTACGGAACACTTACCGGCTGGGATGGTCCGACGCGGGAAGCGTGACCCGAGCACCCGGTTGTTACGGAGTCCTGACGTGCGGCCGAAAGCACCCCGCCCGGGCACCGGTTGGCCTAGCGTGACCAGGATGCGCGTACTCGTCACCGGCGCGGCCGGGTTCATCGGATCGCAGGTCGCGGATCTGCTCGCGACCGAGGGCCACGAGGTGGTCGCGCTGGACGCGCTGCTGCCGCAGGCGCACCGGGGAGAGCTGCCCGACTGGTCCGTCCGGCACGACGTGATACGGGGCGACGTACGCGACGCGACGCTCCTGGAACGGCTGCTGACCGGCGTGGACGCGGTCTGCCACCAGGCGGCCATGGTCGGGCACGGTCTCGACCCGTCCGACGGCCCCGACTATGTCACCCACAACGACTTCGGCACCGCCGTGCTGCTCGCCGCGATGTACCGGAGCGGGGTGCGCCGGCTGGTCCTGGCCAGTTCCATGGTGGTGTACGGCGAGGGGCGGTACGCCTGCGCCGAGCACGGTGTCGTTCGCCCCGCGTCCCGCCGGGCCGCGGATGTCGCGGACGGTCGGTACGACCCGACCTGCCCGCGCTGCACCGAGCCGCTCACCCCGCTGCTGGTGCCTGAAGACGCGCCGCTGGAGCCACGCAGCACGTACGCGGCCAGCAAGCTGGCCCAGGAACATCTGGCCGCAGCGTGGGCCCGGCAGATCGGCGGCGACGTCTGGGCGCTGCGCTACCACAACGTCTACGGCCCCCGGATGCCGCGCGACACACCGTACGCCGGTGTGGCTTCGATCTTCCGCTCCGCGCTGGCCACCGGGCTGCCACCCCGGGTGCTCGAGGACGGCCGGCAGCGGCGCGACTTCGTCCACGTCACCGACGTAGCCCGGGCGAACGTACTCGCCCTCGCCACCCCGGCCCCCGATGCTCTGGTGCCGGTGAACATCTGCTCCGGCGAGCCGCACACCGTCGGCGAGTTGGCCACGGCGCTCGCCTCGGCGATGGACGGGCCGGCGCCCGTGGTGGTCGGGGGCGCGCGTGCGGCCGACGTGCGGCACGTGATGGCCGACCCGCAGCGGGCGGCAGAGCTGCTGGGCTACAGCGCGCGGGTGCGCTTCACCGAGGGGATCACCGCGTTCGCCACCGATCCGCTGCGTGAGCCGGCCGCCCTCAGCGGCTGATCCGCCGAGGCCGGGTCACGAGACGGTCCACAGCAGGTGGTTGACCGCCAGTGCGGTCGCCGCCTGCCCTATCAACCACCAGCGCCGGGTCTTCTCCGGCATCAGAGCCGCGGCCACCAGCAGCCAGACCGTGAACGGCAGCCAGATCCGCTCGACCTCGGCCTTGCTGAGCCCGGACAGATCCGCGCCGACGACGGCCAGCGCGGCGACCAGCGGAAGCAGCGCCGCTGGACTGGCCGCGCATGCCGCCGAGGCGAGGTCCCGCGGATCGCGATGCCCGGGGGCCAGCTGGGCGCGCACCGCGGCGACGACGGCGAGCACCGCCCGGCGTAACGCCGGCCCGAGCACCGGGCCGGTCGAGAGCAGCAGCGCCGCAAGATTCGCCCAGACCCAGTAGGCGTACGGGCGCTCGGCCGCCCAGCCCTGGTAGTAGCGCTCGACCACCAGCCGGTACCCCACCCACCAGTGAAAGCCGGCGGCCGTGAACGCGAGCACCACCGCGGCAACCCCGGCGAGCGCGGCGAGCAGTGCGCCCGTTCGGCACGCCGGTCGCAGCGCGATCACGGCCAGCGCGAGCAGCCCGACCAGCACGAAACCGTACGACAAATAGAGCGCGAAACCGAGCAGCAGGCCGCCGGCTGCCGCCGCGAGCGGTCCCCGTACCGCCAGCAGAGCCAAACCGGCCGCGACCACCCCGGCGAAGATCGCGTCCGCGGAGGCGCCCATCCAGACCGCACCCGGCAGCAGCACCAGAAACGGCACGACGGCACGCGCGGCGTCGGCGGCGCCGAGCGCTCGCAACGTCACAGGTACCGACACGGCCACCGTCGCTCCGAGCAGGACGCAGGCCAGTCCGGCGGCCGTACCGCCACCCAGACCCACCCGGTCGAGCCAGACGAAGAGCAGCAGCGCGCCGGGCGGGTGGCCGGCGGTGTGGGTGGACCAGGACTCCGGCTGGAAGTCGAGGATCCGGCCGCTGAAGCTGACCAGCGTCGATGGGATGTCGGTGATCCGAGACACCTCGTGCAGGTATTCCGCCTGCGCGGTCAGCCTGCGGGTCAGGCCGTCCGACCAGCCGTCCACCAGGGCGAGCGACAGTGTCCAGGCGACCGCACCGAGCCAGGCCACGGCCAGCAGGACGCCCCACCGGGCCGTCCTGGCCCAGCGCGGTCCCGCACCGATCACAGCGACGGCGACCAGCACCGCGATCGGGGTGCCCCAGCCGATGTGCGGCTGCCAGGTCGCGTACAGCGGAGCCGCGTCGGCGTGCAGGCCCACCCCACGCCGGTTGAGCAGCAGGCCGAGGAGCACCGCGGCGACGAGCAGCGCCGCCTCGACGCCCAGCAGCACAAGGTCGGCGGGTCGGCGGCGGGGGGGAGCCCGTTCGGGGGCGGGGGCGAGAGCGGAACTGCAGTCCATGACGATCGGACGGTACGGTCACAACCGGCCCGGCGGCAGCCGAACCACGAGGTCGTCACCGTTCGGTAAGAATCGCTCCGGCAGTAAGCGTTCGGTAATCAATTTCCGGTCCCGGCCGACCCGCAGAGGTTCTAGCGTCGCCGATATGCCGACTCACTTCGACCGCGACGCTGTCGCGCCGACCCCGATCGACGTCGTGTTGCCGTGCCTGGACGAGGCCGCCGCACTCCCCCGGGTGCTCGCCGCGCTACCGCCCGGCTACCGGGCGATCGTGGTGGACAACGGGTCTCGGGACGGTTCGCCGGAGGTCGCCACGCAACACGGCGCACAGGTGGTACACGAACCTCGCCGGGGCTATGGCGCCGCCGTTCACGCCGGGCTGGAGGCCGCTGGGACGGAGCTGGTCTGTGTGCTCGACGCCGACGGCTCCTTCGACCCGACCGAACTGCCCGCCCTGGTCGCGCCGGTCGCGACCGGAACGGCGGACCTGGCGGTCGGTCGCCGCCGGCCCGTCTCTGCCGGAGTGTGGCCGTGGCACGCGCGGGCCGGTACGGCCCTGGTCGCGGCGCTCCTACGGCACCAGGGCATACCCCTGCGCGACCTGAGCCCGGTCCGGGTGGGCCGCCGCGAGGGGCTACTCGCCCTGGGCGTCGCCGATCGGGCGTTCGGCTATCCACTGGAACTACTGATCCGAGCGGCCGCGGCCGGCTGGCGCATCCGCGAGATCGACGTGACGTACGCGGCCCGCGCCGCCGGCACTCGGTCGAAGGTCTCCGGCTCAGTACGCGGCACGTTGCGCGCCACCCGCGACTTCGCGGCCGTGCTGCGCACCGTGGGCGTGAACCGTTGATCTCCGCCGGCGATCCCGGTTCCGCGCCCCCCGACGGCGGTTCGGACGGCACGAGCGCGGTTCTGCTGGTGGTGGCCAAGGCGCCGGTGCCGGGTGCGGTCAAGACCCGACTCTGCCCGCCCGCCACTCCGCTGCAGGCGGCCCGGATCGCCGCCGGGGCGCTGCGGGACACCCTGGACGCGGTCCGCGCCACCCCCGGGGTGACCCCGGTGCTCGCGTGCGCGGGCCGGCTGGCCGACGGCGAGGACGCCGCCGGGCTGACCGCGGCGACCGCCGGTTGGACCGTGCTCCCGCAGCGCGGGACCGGGTTGGGAGAGCGGCTGGCCAACGCCCACGCGGACGTGGCAGCGGCCTTTCCGGGTCGACCGGTGCTCCAGATCGGCATGGACACCCCGCAGGTCACGGCACATCGGCTGGCCGCCGCCGTGCGCCGGCTCGCCAGCGTGGAGGCGGTCCTGGCCGAGGCGGCCGATGGCGGTTGGTGGGCGTTGGGGCTACGCGACCCCCGACACGCGTCCGTGCTCCGGACCGTGCCGATGTCCACGCCTGACACCGGCCGGCGTACCCGGGCCGCGCTGGTGCGACGAGGGCTGCGGCCCTTGCCGCTGCCGGTGCTGCGTGACGTGGACGAGTGGCCCGACGCGCTGGCGGTGGCCGCAGCGATCGCCGGTGGCCGCTTCGCGCGGCAGGTCACGGCTGTCCACCGCACCCTGGTTTCCGGCGGGCTCCGATGAGTTCCATCTCCACCGTGTCCGCGAACGGCGGCGGTTTCGCCTCCGCGCTGCGCGCCCGGGACACGGACGACCATTGGCTCGTGTACGGGGACGGCGCACGCAGCCGGCTGCCGGTCCATCGCTGGCACGGGCCGGCCGAACCGGCCACAGCCGAGGTGTTGGCCCGCTGCGCCGGCCCGACGCTCGATCTCGGGTGCGGCCCGGGCCGGTTCACACTGGCGCTTGCCCGCGCCGGGATCACCGCGGTCGGGGTCGACGTCTGCGCCTACGCGGTCGCCAGCACACGGACCCGAGGAGCCGTGGCGATCCACCGCGACTTGTTCGACCCGCTGCCCGGTGAGGGCCGATGGGCCCATGCCGTCCTGCTCGACGGGAACGTCGGCATCGGCGGTGACCCGGTCGCGCTGCTCCGCCGCTGCCGCGCCCTGCTCGACCCGGCCGGCACGGTGCTGGTCGAACTCGATGCGCCGGGCTCCGGGCTGTGGCAGGGGCTCGCCCGGATCGCCGCACCACATCGTCCGGGTCGTTCGGTCCTCGGCCCGGCGTTCCGCTGGGCCCGGCTCGACACCCAGGCCGCCCAGCACGTCGCCTCCCGGGCCGGCCTGTCCGTGCGGGAGATCGTCGAGCACCGTGGGCGTTGGTTCGCCGAGCTCGCCGTGTCGCCGTCCCCGCCGACGACGCACCGCTGAGCCGTCCGCGCGTTCGACGGGCCCGCAGAGCACTCTGCCCACGGGGACCAGCCGTAACCATCTCGCAAGGACTTCGCCGGTCGGCATCGCCCCAACCGCTGATTAGGCTGGGCCGCGATGGACACCAACAGGCGGCCGGGAGCATCTGGGAGCGGCCGATGACGCAACGGGTGCTCGTGGTCGATGACGACCGGACCGTCAGCGACGTGGTCTGCCGCTATCTCGAACACGCGGGCTACGAGGTTAGCCACGTGGGTGACGGCGCCGACGCACTCACCGCCATCGCTCGTCGGGCGCCACATCTGGTCGTACTCGACCTGATGCTGCCGAAGGTGAGTGGTCTGGAGGTCTGCCGCGAGCTGCGGTCCGCCCCGCAAGGCGTACCGATCATCATGCTGACTGCGCGTAACGACGAGACCGACCGGGTTCTCGGCCTGGAACTCGGCGCCGACGATTACCTCACCAAGCCGTTCTCGCCGCGCGAACTCGTGCTTCGGGTGCGCTCGGTGCTGCGCCGTACCGACGGCGTGCCGCGCTCCGAGCGCCCGTCGGAGGTGTTGACCGACGGCGGGCTGGTGGTGCGGACCGGCCCCCGGGTGACGCAGTTGGGTGCGACGGAGCTGTCCCTGACGCTGCGCGAGTTCGACCTGCTCGCGCATCTGATGCGACACCCGAGGCAGGCGTTCGCCCGCGTCGACCTGCTGGAGCAGGTGTGGGGCTGGAACTTCGGCGACCAGTCGACCGTCACCGTGCACGTCCGACGACTGCGGGAAAAAATCGAGAGCGACCCGTCCAACCCGCGGCGGATCGTGACGGTCTGGGGCGTTGGCTACCGGTACGAGCCGACCGATGCGTGATCTTGTGCTGATCTTCACGCTCGCCCTCGGCGCGGCACTCGTCGTCGGCCTCGCCGGAGGCCTGCTGCTACGGCTACTACGCCGCAGCTCGATCACCGTGCACCTCTACGTACTACTCACTGTCACCGTGCTCGCTGTCGTGGGCGGCGTCGCCGCCGTCGCCAAGGCGATGTTCCTGTCCCGGCACGACCTTGAGGTCGTGCTGATCACGGTCGCCGCAGCCGCCGTCGTCAGCCTCGGCATCGGCGGGCACTTCGGGCATCGGCTGGCGCGCGCGGCGGTCTGGGCGGGCCAGGCTCGCGCCCGGGAACGGCACCTGGAAAAGGGCCGCCGTGACCTCGTCGCCTGGGTGTCCCACGACCTGCGTACGCCACTTGCCGGCCTGCGGGCAATGGCGGAGGCGCTAGAGGACCAGGTGGTACGGGACCCGGCGACGGTTGCCGAGTATCACCGGCGGATCGGCGTGGAGACCGACCGGATGACGAAACTCGTCGATGACCTGTTCGAGCTATCCCGGATCAACGCAGGGGCGTTGCGGCTGTCGCTGGCAGCGGTGCCCCTCAGGGACGTGGTGTCGGACGCGCTGGCTGCCGCCGCGCCGCTGGCGGACGCCCGTCGCATCCGTCTGGTCGCCCCCGAAGCCGGCTGGCCCACCGTGGCAGCCAGTGAGCCGGAACTGGCGCGGGTGGTGGCCAACCTGCTGCTCAACGCAGTGCGCTACACACCGGACGACGGCACCGTGCGGATCGAGGCGGGCCATGAGCGGGATGCCGCGTGGCTGTCCGTGGCCGACACCTGCGGCGGGATTTCCCCCAGCGACCTGCCCCGACTATTCGACGTGGCATTCCGCGGCGAGCCGGCTCGCTCCCCCGGGCAGAGCCCTGGCGGCGCCGGCGGACTCGGCCTGGCGATCGTGCACGGGCTGGTCGAGGCGCACGGTGGCAAGGTCGACGTACACAACACGATCGAGGGGTGCCGGTTCGTCGTCCGCTTGCGCACAGCATGACCGGCGCTGCTGAACGTCTGCCCGCTGCGGGCTACGTGACGACAAGCGGCAGCGGCTGCTACCTCCGCGAGGACGCCCTCACCGACCCGCTCGACGCGTGGCTGGCATCCACGTTCGCCCCGGACCATCTCGAACAAACGACCACGCCCTGGCCGACGCCCAGCCCGTGGAACAACTCACGCCAGTTTCGGCTGGGAGTGCCGCCGAGAATAATCGCGGTCCGTTTGCCGACAGGCAGGACGCGGTGCGATCCGGCCGCCGACGGGTCTTAAGGGGTGAGGGTCGATGCCTGCGTCTGTCTGGTCCGCGGGCCAGAGGCGCGCCTTGGGCGAACCGACAGTCGGCCTTGGCAGACCAGCGCTCGAGGTCGAATCGATCCCGAGGAGAGAACACAGGGCAATGCTGAGCTGGCTCCACACCGAGATGGCCGGCCTTGTGCCGATGAGACGATTTTTGCGATCCCGTGGTAAGCGCATTAAACGCCAAACGGCGGCCCGCTGAACCAGTCGGGCCGCCGCTCACAGCATGTGGATCAGAGCGGGCGGATGTTCTCCGCCTGCGGGCCCTTCTGGCCCTGGGTGACGTCGAACTCCACCTTCTGATTCTCGTCGAGGCTGCGGAAGCCGCTCGCCGAGATCGCGGAGAAGTGGGCGAAGACGTCGGCGCCGCCGTCGTCCGGGCTGATGAAGCCGAAGCCCTTGTCGGCGTTGAACCACTTCACGGTACCTGTAGTCATGTCTGCTCCTCGCAGGCTGTCAGAGACCGCACTGTGCGGACCCTTACGCCGCCGCGTTGATCACCCGCGTCGAAACGACACGAAAAACGAAAAGCGCCTAGATGGGTTTCAGATACCCCATCAGGCGCCGGATAACGTCTACGGAAATCAACTGCAACGTGGTCACCGTAGCACATGATCCATCGTCGATCCTACGGCAGTGCGTGGGCCTGGCCACTCGTCTGCTTGCCACGTTGGGTGGACGGCACGTTGACGCGCGGATAGGGCCTGTCCGATGTCAGGCGGGCCGGGATGCTGTCCGACGGGTGGGATGTGAACGCCCTGAATCCAGCTAGCGGCAGCGCCCGCAGGACGATAAATGTTCCATGATGGACCACCGTTGCTCGGGCTGCGGCCAACGCTATGCGACCTATCTCCCACAACATGCCGATGAGCGCTGCCACCTCTGCGCTGCCAAGGCCACCTGGGAGTCACTTCCGCCCGAGACGCAGCGGGCGATCGATGCGGCCATCACTCGTGGAGCGATACCTGCCCTCCTCGCGATGCGAGAGGCAGATCCGCCGATCCTGTTGCCCCAGGCTATGGACGTACTCCAGTTCCGCTCTAACGCCGGGCCGAGTGACGCACCGGTTGCCGAGTAACCGCCTTACCTTGGGTAGCGAGCGATTCGCGGCATGTGAGGATGCCGGAAGCCGTGCGTAGGCCCGGTCGTGACGAACCGAGCGCTTACCCTGATGAGGGTGAACGTCCGGCAGCACAAGAAGCTCACATCCCGCCTGATGGCGTCGCTGCTGCGTGACGATCTTCCGGCCGTGCTTACGTCTCTGCGTGCAGGTGCCGACCCGAATGCGGCAGACCGCGATGGCACCACGCCCCTCTACCTAGCCTCGGTACAGAACGCGCCTGCGGCTGTGCGGATCCTCCTGAATGCCGGCGCGGACCCGAATGTCGAGAGCGGACACGGCGACGAGGGCACTCCGTTGACGGGGGCCGCGGCATGGGGACACGCGGACGTCGTACGCGAACTTCTCGCGCAGGACGCGGATCCGAATCTTCGCGAGGACCATGGCAGCGGCCTGTCGCCGCTCGACTGGGCTGTCCGAGGCGGCCACTCCGGTACGGAGGCTCTCCTGGAAGCCGCAGGCGCGACCTGCCGTCGGCAGACACATCAGTAACGAGGGTGCCAGCCCGCGCTCTGCCGGCGCCCTGACAGTGGTGCGTTGAGCTTCAACCACTGGCTAGTATCGTCGTGCTGGCCGCCCGGTCAGCGGCATGAGAGCGAACCTGGTCATGCACGTGGGTGGCGTTGGTGGCGGCTGGCGCCAACGGCTGCCGGTCGGTTGATGGACTGAGGCAGGGATCCGGGTAGCGGTTCGCGGTAGCGAAGCTCCAGCCAGGCGGACACCGCCGGCGGCATGAACACGGCCAATGATCAGCACGCCGACGAGCGCGACCGCGCTACGGCGGCGAAAGCCGTCTGACGTGGCGAGAGGGGATCATAAATCGGATACCAGATCTGCGGCCTGTCGCGGGGACGGTACCGTGCCGCCTCGTGAACGCCTTGCTAC
The DNA here is from genome assembly GCF_040606435.1 of Micromonospora sp. NPDC005413. Lineage (NCBI taxonomy): Bacteria > Bacillati > Actinomycetota > Actinomycetes > Micromonosporales > Micromonosporaceae > Micromonospora > Micromonospora sp. NPDC005413. Next base: position 100,278 of record NZ_JBEXEV010000018.1, read on the forward strand.
GACGGTTCGTCGAACTCATCGAAGCCGACCTGGCGGCCGCCGGCTTTATCCGCCGCGGGCCGGTCTTCCGGCATTTCGACCCCAAGGGCAACGGCATCGCCCTCGACATCCAACGCACCACCGCGCTGAGGGCAGAGGTCGAGTTCTTCATCAACATCGGGGTGCTACTCGCCCCACACCTCCGGTGCTACTTCGCAGAGGAAGATCCGCGCCGCGACGCCATGCCGCACCACAGCGTCTGGCACCATCGCCTGGTGGCGACCGACGACACCGCGGAGCTGCCCGACCACACGTTCTCGCTGTCCACGGAATCCGACGTGGAACGTGCCGCCACCACCGTGCGGACCTGGCTGACGGAGAACCTGCCCCGCCTGAAGATCTGGCTGGGCGACTTCGACGCGATGCTCACCGCCATCGAGAAGGACCGCGAACAATCCGCCCGGGCCCGCGCCGAGCAGCTCGCCTCCGGACAGTGGAAGGCCGGCCGCTGGCCAGACGGAACTTGGAAAGGCGGCGTCATTCGCGCCTACGCGCACGCTGAACGCGGCGATGTGGACGCGGTCACGGCCGAGACCGCAGGCTGGCGCGATAGCGGCCCCGACTCGCTGGCCGCCGACGCCCTGGCAATCGCCAACCAGCGTCTTGCTGAACGGCAGGAATGATCATGGGCTACTCCGGGTTCGTCATCATCGCCCGCACCGGCGACACGCGGCTCGACGAACTGGCATGCGTCGACGACCTTTTCGTGGCCGTGACCGACGACATCCGCGTCGACGGCTGGCGGATCGGGTTCCTCGGCCCGGTCGACGACACCTCGCCCGACGACCTCGCCAACGACCTCGCGCTGGAGACGACGGCACCAGCCATCGCACTCGCGGTCTTCGACAGCGACTGCGCCCTCGCCACCGCGGCCGACCCCTCCGGCGGGTCCGTCGAGTTCTACCTCAACGAGGAGATCGTCCGAGCCCTCGTCGACAACGACGACAGATTCGAGCCGCTCAACAGCCAGGCCACCGCCGGACTGCTGACGTGGGCCAAGAAGGCGGGCCTCGTCGCCAGCCCCGATCGACTCGTGAGCGCGCTTGAGGAGAGCCCGGGTCCGTTCGGTGGCGGAATCCTCGAACTCACCGTGGCCCTCGGCATCGCGGAGCGCCCCGGCTAGAAGATCGCGGGCCGCGTACGCCAGACCCTTGACGGCCTCACCGAGGAGATGGCCGCTCGGCCACTTCCTAGCGCGCATCGATACCACGGGATGCTATTCGCGGTGATTGTCGCAAGCATGCCGCTGCACGTCGTTGAGCACGCCTCCCAGATCCGTCAGTTCCTCACCGTCGCGGGCCTCACAGTGCAACCCATGCCTGGTGACCGTGGGTACCCGGGTTGACCGTGATGGTCATCCGGCGGATTCTGACTGGCGACCCAGGCGACCTAACCCAGCGGCCGAAGTCGTCGGGCCCGAGCTGTCACTGGCGTGCCTGTAGCAATGTCATGCCGTGCGGTGTCGGCGGCAGAAACGGATACCGCGGTTCGTGACCGAGACTCGTTAGCGGGGCTGTCCAATGGTCCACCGGAACGCTGCTGCCGCGTGGGTTGCACCTTGGCGAAGGTAGAAGCGATGTGCCTCGGTTCGCGCGACGCCGGACTCCAGGAAGATGTAGTCGGCGCCGTGTTCCTGCGCCCACTCCTTAGCGGTCGTCAGCAGGCCGGCTCCGACACCTCGGGAGCGCCATTCGGGGTGCACAGCGAGATCCTCGATCGAGGCTCGACGACCGAAGCGCACCGAAGCGATGTCGAGGTAGATGCTGGCCACGCCGACCAATCGGTTCTCATGCGAGCGGGCTGCGAACAGCGCGACGTTCTCGTCGGCGAGGACCTGCGCGGTGCGTTCGACGGCGCGGTCACGGTCCCAATCCGGTGGACGACTGCCGGGCGGGTCGAAGAGCCACTCCAGCCCCGTCACGAACTCGGCCTCGGCACCTCGTTGGAACCGCCGTACCTGAATGTTCATCGGAGGATCATCCACTGCGCCGGCGAGATCGGCTACGCGCTCTCGGAGCCCGACTCGACGGCAGCGACCAACCTCCCACCGTTGAGGAGCGTTGACCTGGCCGCTGTCGCCGTGGCGTCAGCCGTAGATCAGGGAGGTTCTCCAGACCTGGCGACGTATCCGTCGGGGGTTCCCCGGAGATCACCCTGGAACCGTCGACAATCCGTTCTGGTCGAACTCGACTCGTGATCGAATCGCGGCAGCTCGTCCATCGATGAATGGAGTCGCCCCTTCATACGAAATACCATCCGTGCCCTGGTAGGTGTGGGAACCGCCATTATGGTCCTGCTTCCTCCCACGGCCGCAATGGCCAACCCCGCAGGCGCGAAACCAAGCCCGGCGGCCAGCAATGGGCCAAACGGTTGGCGGGCCGGCCCGATCGCCTGGAACCCATGCCCGCAACATTCCGACGACACCGGCCTGCGTTGCGCCGCGCTCGACCTCCCGATCGACTGGGCCCACCCACACGGGGCGACATTCCCACTGGCGATAGCCAGGCAGGTCGCCACCGACCCGAAAACGCGAGTCGGCCCGCTGCTCGTCGGCACGGGCGGCCCCGGCCTGTCCGGGGTCAACTACGTGTTCGACGCGGACAACAAGTTCAGTCCGGAGATCCGTCGAAGGTTCGACATCATAGGCTTCGATCCGCGCGGCGTCGCCCGCAGCAGCCCGGCGGTCTGCTCGGTCTCCCTGCTGGCCCTGATGCCTTCCCCGGTGATCACCAGCCAGGCGGAGTACGAGCAGCAGATCGCCTACAACCACCGGCTCTACGACGACTGCCGGGCGCGCACCGGACCGCTGTTCGACCACGCAGACACCCTCAGCGTGGCCTACGACATGGACGCCATCCGGGCCGCACTCGGAGTCCGGCAGATCAGCTACCACGGTGTTTCCTACGGCACGCTGATCGGCCAGGTGTACGCCGAGCAGTTCCCGGATCGGGTCCGGGCGCTCGCGATCGACAGCGTCATGGACCACAGCCTGAGCACCAAGCCGTTCCTGGTCGACCAAGCGGCGGCGGTTGAGGACTCCTTCGACGAGTTCACCGCGTGGTGCGACCGGAGCGAGGCATGCGCGCTGCATGGCCAGAACGTGGGTGCGCTCTACGACGTCCTGATGCGTCGCGCCGAGACCGGCACCCTGGTGGACCCGAATGGCGGCAAGAGGCTGGCCTGGTTCGATCTGAGCAACCACGCGTTCAACGAGTTCTACGACCCGAACTGGTCGGGTTTGGCCAGTTGGCTCGACTCGCTCGACAAGTCCGCGCCCCGCGCCACGACACCAGCAGTGGCAGCGCCGGCGCCGGTGACCGATGCGGTGGCCGAACTGCCCCTGCCGACGGTCTGCGGAGACTGGTCGCTGCCCATTGACAGCTACCCCCAGATGTCCCGGTACCTTGACAAATCGCGCGCGGTGGCGCCGCATCTGCGCGTCTCGACCGGCGCCATCGCGCCCACCATGGTGTGCCTCGGTTGGCAGGGCAAAGTGAACAATCCGCAGCACCGGCTGCGGGTAAACACCTCGGTGCCGCTACTACTGATCAATGCCCAGCACGATCCGGCCACCCCGTACAGCTGGGCGCGGAACGTCGCGGACCAGTTGGGTGACAAGGGCCGGCTCGTCACCTACCAGGGTTGGGGCCACGCGGCGTACCTGCGTACCGCGTGTACCACCGGCTACGTCGACCGATACCTGATCGACCGGAAGCTCCCGCCGATTGGCGCGACCTGCCGGGCCGCAGCTCCACCGGAGTAGCCGGCCGCGCGCTCCTCGGTATTCACAGTGGCGCGAGGCCCTGAGTCTGGGCCCTCGCGCCGCCGTCACCGGTTAGCCTGCCGGTCGGTCAGGGCGAGCCCGCCGACCACGATCGGCGACGGTCCGGGCGGGCGGCACGGTGGGTGGGGGACGCGCGGCCGGACAGCGTGAACGTCGCGAGCGCCTAACCGACTCGAATACTGGCAGGTGAGCCTGGACCTGGCATTTCCCGACGCGCCCGCGCTCGCCGATCTCGACGGGCTCAACATCCAGAACACCGGGTTCGACTTCAGTCCACCCGGCCCCGAGCGAGACCACGCGATCGGTGAAGCGGAGTGGAAGCTGCAGCACTACCCCACACTGCAAGCGCTGTGGGCGAGCACCCCCTGCGCAGCGCCGTCACACTGTCCCGTGCAGACTGATCACCCGAGCGCCGCACCGCACCCGGATACGGACGCCGTGGTCACCTCCGGCTACCAAGTCTGGCGCTGACCACACTCGGCACCGGCGCTGACGACGATCCGCGTAGTCGCCACACGTGGTCCAACAGGTACCTGCTTAATTCGGCAGTTCAGAATGCCGCTCGGCTTTGGTAGTCCTTTGCCAAGTGCAATACGCCGTTTTCATCCCGGCCCCAGACAGCGCCGAAAACTCGATGCACTCATCTCGGCACGTCCGGACGCTGGGTGGCCTCGGGAGCAGTCACCGTCTGTGGCCCGCGGTCGGCGGCAGAAGGCCGCGTACGTCGTACAGGCAGTCGCGAGGCGCGGGCGTGCGCTCAGGGAAGGTCGGGATCTCGATGCTCGGTCACGAAACGCTCGCCCGCTTCCTCGTCGACCAGCGAGTTGTCGACCAGCCATTCGACAGCCCGGCGCCTTGCGCGCACGTCGCGAAAGGCGTGCCATGCCTGCAGCAGGTGCGGATACTCCTCGTGCAACTCGTTCTTGAACCGGCGGAAGGCACCCCTGCCCTGGATAACTCGCGCGAGTCGGCGGCCGGCCGCCGCGTCACTGATCCTCTCAGCGAAGTCGGCCATGTCCTGGTACCAGACGTAGGACGGCAGCGTGTCGATGCCCACCAGGTCGAGGTCGTCAAGGTCGGCGGGCGTGTGTCCGTCGATGCCGCCGTCCGTCGTCCAGAACACGATCTCGCCGGTCTGCGGGTTGATCAGCCACCGGTGCTCGTAGTCGGTCTGGTCCTCGAGGGCGGTGGCGATCTCCTCCAGGTCTAGCCTGCTCAGGTCAAGCATCCGGCCACCATAAACCCGCTTCTGTCCGCGCTCCAGCAACAGCGCGACCAGCGGCAAATCAGGTCGTCGTCGGTCTGACAGCGAGTCGCTCGTGCCGACCGACAAGGGAGCGGATCCTGAAAAGTTCCGAGGTACTTCACGAAGGCGGCGGCCTGCACGTTGCCGTGAGCGCGACACCGACGGCGTAGGCCACTGGGCCCAGGAAACGTTGCCGCCGAGCAATCGGGTTGCCCGGGTGCCCCATAGAGCGGCATCATCGAGATGATCGAGGTTATGCAGCCCTCGATGCGGCTCCCTGGTGCCGCCAACCAAATCCACTCAGTGGGAGAGCTCACGAGCAGATGGCGAGCGACGTCGAGAAATGGCCTATCCCAGGCGATCCCAACCATTTCGTGGGCGCACGGCACCACACCGTACCCCGTTTCTACCTTGAGTACTGGGCAGACGCTGGCGGTCACATAGATGTTGTCGAGAAGCCGGGAGGTCGTCGATACAGAACCGTCCCCAAGACAGCCAGCGCCGAGACCGACTTTTACACCTTCATCGATTCTGATGGCAACCCGGCCGGCCACATGGAGCAGGCGCTAGGAGTGATCGAAGCCGACGCCTCAGCCGCAATTAGCAGAATCACGCACCCGGTCTTCGGCCAGTTCCCGCCGCCGCCCGATGACCGGTACACGATCGCCACCCTTATCGCCTTTCAGAAGGTGCGGGGAAAGCGTCGGCGCAGAGAGATCGAGACCCAGACCGACTTCTACATGAAGTTTCAGTACTCGGGGCTCGACAGCGAGGCCATTAAGAGCTTACTCGAAAGACGGGTCGGGGAAGCGAATGCGGAGCAGATCGCCGAGATGGAAGAGTTTGTGGCGAATCTGCATGAATACGAATTCGTTCCGGACCCGAACGAACACGTTCGCATGATGGGCAAGCTGGCGGAGCGCATCTTCCAACACCTTATGCGCCGTCACTGGTACCTCGGCGTTTTCGAGGAGCCCATCCTCATCACCTGCGACGAGCCGGTCATGCTTTATAAGGAGAACCCTAGCCCTATCCGGGGCTACGGGTTCCTTGACGCCGACGAAGTCTGGTTTCCGCTCAACCCGTCCATGCTGCTCATCCTCGCCTTGGAACCGCACCCAATTCCGGTGCGGTTTCCTGCATCGGCCTCAACTGCAGAGACAGTTAACGCTTACGCGGCTCACAATGCATACCAAAACATCTTTCTTCATCCAAAGCAACCTGACGTCGATGCTGAGCGGCTTGTCGACACGCCGCTCTACCAAGTGACCGCCCCCGCGAACATGATTCTTCCCGATGGGGCCAACAAGCCCCTCAAGAACCGGACGACCGCGCGACGGCGCAAACCGAAGCGGAAGTAGCGGTGAGGGCGTTAAGGGAAAATACGTAGAAGCGGGTAGGCGCGCCTCGGTCGTCCATTCGACCGCGTGGTCGGACGAACTCAACTCGACAAAGCCGTGAGCGGCTGATCATGTTCCGGAGGCCATGTACGCGGCGAGGATGTAGTTGGGATGCCGGTCGAGGTTCTTGCGGGCCCGGTCATAGCGCATGGTGGTCCGTGGGTCGGCGTGGCGGGCGGCGATCTGCACGTCGCGGAGGCTGACGCCGGCGTCGAGCATGGTCGTCACGAACGTGTGCCGCAGCATGTGGGGGTGCATCCTCGGCATCCGGATGCCCGCTGTGTGGGCGAGGTGCTTGAGTCGGCGGGTGGCGGCGTGCCGGTCCATCCTCCGACCATGGGTATTGCGCAGGATCGGCCCGGCGGTGCGGTCGTCGACGGCCTGGTCGATAGCCCGAGCGACCGCGGGTGGTAGCGGGACGAGGACGACCTTGCCGCCCTTGCCACGCACGCGTAGGACCCGGTGACCGTGTTCCTCACCGAGGTCGGCGATGTTCGATCCGCAGGCTTCGAAGATCCGTAGCCCGAGCAGGCCCAGGAGCGCGACCAGGGCGAAGTCGTTCGGGTTCGAGGACTTCCGGGCGGTGGTGATCATGGCTTCGAACTGCAGGTGCCCCAGTCCGAGGGTCGGTGACTCGGCCGGCACCGTGGGCCGGCGGACGTAGTCGGCCGGCGAGTGCTCCAGGATGGCGTCGATGACGCAGACCCGATAGAACCCAACCACGACCGACAGCCGGCGGGACACCGTCGAGGGCTGGTACCGGCGGACGTCTTGTAGCCAGCGCACGTACCGCTCGATCTCCACCCGCGCCGCCGCCAGCGGGTCCAGGTCGTGGTCGGCGCACCAGCGGAGGAAGACCCGGAGGTCGGAATCAGTGTGGACGCGAGTCTGGCCACGGTAACGGCCCAGGAAAGCGGACACCGCGGCGCGCACAATGAGTTGATCGGTCAGTACGACAGGGGAAGCGGAAGCAGGCGAGGTAGTCATACATCACCGTGCGTCACCACCGGCGATGAACACCACCCCACCTGGAGCGGCAGATCCCGATGCCAGGTAATGGACTTCAGTCGGAAGCGCTCGTTCCCCGGCTCCCCTGTCTGTCCTAGAGACACCGCTGCGATAAAGGATGATGCCTGGGTGCCCATCGTCGATCTGCTTCGAGCCGGAGTGACCACGCCGCGCCCTGACCCGGCGGCGTGTGCCACTTGGCTGGCCTCGGTGTACGAGAGCATCAGAGGAGCAGGTGGTGCGGTCACCACCTCGGTCGAGGAACCAACAGTCGGCCGGAACTACTACCGGATCGGTGTGCGACTCAGTGACGGCACGCCGTTGTGCGTTCTTCTCAACTCCGCGGCCGCCCTGGTCGCTGCAGCTCAACAGCGAGATCCTCATCTGATCAATCTGTTGTTCGCCGACGTCCCAGACGGCGAGATCTATCGCCGAGCGGGGTTGCGGGTCGCCACCGCCGCAGAGCTGGAGCAACCGATCGAGGATCGGTCCCTCCGGCTGCTTACCGACGAAGAACGCCGCGATGTCACCTACCACCGTCCGGGCCGGCTTGGTGACCTGCTGTTCAACTGGTTCGACTGACCTGCCCGTGAACACTTCGCGGCATGACCGGATGTTTGGTGCACGCCCCAAGTGCAGGAGGAAGGTGCAGGTTAGGCCGCTGGACGGCATGATCGAGCGGTGGTTGAGGCAGTTGGGGTTCGATGGTTTCCAGACGAGGTCGGTCGCAACGAGGGGGAGGTCGCCTTCCTGGAGCGGCTTCGGCGGGAAGCATCCGGCTGGGACGTCGAGGGGCTCTCGCCCGAGGACGACACATCGTCGCAGCTGTGGCTGGCGCCGCTGTACATCGATGTTGATGTTCCAGGGCTCACCATCCGGCGCCGCACGTTGCAGGTTGGCTACTGGACAGGCGGGCCGTTCGGACAGGCACTCCATGGCGCTTGGGGCGACGACTACCTCCTGGATGACCACGACGGCAACGATCCCGAGGACCTGACCGTGGTCGGGGTGCGGGCCAGCCATGAGGACTACGCGGAGTGGGCCGCCGCCTGGCTGCTGCGCCAACTGAAACGACCTGTCGTGCGGGAGGAGTGGCTGGCCGCGGATCGCGTGGTCGCTGCCACATGGCGGCTGGACGATACTGGCCGTGTCCTCGCCAGGCATGGCAACAGTTGCCACCGCCTCTTGCGCCGCCGCGCTGACCGTGTTGTCACAGTGAGGTGAGCTCCGCAATGCTCGGCAGCCGGGATGGTTGCCGGCACACCGGTCATCGACTCGGCGACGACCACATCAACGAGGCCCACGCGCTTCGCGGCAGACATCCCAGGATTCAAAATGTCAAGCGGCTGCTGTGCTGTGGTGAGCCCAGGCCTTGTGTTCGTCGTAGATTGAGCGGGTCTTGAGGCATCCGTGGAGGATGCCGACGAGGCGGTTGCCGAGCTGGCGCAGCGCTGCGTGGTGGCCGATCTTTCGAGCTCTCATCGCGTCGTAGTAGGCGCGGGCGCCAGGTGAGCCACGCAGAGCGCAGAGGGGCCCATTGGTGCACGGCGTCGCTGAGGCGGTCGTTGTGGACATGCCGCGCCAGCACGGTTCTCTTCGTGCCAGAGGCTCGGGTGATCGGTGAGGTGCCGGCGTAGTTCTTGCGCGCCTTGGCGTCGGCGTAACGCTTGGGGTCGTCGCCGAACTCGGCCAGCACCCGAGCACCGAGGACCACACCGAGGCCGGGCAGGCTGGTGTAGAGCTCAGCGTCCGGGTGCCGACCAAAATGCTCTGCCACCACCTCGCCCAGGGCGTCGATCTCCGCGTTGAGCGCTGCGATCAGCCTGACCTCACCGGCGACGATGGCCGCGAACGCCTGCTGCACGGCCGGAGGCTGCCGTAGCGCGGGCGCCCGTAGGACGGTCTGGACTTGCAGCGCCTTGACCGCGACGTCACGACGGTTTGCCTTACGCAGTGCCGTGCTGATCCTGGCCGTGGACAGTCGCGCGGCCCGGTCGGGATCGGGTGCCGCGGCCAGGACGGCGAGCGCGTCAGGCGCGTCGAGGTCGTCGAAGGCGGTCAACGCGGCCGGGAAGTACTCCCGTAGCGCGCTCCGTAGACGTAGCACGTGCCGGGTCCGGTCCCAGATCATGCTCTGGTGGCTGCGAGCGACCAACTTCATCGCCTCGCCGTCGTCGGAGTCCCCGGCGATCGGGCGGTGGTGATCGCGGTCGAGGCGCACGATCTCCGCCAACACATGCGCATCGCCAGCGTCGCTCTTCGCCTTCGACGTGGAATGCCGCTCCCGGTACCGTGCCGTGGACATCGGGTTGATCGCGAAGACCTCATAACCGGCAGCCACCAGCGAGGCGACCCATGCACCGCGTTCGGTCTCGATCCCGATCTTGACCCGAGCGGCAGCATCGGAGGCTGGCAGCTCGGCCCACTCCTTCGGCATCACGCCGGCGATCAGAGCGTGCAGGCGCGTGACGCCATCCAATCCTTCCGACAGACGCCGGCGCGCCAACCGACGGCCCTCTTCGTTCACGATCTCGATGTCGTGGTGGTCCTCGGCCCAGTCATCACCCACGAACAGCATCGCTACCTCGCTCCCACGGTTGCACCAACACCAAGCAGCAGCGCGGAGGAGACAGCCGACGATCTCATGGTCCAGTGCTCACCCACACGTACAGGGGCACGTCATCCCAGCAGTGATACATCTCCTCACGACCAGCGGGCGCACGGTCTGCCGCAAGACCTCGCACGGGTCAGATCCGGAGAGTGCTGACCCACCAGCCGCTACCGACGCCGAGTCTGCTCCAAGAACCGACCCGACAGAACCCATGAGATCCGGATACTGCAAATAGCTCACATCGGCTGGCCGTTGATCTGCAGCCAACCGGGTAGCCCTCCTATAGGAACCACCGTACAGTCCGGCCCCTACGCGCCGCGTTCGGGCCGATTGCAGGCTTAAGGCTTGGCCCAGACCGGAATGGAAACGTAGGCGCAGAGGCGCTGATCGAGCGGTGCGGAATACGCCGTCATCCCGCACCCCTCGACGTCACGAACCGGCTGGACGAACCACCGCAGCGATTTCCGCCGCGATTTGAGCAATAGAGTAATCGGAGGTTCGCAACGCCAACACGTTGGCCAAACTGGGACTATTGGCGGTCACCTCGTTGACTGAGATCTTGTGCCAGATGGGAAGGCATACCTGCTTCCGCCGCTCGTGCATCGACATATGCACCAAACCATCCAGTTCGTACTGCGTCCATTGCTTACGGAAGAACGCCTCGGAGAGAACAACGATTCCGAACTTGCTGTTGGCGATGCCGCGGTCGATGGCCTGCCGAAGGCTGTCTCCGATCCTGAGTACGAACTCGTCGTACCAAACCGAAAGTCCATGTTCCTGCAAGGCGACTGCTAGGTCCCGAACCACCGTGTCTTTGTCCTCCCAGGCGTGGGAGATGAACACGTCGTACGTCACTGCCGTAGTACCTAAATGACCGGCTGTTGGCCGAATTTCCGCCGAGTTCTCCACGATCTGCTGGATCTGCGGGCGGAGAGTCTGAATGCTGGGAACCTGCCGCCCCGCGGTGGATCGAGTACCTCCGCTCGACCCGTACCTGCCGCCGCTGGAGGAAGGGTATGAGCTACCGCCTCCGCCGGATGAATAGCCGCGAGATCTGAAGCGTCCGCCGCATGCGGGGCACTCCGCACGGGCGCTGGCAGTCCGATGGCCCCGCACCGGGGCCGTGCATGAACTCATTAACACATGGTATCGACGCGAACCTCAGAGCCGTCTCAATGACACGTAGCCGCCGGCCGATACTGCTCAGTAACCGAGCTGTCAAGCGCACTCGGCCGGCCGTGTCTCTCTAGAACAAACAACCGAACGGACACGACACCTCAGAGGACGTCTGATTCACGTATTTTGTGAGTGATGCTGCCTTCAGGTGTCTCGCCAGGTTGGGGTGGTTTCGTCGGTGATGCGTTTGGTGAGGTTGTCGATCATCGCGATGCGGATCATGCTGGCGGAGTTGTCGGGCAGGGCTTCGTAGTCGCGGGCGAGGCGTCGGTGTTGCATGATCCAGCCGAGGGTCCGTTCGACGACCCATCGGCGTTTGACCACGGAGAATCCTTTGATCTGTGGGTCTTTGGTGACGACTTCGACGTCGATGCCGAGGGTGGCGCCGTGTTCGATGACCTTGTTCTTGAAGCCCGCGTCGACCCAGGTCTTGGCCAGGATCGGGTGGGTTGTCTTGGCCTGGTTGAGAAGGTCGATGCCGATGGTGTTGTCGCTGGTGCTGGCGGCGGTGACGACGACGGCGAGGAGTAGGCCGAGGGTGTCGGTGATGATGCCGCGTTTGCGTCCGACGATCTTCTTTCCGGCGTCGATACCTTGCGTGGGCAAGGGCGCGTTGGTGGAGGTCTTCACGCTTTGGGTGTCGATGACGCAGGCTGAGGGCTGTGCTGTGCGTCCAGCCTTGGTGCGGGCCAGGCCGGTGAGCTGGTAGTTGAGCTGGGTGAAGATCCCGTCGGTGGTCCAGGCGGTGAAGTAGCCGTAGACGGTCTGCCAGGGCGGGAAGTCGTGCGGCAGATAGCGCCAGGCGATGCCGGTGCGGTTGACGTAGAGGATCGCGTTGACGATCTCACGAAGGTCGTGGGTGGCGGTGCGTCCGCCGATCCCAGCGTCGGTGCGAGCCTGACGCCAGGCGGTCAGTCGTGGTGCGATCAGCGCCCAGCGGGCGTCGGACAGGTCGGACGGATAGGCGGGTCGCTCAACCATCTGATAGATCTACTGTGGATACCGAGTTGGGAATCGCACCTGCAGTCCGACGATCTCCGGTTCTTTCGGAACCAGACACGATCTGCGGCATCAAACTGGCATATCGCAACGGCATCAAGCGGGGCGAACGGTGTCAGGAGCCGCAACACGACCGACGTACCGGCCGGCCACTCGGCCTACCGAACCCCACCAACCACTCACGAACAACATCCAAACGCCCAGTCACAGCCAGTCTCCCGTCGCTACTCCGCCTGGTTCTGCCTCGGCACGGTCCGACCCACTGCGACCTGCGTCCACTGGCCCATCTCGGCCTGCTCGATCCGGGTGATCGCCTTAACCAATTCCTCGTCGCGGGTGGCCGGATCGTCGTACGGGGCCGCCAACACGTGGAACAGCCGGCGCTGCTCCTCCACCTCCTCGCGTGCGCGGCTGAAGCGAAGGTAGTTCTCCGACCAGTGGTAGATGGCACGGACACCGGCGATGACCACGAGCACGCTGCCAAGGACCGCGGTAATCGCCGGCAGACCGGGCGCGATCACGGCGACGACCGGGATGGACGCCGAGATCACCACGGTGCCGACGTCGGCGATCCGGTGCGCCCGCCGCGACCGTTTCGAGGCGATCACATACCACCGGTAGGAGGCATCGGCGATGCCGACGGCATACGAATCCTGCTCTGGGACAGCCACCGACGCATTGTCACATCAGGACAACGGACGATCAGCCTCCGAGCGCCCGTCGGACGGCTGCGAGCCGGGGACGTTGATGGCGTCCGCGAGCTTGCCGAACACTTCGAAGATGGTGGCCCGGCCGGCCGCCGCGCGCGGTCGGCGGCAGACGCGTGCATGGGTTCTCGGGGATGGTGGCGGGACCTAGGCTGTCGTCGCCGGTTTGGCTGAGGCACTTGGGGTTGCGGTAAGTTTTGACCTGTACGTCTGGCCCGAGGACCAACCGGTCACTGCGGCCGAGGCGCGAGCAAAGCTGGAGCGTTGGACCGACGGCGTACCAGAAGTCTTCGCCACGCACCCCGCCGTAGGGCGGTTCTATGACGCACTGCTCGATCGCTTCCCGCCACTAGAGAGTCTCGGCGATGATGACATCAACCGGCTCGGAGTGAGGAGCATGACGCCCGAGCGTTCCGACGCGATCGTGGCCATCTCGTGCGTCTGGTCGCGAGCCGACGAGGTCGGCACCGCCGTCCTGACGCTCGCCGCCGAGCACGGCCTGATCTGTTACGAACCGGGCGACCACGTCGTCAACCCGAACGCGCCGGGCCACGCAGCGCTCTTTACGCTCTCGTCGCAGAGCCTGCCGACGATGCCGGACCCCGACGTGGGCCGATTGGAATGGATCATCGGCCAGGTCGGCGAGGACAACCGCTACGTGATTCTCGAACGCGCCGACGGATGGTTCGTCCAGGTTGGCTACGGCGACGCTGCCGGAGTACCCACCGGGACATACGCACTGGAGTATCAGGAAGGTTCTATCGACCGACACTTCCGCTGCCAGACGACCGACCGCGAAGCAGCCCTGCGGCTCTTGCAGGAGTTCCGAGCCGGCGACGACAGGTGGAAACGCCGCCACCTGTGGGGACTACTCTGACCAGTCCCTCAACTGCCCATCCAGCCGTGACGAGTGTCCGGACGCGTACGCACGGCAGAGTCCCACCGCACTGAGGCCCGCTCGGCGGCATCGCGGTGCGCCTCGAGTACGAGCCTGAAGGCGCGCATTTTTCTCGGCATTTGCGGACGCCGCCCTACCGCCTTCGCAGGGCGCCGACGCTGACGCCTTCGGGTCCGCCGAAGAGGTCACCAGCCTGAAGCGCCTAATCAGGACGTTGCCTCGTGGCCTCGGCATCCGGGTCGAGCAGTTCCGCCACGGCGGCGGTGCCCGGCGGGTCGACCAGCGGCACCGGCCGCAGGTTGGAGCCCTCGACCTCCCGCGCGGCGACCATGGCCACCCAGCCGGCGCGGGCCCGCACCTGCAGCTGCCCGGCATGGACATCACCTCGCCGACGGTCTTCCCGACACCGGGAGTCCACACCCGCACCCAGGTGCCGACCTCGATGAACCGGCCGCGGTGATCGCGCGGATGGTCGGCCTCATGCCAGTCCTTGCGGAGGGTCCAACGGGCGATCAGCGGCGCGTGACGGCTGGAATGGTCGCGGGAGCTGACCACTGACGTCGCCTCCGCGCTCTGTGTGCGCGAGGGCCTCACACTGGTTCAGCGATCCCCTGGAGGCTCGATGAGACACGACGGCAGTGCGACGCCACTCGACAAGGCCCGCTGGTCCTTCCGGAAGTGGCGGAGCGAGTTCGACTGGCGGGAGGAACGCCTTCCGCTGCTCCTGACTGCGGCGTGCATCGCAATTTGCGTCCTGTGCACCTGGAGGGTGTCGACGGACCCGTACTGGCCCTTGGTCGGCCCTGACGAGTCGCGGCGGCCCCGGCCGATTCCGACAGACCGCCCTTGGCCGAAGCCACCAACCCCGAAGGACACGAGCGCACCAGGGGCACCTCTGGAGAAGTTCGAATACAGGGCGAGCGTCGAAGACGAGCGAGACGGGCTTTTCCAAGGCATGGCTTTTCGTCACGACGGATCGGCAAGTGAAGGTCTCAGACTGGTTCGACATCACGGTGATCGTGTGCGGACCGGACAACAAGGAGGTGTCGTGCGCCAGGCCGGCCACGGCCTCATCCAGCGTAGCGGCTGCTCCGCCTGCCCCATCCGGTACGAGGGATGTGCTGCTCGGATCGAGGCTTGGTGTGACGCTGACGGCGGCGGACCCGGCTGTGGAGGTGCGGGACCTGGTCAACCCAAAGGACGGCATCCAGCCCTTTACCTCCCGCTCAGACCGTGGCGAGTGGGTCTGGGATGTCCGGGCCACGAAGCCCGGCACCTACAAGCTCAGGGCGGCCGTACGCGTAGTGGCGAAGGAAAACGAGAAGGACCTGGTGCCGAGGAGCGAGACCGTCACCATTCGGCTGGACGTGGAGAGAACCGCGCGGTACGGCGTTCCCGAAGTCACGAAGCCCATTGCCAAGGCAGCCGGGTGGACTCTCGAGAAGATCGCAGCCTTCGTAATCGGCTTGGCCAGCGCCGGGGCCATCACCACTGCGATGTTGATCATCGCTTGGCGTCGCTTCCGGAGGCGCGGGCATGATGCGGACGGCATTACGGATGATCTGGGCATCCCTCAACCTCCGGCGATCGCCGAAGGCAACTCCAGCTACCCTCGGACGAGCCCGGGAGAGCACGAGTTTTACAGACGGCCGAACACCCCGCCGGAGCCGTCGCGCCGAGACGGCTTGCATGGCGGATGACGGTGCGAGTGCTGATCCCGAGCACGCGGGCCACCTGCGGTGTGATTGCGGCGGTTGAACTGGCCGCGTTGAAGTGTCTGTACTTGGTGACCCGGTCCCTGGACCCCACCGGCGCAGGCAGAACCCGATGGACGATGCGCTGGAAACCCGCCCCGAACGCCTTCGCCATCACCTTCAGCGACCGCTTCCCAGCCGCTGAAACCTACTAACCAAGATCGCCGGAAACACCCTTAGCGAGACAGCCCCAAACCTGTCGGGATGTCCATTACCAGGCAACAAAGAGTGATGTCGCCTGGGCGGACGCCTAATCGCCGGCTTGAAGGTTCCCTCGGCGCCGCTCAAAGTCATGGCCGCTCGATGACCTTGGCCCGGCTGTGCGGCAGGGCTGCCGCTCGCTGTTCCGTCGCTTGCAGCGCAACCAGTTTCTCCGATTTCCAGCAATAGCCCCAGTTGACACCGTTGACATCGGTCACGTTCTGTTGCTCGAACCGGTCGAAGCCCGACGGGAGTAGAACGGCGGCGCCGGTGCTGAACCTGATGTGTCGATCGTGCGGGAATGGATGGGCAGACGTTCCCCTGGTGAGGCTCAATGACACTTTGCAGACTCGGCCAGGACGCGAGGGGCTCCACGCCGCGAGCAGGGCCGCAGCGGTGTCGTCGACATCTACCGATGGCGCGCTGGGGAAGCGATCGGCGATGATGTGGACCTCGGCGCCGGGGGCCATGACTTCATCGAGAAGCCTGAGCATCCAAGCCACGTGTCCGGTCGCGTTGCTGGTGCGGCCAGTGGTCGCTCGCCAGAGGCGTGCGAAGTAGTAGCGGTCGACGATTGTCGCCGTGCGCGCCCCGGCAGCAAGTGGCTCGAGCACATCTGTTTGGAACCTGCTTCGTGAGCTGCCGTGCGGAAGGAATCCGTCGTCAGCAAGGTTCCGGAACTTCTCGATCGCTGGGCTGAACGCGGCGCCGTACGTGGTGGCCACATCGGGGCTTAGGCCGGGGATCGTCAGGAGGCCCTTGTCCGCGGGCACGCCAAGCTTCGAGCAGGAAGCGGAGGCCACAACAGCGACGTCGGCGGCACTCTTCCACCGCGCACGAAGATCGTCGATGTCCTTGATATTGGCCAGCGGGGTGGTGTTGGGCTTTTGTACGGAAATGCGCTTGTGCTTGTGGAACGACACAAGCACCTCACTCCACAGTTTTCGAGCATCCGGAGGAAGCCCCGGACCGTTCCGGATCGCGTAGAGCAGGTCGGAGACATCAGGATCGCTGGCGAAGGCAAGCCGCCCGTAAGCCCGCAATCGATCGAGTAGAAGGCGGTGGAGGGTCACTGCTGCCGCGGGAGGCAGGTCGGCGGTGTCAAGAGCGTTCGAGGCGATAGCGACGCGGGCGTGCATTAGAACGCTCCGAACATGTCATCGAGCCGCTCGTCGAAAAATCCGTGTGGCCACTCGTCCACGAAGTTTCCCTCCGAGTCGAGCCGGAGCCGGTGCACGACGGCGCGGCCCCGGTCGTCCTGGTCGATGTAGATGACCGCCACGTCGCTTGCATCGAGTACCCCTTCACGAATGCGCCGCTGCAGGCGCAGCACGATGTGCTCGCTGTGGGTCTCAATAATGAGCTGGTTCCCGCGGCCGCCCGCCTGTGCCGTCTCGATGAAGAGGTCGGCAATCCGAGACTGCAGTCGGGGATGCAGGTGGGTCTCGGGCTGCTCAATCATGATGATCGACTCTCGCCGTGACAGTAGCTCCACCACGATCGGAAGAATCTGGCTGATGCCGAAACCGACGTCGGCGGGGGTAACCCGAACACCGGAGCGTTGGTCGGTCAGTACAATGGTGACGAGGTCTCCCACAAGATCTGCGGTGTATCCGCTGTTCAGGGGCACCACCTCCATCGTGTACGGCACCTCGAGGCGAGCCATCCACTCGTTCACCTGCTCGACCGCGCTGAGGTGGTCGAAGAGGAACATCGCGGTGTGCATTCCGTCGCCGGGATCCGAGCCGATCGACGTGCGGTCGTAGACGCGTCTTGGCGCAGAACGAAGCGGTCCAAGCCAGACCAGGCTTTCGAGCAGTTGCTGGACCTCGATGGAGATCCCCGAGGCGATCCGGGCCACCCTGCCGGCGTACGCGGTGGCGAGGTTGTGGTCCTGAAAACCGGGCATCACTTGCAGGGATCGTGACAGGATCGGCTCCGGACCGGGCAGCAGCCCATGGCGCCGAAGTGAAAGATCGGAGCCTCCGGTTCGGAGAGCCCGTAGCGCGCGCCGGGCGTTATTGTGCTGGTTACGCTGCCATTTAGCTACGTCACCACGTGCACGGTCCTCGCTGAATGGGTAGATCAGGGCACCTAAGCCAATATCACGGAAGAGTTCCGCAGCCTGCTCGAGATCGGTACGCAGAAGGTCTTCGTCCGCATCAAACTGCAATACATGAGCGCCAAAAGCGAACCTGGTCGTATGTAGAGCACCCGAAGGCAGCGTACCGGTCGCGAAACTCCAATCGACCGTACGGGGAAGGGTCGGGTCTACCGTCCCCTCAGGAGGTAGCCAAGAGGGCAGCACGCCATAGGTCAGGCCCAGTCTGACCCAGGCGGCAGTGTGCTGGTGCACCACCGCCGGGAATCCTCCTGCGTTGGCGAGCGGGCCCTGGGTGACGAGCCCGTCACGTGCCATGGATTGTTTAAGCAGCAACATGGCTTGGATGACGCTGGACTTGCCGGCGGAGTTCGCGCCATACAGGAGGGTCAGTGGTGCGAGGTCGATGGTCCCATTCGGCCCGAATGCCTTGAAGTTGGCGATCTGGATTTGGGTGAGCATGGTGCGCTCAGGCGCGGGGTGCGTGACCGCTTCCGGAGGCGGATCGTCGAGGAACCGCCGAGGATGAAGTCCCTTACGACAGTCGATGTCGATCGTTGGAACGATGCGTGCCAGGAAGCCATCAGCATCGACAGTGCCCGTCTGCCGGTAGCGACGGACAAGGCTGGCCAGTTTTTCGATCGCCGGGGGTGGCAGCTCAAGTTCCCCTTTGCCCGTGGCCTCTATCGTGCTCTCCGCATCGATGAACAGCACCTTGTTCCGGCATCTCTTCGTGGCGGCGTTGCGCAGCAGCCAAATGACCGTGGGGACGACGGTGTGCCGGAACAGCCCTCCAGGCAGCGAGATGATGGCCTCAACGGCGTCACGGGCGAGAAGTTCCTCTTGGCTCGCCGTGTGCGGCGGGAAGACGCTGTTGGGCGTCAGGACCACTGCGGCCCGGCCACCCCTTTTCAAGGTGCCGAGGGCGAGAGCGAGCCAAGCCAGATCGCCTGGTTGCGTGACGGCTAAGGCGTGTTTCATAAGCCGGTCAGAGCCACTCGGTGATGATGGTGAGGGTCAGGACGGCTTGGAAGCGGACTGCGAGTTTGTCGTAGCG
>NZ_JBEXEV010000019.1:0-117924 GCF_040606435.1 Micromonospora sp. NPDC005413
GCGGGCGCGGGGCGCGGGGCACGGGGCGCGGGGCACGGGGCACGGGGCACGGGGCGCGGGGCACGGGGCACGGGGCACGGGGCGCGGGGCACGGGGCACGGGGCACGGGGCGCGGGGCGCGGGTTAGCGGGGGGTTCGGAGGGCTGCGGCTCGGCGGGCTCGGTCTACCGCTGCGGGGAGGGCCGCTATCAGGGCATTGACGTCGGCCTCGGTGCTCGTGTGGCCGAGGGTGAAACGGAGTGAGGAGCGGGCGCGGTCGTCGTCGGCACCCATCGCCAGCAGCACGTGCGACGGCTGGGCCACGCCCGCCGAGCAGGCCGAACCCGTCGAGCAGGCGATGCCCTGGGCGTCGAGGAGGAGCAGCAGGGCGTCACCCTCGCAGCCCGGAAAGGAGAAGTGCGCGTTGCCGGGCAACCGGTCCGCCGGGTCACCGTTGTAGATCACCTCGGGCACCGCCCGGCGAACCCGCTCGATCAGGTCGTCGCGGAGCGCGGCCACCCGGGCCGCGTACTCCTGCTGGCCCTTCACCGCCGTCTCGACGGCGACCGCGAAGGCGACGATGCCGGCGGTGTCCAGGGTGCCGGAGCGTACGTCGCGTTCCTGACCGCCGCCGTGCAGCAGCGGCGTGGCCGCAACGTCCCGGGCGAGCAGCAGCGCGCCCACCCCGGTTGGGCCGCCCAACTTGTGCCCGGTGACGGTCAGCGCGGCGACCCCGCTGGCGCCGAAGTCGACGGGCACCTGACCGACCGCCTGGACGGCGTCGGTGTGGAACGGCACGCCGTGCTCGGCGGCGACGGCGGCCAGCTCGGCGACCGGCTGGACGGTGCCCACCTCGTTGTTCGCCCACATCGTGGTGACCACGGCCACCCGCTCGGCGTGCGCGGCCAGCTCGGCACGCAGGTCCTCCGGGTCGAGCCGACCGGCGGCGTCCACCGGCAGCCAGCCGACCTCGGCGCCTTCGTGCTCAGCCAGCCAGTCGACCGCGTCAAGCACCGCATGGTGCTCGACGGCGCTGGAGACCACTCGTCGGCGGTCGGGGCCGGCTCCCCGGCGGGCCCAGAAGATGCCCTTGACCGCGAGGTTGTCACTCTCAGTGCCGCCACCGGTGAAGATCACCTCAGACGGCCGGGCGCCCAGCACCGCGGCCACCCGCTCGCGGGACTCTTCGACCCGGCGGCGGGCGCGGCGACCCGACGCGTGGAGGGAGGACGCGTTGCCGACCTCGCGGGCGGTAGCAACGTACGCCTCCAGTGCCTCATCGAGCATCGGAGTCGTCGCCGCGTGATCCAGGTAAGCCATCACCGGTCAGCCTACGGCCGACAGGTCGGGGATCCGATGCCGGAGGGGACTCCGGCGATCGGCCGGTCTGCGGAGCAGCGCGGCCGGGGTGGGAAGAGGCTCTTCCCACCCCGGCACGACGCCGGTGGACCCGATCAGGCGGGCACCGCCGTGACGACGATGTTGTCGCGGTACTTGCGGGCCTTGGCGTCGAACGGCCCACCGCAGGTGATCAGGGTCAGTCGCGGCTTGCCGTCCCGGGCGAAGTACCGATCCAACGGGATCTTGGTCTTGGTGTACTCCTCCCGGGCGATGACCCGGAACTGCCGTGCCTTGCCGTCGCTGCCGGTCGCAGTCAGGGTGTCACCCTGGTCCAGCTCCCGTAGGCGGAAGAACGCGCCCTTGCCCTGCTTGGCGCTGTCCACGTGACCGGCGATGACCACCGAGCCGGCATCGGCCTCCAGGCCGGGACCGTACCGGTACCAGCCGATCTGGTCGACGCTCGGCGGCACCTCGAACTCGTTGGTCCGCTCGTTGATGCCCACCGCGTTGACAGTCGCGGTGACGTCGATTCCCGGGATCACCAGCCGGACCGGCGGGACGATCTTCCCGTCGGCCGGCAGGTCACCGGCGGTCACCGGGACCGACGAGTCGCCGCCGCTGGCCGGAGGCGTTGCGGTGGCGGACGCCAGGGTGCTCGCCTCCTCCGCGCCGACGTCCTCGGCTGGCTGGGAGCCGCACGCCACCAGGGTGGCGACGGTGAGCACGGCAACGCCGGCGGCCAGGGCCGCCAGCGCGCCGCGGTTGCGCACCGTCACTTGCGACCGGTCCGCGCGGTCGCCATCCGCACCCCACCACCGAGCAGCAGGAGCACGCCGGCGCCGGTGAGCATGTACCACCAGGTGTTCACGCCCGTGCCGGCCTGACCACCGTCACCGCTCGGCACGCCGCCCGGGGCGGAGTGCAGGCCGGTGATGGTCTGGGCCACCACGTCGAGGGTCTTGCCCTCGGCGGAGCCGATCGCGTAGACGATCGTCGCGGTGCCCTCCTTGAGGTTGAGGTCCGCCGGGCCGATGGCCACGGTGTCGGTGCCGGCGAGAACCACGTCCGCCTTCACGTTGCCGGCGTCGACGTCGCCCTTGGCCTCGTTCGGGTTGGTGAGACCCTTGAAGACCGGGGTGCCGCCGGCGCGCACGTCCACCGCCGGGGCGGCGGCGGTGTGCCGGACGATCAGCCGGGCCTTACCGGCGTCGACCTTCGAGACGTCGTTCACGAACGGGGTGATCTTCGGCTGGCCCTCGGCGTCGAGGTGTGCCGCGATGCTGATGTTCGCCCCGCCCGGAACAGCGGCGTTGTCGACCTTGAGGATCGCGCTGCCGATCGGCTCGCCGGGCTTGGTGAGCGCAATGTCGTAGTCGCCCTCCTCCAGGTTCAGCGGACCAGCGACATCGCCGGGCTTGAAGTTGTCCAGCGTCTTCTTGCCGTTGACGTAGACGTCGACCGGGGTGTCCGGGATGCCGTGCACGACGGAGACCTTCGACGTGGCGGCGTATGCGGGGGTCGCGGTGATCGCGCCGACCCCGGCGAAGGCCAGCGCGGCGACGGCTCCGCCCGCGGCGACCCGACGGAAGTACGAGAGCTGCATGTATTGCCTCCTGCTAGGTGGTGCTGGTTCGTCAGGCCTGGCTTGCAGAACGGATTACGCCGGCTGCGCGACGGGTGGATGCGCTCTCGACGCGATTTCTTTTCCGGCCCCGCCCGCATCCAGATCGGGTCCGCGAGACGAAGAGCTGGTGAGATGACATCGACCGGGAGAGTGGGGCGGAGACTGTGCCAGCTACAGTCGGGTATGCCCCATCGAAGGCGAGCCGCTCGATGACGGCCCTACGACAGGAACCGGATCCCCCGGTGGACGACCTCGACCTCCGCTTCCGCGCGGGCGACGACGTGGCGCTCCGCGAGGCGTACGACCGGTACGGCCGTGCCGTGCTCCACCTGGCAACTTCCATGCTGGCCAACCGCAGCGACGCCGAGGACGTGACCCAGGCGACATTCGTCGCAGCCTGGCTGGGCAGGGACACCTTCGACCCGGCCAAGGGATCGCTGATCGGCTGGTTGCTCGGCATCGGTCGGCGCAAGGTGATCGACCGGATGCGGGCCTCGGCCCGGGAGACCCGGGTGGTGGAGACGGTCCGGCAGCTGCCCGAGCCGGCACAGACCGACCCCGACCCGGATCGGGTGGTGGACCGGCTCGTGATCGCCGACGAGCTGGCCCGTCTCCCGGACGACCAGCGGCGCATGCTGGAGCTGGCCTTCTACGACGACCTGACACACCAGCAGATAGCCACGGTGACCGGGGTGCCGTTGGGCACCGTGAAGAGCCACATCCGGCGCGGCATGGCGAGCTTGAAACGCAGATGGGAGGTGGACGGTGCAGCACCTGGACCACGACCGGCTGGTCTTTCTGGCGCTCGGTGAGAGCGAGGCGGACAACGGGGAGAGCACCCACCTCGACACCTGCGCGCACTGCCGGGTGGAGATGGCGACCCTCCAGCGGGTGGCTGGGCTCGGCGCGGAGACGCAGGACCTTGGTGACCTACCCGACCCGCCGGAGCACATCTGGCAGGGCATCGCGGCGGAGATCAGCGCTGCGGAGGCCCTGCCGTCGCTGACCGACACCCGTCGGCAGCAGGTGCCTGAGCAGGTCAGCGGCACGACGGCCGAGCCGACGGTCACCCGGCTGGATTCGGGGCGCCATTCCCGCCGGGGCCGTGGCTGGTCCCGCTGGGCGTCGGTTGCGGTGACCGCGGTCGCCGCCGCAGCGGTCGGGGTGTTGGGCACGGTCTCCGTGTTGCGCCCGGACGACCCGGCCCCCGCCCCGACACAGGTGGTGGTGGCCAGCGCGCCACTGGCGGCGTACGGATCGACGCCACCAGCGGCCAAGGGTGACGCGCGGGTTCTCCAGGACGGCCAACTGCATCTGCATGTGGCGAATCTCCCGAGCGTTCCGGGGTACTACGAGGTCTGGCTCATCAATCCGACGACGATGGACATGTTCTCGGTCGGCACCCTGGGTGGCGGTCCCGATGCTCTGCTGCCACTACCCCCGACGGCCGACCTCAAGAGCTACTCGGTGGTCGACGTCTCCGCCGAGCAGTTCGACAACAACAGCCGCCACTCAGGCGACAGCCTGCTGAGGGGCACCCTGACGGGCTGATCGGCAGGCCGGTTCAGCTCCCCGGCCCGCCGATCAGCTCTTACGAAAAGGAGTGGCCGCCCACATTTGGGCGGCCACTCCTTTGTCGTGCGGTGCCGGCGTACCGGCAGGGTCACTTGCGCTTGCGGATCTCCTCGGCAGCCTGCGGGACGATCTTGAACAGGTCACCCACCACGCCGAAGTCGGCCAGTTCGAAGATCGGCGCCTCGCCGTCCTTGTTGACCGCGACGATGGTCTTCGAGGTCTGCATGCCGGCCCGGTGCTGGATGGCACCGGAGATGCCGAGCGCGACGTAGAGCTGTGGGGAGACCGTCTTGCCGGTCTGGCCCACCTGGAACTGGTGCGGGTAGAAGCCGGAGTCGACGGCCGCCCGGGACGCTCCGACGGCGCCGCCGAGCAGGTCGGCGAGCTCCTCGACCAGCTTGAAGTTGTCGGCGTTGCCGACGCCGCGACCGCCGGAGACGACCACGCCGGCCTCGGTCAGCTCGGGGCGGGAGCCCTTCTGCTCGGCGACGCGCTCGACGACCCTGGCCAGCTTGTCGGTGTCGTTGACCGACACCGTGAGCTGCTCGATCGCCGGGGTGGCCGCCGCAGCGGTCGGGGTGACCGAGTTGGGCCGGACGGTGACCAGCGGCAGGCCCTTGGTGACCTTGGACTTGACGATGGTGGAGCCGGCGAAGGCGATCTGGGTGGCGGTGCCGTCTGCGGCCAGGCCGACCACGTCGGTCAGGATGCCGTTGTCGAGCTTGACGGCGAGCCGGGCGGCGATCTCCTTGCCCTCCTGAGCCGACGCCAGCAGCACCGCGGCCGGCTCGACCCGCTTGACCAGCTCGGCCAGCACGGTGGCCTTGGGAGCCACCAGGTAGCCGTCGATCTCGTCACCCTCGGCGGCGTAGATCTTCTCCGCGCCGTACTCGCCCAGCTTGGCGCTCAGCGCCTCCGCGGCGCCAGCACCGCCGAGCACCACCGCGCTCGGGGTGCCCAGCTCGCGGGCGAGGGTGAGCATCTCCAGGGTGACCTTCTTGACGCCGAATTCCTTGGTGGCTTCGACGACGACGAGAACCTCAGACATGTTCAGACCCGCTCTCACACGAACTTTTCGGTGGCGAGGAACTCGACCAGCTTGACGCCGCCCTCGCCCTCATCGGTGATCTTGGCGCCGCCGGAGCGCGGCGGGCGCTTGGTGTGCTCGACGACGGCGCTGGTGGCACCATCGAAGCCCACCTCGGAGGGCGCGACACCGAGGTCGGCCAGGGAGAACGTCTGCACCGGCTTCTTCTTCGCGGCCATGATGCCCTTGAAGGAGGGGTAGCGCGGCTCGTTGATGGTGTCCCAGACGGAGACCACGGCCGGGGTGGAGGCGGTGACCACCTCGTAGCCCTCCTCGGTCTGCCGCTCGACGGTCAGCGTGGCACCGTCGACGGTGAGCTTGCGGGCGCCGGTGAGCGCCGCGACGCCCAGCCGCTCGGCGATCATGTGCGGCAGGACCTGGACCCGACCGTCGGTGGACTCGGCGCCGCAGATCACCAGGTCGGCACCCAGCTGACCGAGCGCGGCGGCGATCACCTTCGAGGTGGCGACGGCGCAGGAACCGTGCAGGGCGTCGTCCACCACGTGCACGGCCTTGTCCGGGCCCATGGAGAGCGCCTTGCGGATCGACTCGGTCGCCCGGTCCGGACCCATGGTCAGGATGGTGACCTCGCCACCGTGCGCCTCCTTGATCTTCAGCGCCTCCTCGATGGCGTACTCGTCCATCTCATTGATCACGTTGTTCGCCGAACCGCGGTCGACGGTG
The DNA here is from genome assembly GCF_040606435.1 of Micromonospora sp. NPDC005413. NCBI lineage: Bacteria > Bacillati > Actinomycetota > Actinomycetes > Micromonosporales > Micromonosporaceae > Micromonospora > Micromonospora sp. NPDC005413. The sequence continues at coordinate 6,291 of NZ_JBEXEV010000019.1, forward strand.
TTGTCGTCATTGCGCAGGTTGCGGTCCGCGCCCGAATCAGGCACCTGCTTGACGAGTACGACGATATTCATCGCGCTTCGACGACCCTCCTGTGTGGTGGTGCGATTCGCTCGCCCGGTATGGGCGCAGCGTCGCGCGTTGGTCGACGCCAGGTCAACCGCGGGCTGCTGTGCAGTTGCCCACGACGCAATGTTACCTGCCAGTAGGTTGCGCTCCCGAGGCCCTCAGAGTGACACAGCTCACCGGCAGGCGGCCGGTCAGGTCGGCTCGGCCAACGCACCGCGGATCTGGTCGATGGCCGCCGCCTCGGCGGGCGCGATCCCGTCGTGCGCCCGGGCCACCCGGTCCGCCGCGGTCAACACCACCTCGCGGTACGCGTCCACGTCCGCCGGTGACTTCTCCCGCAGGATCCGCACCGCCCGGCCGAGCGCCGGCAGCACCACCGACTCGATCTCCAACTGGGAGTCCCGGGGCAGTCGGGGCAGCGGACCGCTGGTCAACGCATCCTTGACCACCCCGCTGGCGTCGGCCAGCGCGCCGGAGGCGGCGAAGCTCTCCCGGATCACCCCCACCATCCCCGGGTCGGCGTTGGAGACCAGGAAGACGGCACCGAAGACACCGGTCTTGAGGGTCAGCCGCTCCTCGTCCGTCAACCGCTGCTCCATGATCACGGAGTGTAGACGTACGGGGTGGTGGTGGTGACCGGAACGAGGCCGAGCCGCTGGAGGATCGGCCGACTGTCCTCGGATGCGTCGACCTGCAGCAGCGTCCGGTCCCGCTGGTCGGCCAGCCGCGCCCGGTACGTGACCAACGCCCGGTAGATGCCCTTGCGACGCCACTGCGGCAGGGTGGAGCCGCCCCAGAGAGTGGCGAAGCCGGTGTTCGCCGGGAAACGCACCCAGCCGGCGCTCACCACCGTCTCGCCCGCCTCGGCCACCACCACGGTGATCGAGTGCGGGTCGGCGTCGATCTCCTTGGCCAGACCCCCGATGAGATGCGACCGGTCCTCCTGCCAGACCTCCTCCTCCATGGCGGCGATCCGCTCCAGGTCGGCCCGGGAGGTCACCTCACGCAGGCGTACCCCCTCGCGGACGACCGGCAGCGCGGCGGCCAGCGGCGCGACCGGCCCGATCACGACGGTCTCCCGGTCCTCCGCGACGAAGCCGGCGGCGCGCAGGCGGTCCGCCAGGTCCGCTGGTTCGTCGTGCTCGTTGAGCTTCCACTCCACCGACTCGCCGCGCTCGCGGAACAACTGCACCTGGCGGGCGATCAGGTCGTCCAGCGCGTCACCGGTCAATCCGGCGAGGTTGCGGTAGGTGAGGAACCCACCGGCGTCGAGCCCGAAGATCCGGACCAGCGGCCCGTCCCGCTCCACCGTCACCCCGGCCGGGACCGGGTCGGGGATCTCCGGGCGGAGTTGGTTGTCATAGGCCGTACGCAGCGTCATCACGTCGAGATCAGTCACCGACCCAGGCTAAGCGGGAGGGGAAGCGGATAATCTCCCTCCGTGTGGGCGGCGATCAGGCGATGGTTCGACCCGGCGGAGCTGGGCTCGGTCGGTGAACGGCCGGACTACCGGTTCTCCCTGGCCAACGAACGGACCTTCCTCGCCTGGCTGCGCACCGGGCTGGCGCTGGTCGGCGGCGGGTTGGCCGTCGCACAGTTCCTGCCGCCCCTGCCGATGGGCCATCTGCGGGAGGTGATCGCGGTCGCACTGCTGCTGCTCGGCGGCGCCGTCGCGATCCGCGCGGTGGACCACTGGGCGCGTACCGAACGGGCCATCCGCCTCGGTCAGGAGCTGCCCGCGTCCCGGTTTCCCGCCATCCTCGCCCTCGCCGTCGGTGCCGGGGCGGTGCTGCTGGTGGTCGCCGTCCTGGTCCGGGCGATCGGCGGGCAATGAGCGCCGGACGCGACCCAGGGCTGCAACCGGAGCGGACCCGGTTGGCGTGGCGGCGCACCCTGCTCACGTTGACCGTCGTGACCGCGCTCGCCGTCCGGCTGGCATCGACCGGCGACCCGACCGCGGTGCTGATCGCCGGCGTCACCGTGCTGGTGTGGGGTGCCCTGCTGGTGCTCTGCTGGCCCCGGGGCACCGGCACCGGTCCGGCCCGCACCGGCGGCCGGACACTGCCCCTGGTCGCGTTGGGCACCGCGGGGCTCGCGCTACTGGGAGTGCTGCTCGTGCTTCTCAGACTGTGGTGACGGGATTCGGTGCGCCATGATGGGTGCATGGCCCGGCTTGGCGTACTCCTCTTCCTGGTGCAGATCGTTCTCGCGGTCTGCGCGCTGATCAGCTGTCTCTCCGCCGAGGAGGGCCAGATCCGTGCCCTCCCCCGGATAGCCTGGGTGCTGATCATCTTGTTCTTCCCGCTGGTCGGCTCGATCGCCTGGTTCATCATCGGTCGGGAGCCCAGCTCCGGCGCCCGCAAGGGCTGGCCGGGCGGCACCGGCTCCGCCGAACGGCAGCGCCCCCGACCGGTCGCTCCCGACGACGACCCGGAGTTCCTGCGCTCCGTGCAGGACCGCGCCAAGCAGCAGGACCAGGAGCTCTTTCGCCGCTGGGAGGAAGACCTACGCCGCCGCGAGGACGACCTGCGCCGCCGCGACGGTGAGCCGCCGCGCGAGGGTGACCGGCCGGAGGTGTGAGCGCGCCGCCGCCGCCCCGCTGAGGGACGACGGCGGCGGCGGGTGCGACTCAGGCCAGGTTCGACGACCGGGGGTACGCGTCGGTCGGGTCGGTGATCACATTGACCAGGTACGGCACTCCGGCGTCGAACGCCCGCTGCAGAGCGGGGCCCAGATCGGCCGCCTTGGCGACCGTCTCCCCCGCCCCGCCGAGCGCGCTGACCACCGTGTCGTAGCGCAGCTCGGGCTGCAGGTCGGCGGCCACGTCGTAGCCGTACATGGCCCGCATCGGGTGCTTCTCCAACCCCCAGATGCCGTTGTTGCCGACGACGATCACCACCGGCAGCTTCTGGCGGACCAGTGACTCGACGTCCATCAGCGAGAAGCCGGCAGCCCCGTCGCCCATCAGCACGCAGATCTGCCGGTCCGGGTGGCTGACCCGGGCGCCCATCGCGTAGCCCATGCCGGTGCCCAGGCAGCCGTACGGGCCCGGGTCCAGCCAGGTGCCGGGCTGGGCCGGCTCCAGGTACCGCCCGGCGTACGACACGAAGTCGCCGCCGTCGCCGATGGTGATCGCGTCGCGAGCCAGCACCCGACGCAGCTCGCCGTAGATCCGGGCCGGCCGGATCGGGTCGGTCTCGGCGGCCATCTCAGCGGCGTCCCGAGCCTTCGCCGCGTCCTCGGCGACGCGCAGGTCGGCGATCCAGTCGGTGTGGTCGGCCCGGTCGCCGGAGTGGTCGGCCAGCGCGGAGAGGATCAGGCGTAGGTCACCGGCGGGGGCGGCGGCCGGCTGCACGTGCGTCGCCCGCTGGGTGGGCGCGTCGACGATGTGCACCACCTTGGCGTCGCCGAAGTCACCGAAGCTGAGCCGGAAGTCCAGTGGGGTGCCGACCACCACGACCACGTCGGCGCCGGAGAGCGCGGCCCGGCGGGCCTTGGCGAACGCGAGCGGGTGCTCCGGTGGAAGCGAACCGCGGCCCATACCGTTGGTGAAGACCGGCACCTGCAACGCCTCGGCCGCCTCGCGCAGTGCGGGGACCGCGTCACCCGCGTACACGTCGGAGCCGGCGATGATGACCGGTCGCTGCGCCCCGGCGATGAGCATCGCGGCGCGGCCGACCTCCTCCGGGTCCGGCACGACCGGGTCGACGCCCGTCACGGCGGGCAGGTCGACCTCGGAGACCGAGAAGACCGTCTCGAGCGGGAAGTCGAGGAAGGCCGGGCCGCGGTGCGGGGTGAGCGCGGCGGTGAGCGCCGCACCCACCGCACGCGGGATGTCGTCGGTGCTGAACACCGTCTCGGCGTGCTTGGTGACCGGGGCGACCAGTGGCAGGTGGTCCATCTCCTGCAGGCTGCCGGATCCCCAGCGGAACGCGGGGGCGCGGCCCCCGAGCACCAGCACCGGGGAGGCGTTGAAGAACGCGCTGGTCATGGCGGAGATGCCGTTGGTGACACCGGGCCCAGCGGTGAGCACGGCGAGGCCGGGGCGGCGCTGCAGCTTGGCCACCGCCTCGGCGGCGAAGACCGCTGACTGCTCGTGCCTGACGTCGTAGATCGGGAAGTCGGTTTTGTGCGCGGCGTCGTAGAGCGGGAAGACGTGCCCGCCGGAGAGTGTGAACATCTCCCGTACGCCGTGCGCGCGTAGTGCCGCGAGCGCCAACTCGCCGCCGTGACCCTCGATCCGCTCCGTCATGTCGCTCCCATCGTCCGTGGCCGGGATCACAGGTTACCGGTGAGTCACCTGCCGCCCCGACCCTTGGTCAGCGGCCGGTGAAGCCCGGCTTGCGCTTCTCGACGAAGGCCGCCATGCCCTCACGCCGGTCGTCGGTGGCGAACAGCGCCGCGAAGAGCTGACTCTCCCAGGCCAGACCGGAGTTCAGATCCATGTCCAGGCCGCCGTCGACCGCCAGCTTCGCCGCGCGCAGCGCCTGCACAGGCCCGGTCAGGTACGGCGTGATCAGCGCGACGGCCGCGTCGTACACCTCGGCGGCCGGGACGACCCGGTCGGCCAGGCCGATCCGCAGCGCCTCCTGAGCGTCCACCATCCGCCCGGACATGATCAGGTCCTTGGCACGGGCCGGGCCGACCAGACGGGCCAGCCGCTGCGTGCCGCCCGCGCCGGGGATGATGCCCAGCTTGATCTCCGGCTGGCCGAGCTTGGCGTCCTCGGCGACCACCCGCCAGTCGCAGGCCAACGCCAGCTCGCAACCGCCACCCAGGGCGTACCCGGTGATCGCGGCGACCACCGGCTTGGGGATCCGGGCGATCGCGCCGAGCGCGCTGGACAGGTTCGCGGCCCGGTCAGCCATGTCCACGTAGGACATCTCGGCCATCTGCTTGATGTCCGCACCGGCGGCGAAGACCTTCTCCCCGCCGTACACGATGACGGCGCGGACCTCGGGGTCGGCGGTGGCCGCCGTGGCGGCGGCGCGCAACTCCTCCTGCACCTGGGTGTTGAGCGCGTTCATCGGCGGCCGCTCCAGCCGAATGGTGCCGATGCCGTCCTTGGTCTCCAGCCGAACGAACTCGCCCACGCTGCCCTCACTTCCTCGTCGAAGTCGCGTGCCAACCTTACGACCCGACTCGTTTGGGTAAGTAGTGTGGTGTCAGCCCCGCGGGCGGGAGTCCAGCCATGACCACTTATTACGACGACAGGTCGGTGCAGGTCACCTCCACCACCGTCCGAGTCGATGGCCGCAGCTACGCGCTGTCCGACATCACCATGATCTGGCACCGCCGTGGCACCCGCTCCTGGCGGGTGCTCGTGGGGCGGGGCGCGATCGGCGCCGCACTGGCCGGTCCGCTGGTCGCGGCGGTCCTGGGCATCGGCGTGGCTGTCTGGCTGCACCGCTCGCCCACCGTGACGATCGCGATCGTCGGGGCGTCGGTGCTGGTCGGGTTGGCCGTCGGGCCGGTCGCCGACTTCCTCTTCGAGCACCTCGACCGCTCGTACGCCCGGGGCAGCCGGCAACTGGAGATGTGGGCGCGCTGGCGCGGCCAGCCGGTGCGGTTGCTGCACACCGGTGACGCGTTGCGCTTCGGGCAGATCTACCGGGCGGTGCAGCGCGCGGTCGAGCACAGCCAACCAGCCCGCCCCGCCACCCGCCGCTAGGCCCCCGTCAAGGCGAGAGTGCCTGGTCGCCGCCGGTGGGTTCGCTGAAGCGACAGCAACCGGGTGCGTCAGCGCGGGCGGGGCCATCTGTCCGACGGTGCCTTTGGAGCTGATGTCGTAAACGAATCAGCCGGGCTCGCACTGTCGCAGACGAACCGGGGCGCGACAACGCGCGAGCGTGATGTCGCAAACGATTCAGCTCCAGAGGCGCTTCGCACCACCCCCGCCCCCCCAACCTGGCCTTCGTCGAGCCCCGTGTGACGAGAGCCGGGCGAGGCGGGGGTTGCCCGCCGGTGGTTAGGCTTAGTGATGACCCTCTATTACCGGGACGACGCGGTGCAGGTGACCTCCGAGTCGATCCGGGCGGGCGGTCACGTGATCGCCCTGTCCGACGTGACGTTCGTCTGGCACGCGCGGGGGCAGAAGACCCTCGCGGTGCGTGGCCGGGTGCTGGGTCGCGGTGTCCTGGTCCTGCTGCTGTCGCTGCCGCCGCTGGTCGCGGTGGTCTGCGTGCTGTCGCTGGCCTGGTCGGCGCAGGACCGGGGCAACTGGCAGCTGGCGCTGATCATCCTCGCGGCCTGCGCGGTGGGGGCGCTGGCGTTGACCCCGTTCCTGGAGATTCCCCTGAGTTGGCTGGATCGCTCCTACGAGCGCGGCAGTCACGTGCACGAGCTGTGGGTGCAGCACCACGGCCGGGAGGATCTGCTGGTGCGCACCCCGGACGCGCTACGGTTCGGGCAGATCTACCGGGCCGTGCAGCGTGCCGTCGAACAGCAGGGGGACCATCGATGACCACCCGGCGCGGCGAGGCCGCTGATCTGGTGGGCGCAGCGCGTCGCCCGCACACCGGCCGGTAGGACCGGGCCGATCAGCTCAACGGCAGGGTGGTGGCGATCGGCCAGCCCACCAGGGCGGCACCCAGCAGGGCCGGCAGCCAGCGCGGGCCGGCGTACCGACGCAGCACGGCCGCCCAGACGGCCTGCCAGCCGAGCAGCAGCGCGAACAGCGGCACCACCAGCAGCACGAACCCGGGTGCCAGACCGACCAGCGCCGACCCGGTCAGCACGAGCACGGTGACCGCGACGACCAGCAGATGTCGCCCCGTCCGCACGGCGGCAACCAGCTCGACGCCGAGCAGGAACAGCAGGCAGGCGCCCGCCACCAGCGGAAGCAGCCACCAGCGGGCACCGACCGGGAGCGCCGAGGTCAGTCCGAGGTGGATCGGCAGCGCGACGGCGAGGACGGCGTACCCGGTCAACGCCAACGCCGCTACGGCGGTCCGACCCGGCGCGCGCCGGCCCGCCGCTGTCCAACCCGCCGCCACCACGGCCGTGCCGGACGGCGGTTGCGGCGTGCCGAACACGCTCGGCAGCCAGCGCTGACCAGCGACCAACAGCAATCCGGTGACCAGCAGGAAGCCGGTGACGTAGCCGCCGACCGCGAGTGGGAGCCGGGTGGTCGGCAACACCACCGCGACGGCCGCGCCGACGCCGGCCGCGAGCACCGCCAGCGCGAACAGGAGCAGCCCACCGAACGGCACCCGGCCGCCGGACGGCGCCGGGGCGTCGACGTCCAGGCCAGAGGGCGATTCGGCCGGTCGGCGGCCGGTTGCCCTGCGCGGCAGGAGCAGGGCCGCCAGCGGAACCACGCCGATGACGAAGGCGAACACCAGCAGCGCCGCCCCGGCGAGCCGGGCGGTCGGTCGCGGCCGGGCGGTGCCGTCGCCGCCGGGCAGCCAGGCGGCTATCTCCTCATGGGTACGCGTCGCGAAGAGCACCGAGATGTGCTCAGCACCGGGCACCACCACCGCTGGCTTTCGGTTCGTTCCCGCGCCGCGCCGGACGGCGTCGTCGGCCGCCCGGCGGAAGGCGGGGAACTCCGCACCGCCCACGATCAGCAGCAGCTCCGCGGGCCGTCCCGGCGGCAGCTCGCCGGCCTCGGGCAGCGAGATCGCCACGGTACGGGCTATCTCCGGGTGCCCGGCGGCGTACCGGGTGACCGCGCCAGCGCCCATCGAGTGTCCGACCAGGACGATCCCGTCCTCATCGACGTCCGGCCGGGAGCGTAGGTAGCCGACGGCGGTGTCCAGGTCGGCGGCGAGCGTGGCGGCGGACGTGCCCGCGCCCACGCCGGGCAGCCGGGCCGGATTGGCACCGTGTCCGGCGAAGTCGAACAGCAGCGCCACCGCTCCCCGCCGGGCGACGGTGTCGGCGATCGGGCGCATCAGCTGAGCCGAGCCGGCGAAGCCGTGCGCGATCACCACGCCCGGCCGCCGCACCCCGGGCGTCGCAGGGCCGGCACGTACCTCGGTCATCGGCACCCCGCCGACGGTGACCTTCCGGGCGGTGAGGCCGGTGTCCGCCCGGACCAGCACCAGCGTGCCGAGCGCGGCGGCGGCCACCGCCAGCATGGCGACCAGAACGGCGGTGCGGGTGCTCGGCGGTCGGTGCGGCGAGGGGGCCGACATGCCGGCACCCTACCGCTGGAACGCCACCCGCGGCTCCCTCCGGGGGCCACGCCGGCCCCCGGCGTCGGGCGGTTGCGGCGCGGCGGGCGCACACTTGATCCCATGGCGATTCCCCTCCCCACACCGGCCGCCCTGGTCGGCCTGACCCGATCCGCGCTCGACCAGACGCTCGGCTCAGCCGCCTCTTTCGCCGCCGTGCCCGCCCGCGCGTTCGCGGTGCTGGACGGGGTTGAGGCGCTGCTGGCCCGAATCAACGGGGTGGTGGACCGGATCGAGACGACCCTGGACCGGACCGACCAGGTGCTCACCGACGCCGACGCGGTGGCCAGCCGGGCCGCCGTCACCGTGGGCACCGCGGCGGAGGCGGCAGCCACGGCGGCCGAGCTGCTGGCGGCGTACGAGCCGGCGCTGCGGCGTGCCGCACCGATGACCGAGCGGTTCGTCGAGCAGCTCAGTCAGGAGGAGATCACCGCGGCGATCCACCTGATCGACGAGCTGCCCAAGCTCAAGGAGCACCTGACGGCGGACATCATGCCGATCCTGGCCACCCTCGACCGGGTCGGGCCCGACCTGCACGATCTGCTCGACGTCACCCGCGACCTCAAGCTGGCCGTGGCCGGCATCCCGGGGCTGGGCATGCTGCGCCGGCGCGGCGAGAAGCTCATCGACGATCCCGCCGTCTGAGCCCTCGCCGGCCAGCGACGACGTGTCCGTCGCCAGGTCAGCAGTCGCAGGTGATCGTGGACCGGGGCGCGGTCAGGTCGTCGACCGGGCGCCGGGTCAGCCCGTTCCCGGTCACTACCGGCAGCCCTTCCCGCACCCAGTACTCGAACCCGCCGAGCATCTCCTTGACCGGGTGGCCGAGCCGGGCGAACTCCAACGCGGCCCGGGTCGCACCGTTGCAGCCCGGCCCCCAGCAGTAGGTGACCACCGCGGAGCCGGCCGGGATCAGCTCGGCAGCCCGGGTCGCGATCTCGGCGGTGGGCAGGTGCACCGCTCCTGGCAGGTGTCCCTGCGCCCAGGCGACCTCCCCCCGGGAGTCGACGACCACCAACCCGGGAGTACGGGCGGACAGGTCGGCGTGCACGTCGCTGACGTCGGTCTCGACGCTGAGCCGGGCGAGGAGGTGGGCGGTGGCGGTGGCCGGATCGGCTGCTGGGACGGCGAAGGTGAAGGTCATGCACCGATCCTGGCCGTCGTCCCCGCGCCAGACGAGTGGCGGAAACGACGTCCTGCGCTAACATCCCGCCATGCCGACCCACGCCGTGGCCGCCGACCCACTCCCGATACCAACGGCCCGTCGGCCCGCCGCCGGGCACCGCGTCGCCGTGCTCGCGTACCCGGGGATGTCGGTGTTCGAGACCGGCATCGTCACCGAGGTGTTCGGACTGCCCCGGCCCGAGTTCGACGTCGACTGGTACGACCTGGTGGTCTGCGCTGAGCGGCCCGGGCCGGTGCCGGTCGTCGGAGGGGCCAGCCTGCACACCCCGTACGGCCTCGCGGCGCTGGCGGCGGCGCAGACGGTCATCGTTCCCGGCGTGCCCGACGTGACCGCCGACCCGTCATCCGAGTTGGTGAGCGCCCTGCTCCGAGCGCACCGGAATGGTGCCCGGATCATGTCGATCTGCTCTGGCGCGTTCGCGCTGGCGGGCGCCGGGCTGCTGGACGGTCGGCGAGCCACCACCCACTGGCAGTACGCGGAGCTGCTGGCGCGGCGGTACCCGCGGGTCGAGGTCGACCCGGACGTGCTCTACCTCGACGACGGCGACCTGCTCACCAGCGCCGGTAGCGCCGCCGGGCTCGACCTCTGCGTGCACGTGGTACGGCGGGACCACGGCGCGGCGATCGCCAACGCCGTCGCCCGCCGGCTGGTGATCCCCCCGCACCGCGACGGTGGGCAGGCCCAGTTCGTCGAGGCGCCGGTGAGCACCGACCCGGACGACGATCGGATCGCCGGCAGCATCGACTGGGCGCTCGCGCACCTGGCCGATCCGCTGACCGTGGCCCAGCTCGCCGGGCAGGCGCACATGTCGCCCCGCACCTACCTGCGGCACTTCGCCCGGGCCACCGGGAGCAGCCCGATCCGGTGGCTGATCGACCAGCGGGTCCGGGCCAGTCTGGCGCTGCTGGAGGAGACCGATGCGGGGGTCGAGCAGATCGCCGGCGCGGTGGGCTTCGACACCCCGGTCACCTACCGCCACCATTTCGGTCGGGTCATGTTGACCTCGCCGTCGGCGTACCGCCGGGCCTTCCGGACCGGCGCGGCGACGGGCCGGTCGGCGTAGCGCGGGGTCAGCCCCGGGCGTACAACTCGTCGATCTCGGCGCGTTGGGGTAACGCCACCGAGGCGCCGAGCTTGCGTACGCAGGCGGCGCCGGCGGCCGACGCCCAGCGCACCGCGTCGACCAGGTCGCGCCCCTCGCCCCAGCCGACTGCCAGCGCGGCGGTGAACGCGTCGCCTGCGGCGGTGGAGTCGATCACGTCGACCCGGACGGCGGGAACGTGCACGTCGGCGCCCTCCCGGTCGACGTACCAGGCGCCCTCACCGCCGAGGGTGAGCACGGCCCGGGGGGCCAGGTCGAGCAGCGCCCCGGGCTCCTCCCGGCCACGGCCGGCAAGCGCCTGCGCCTCGCCCTCGTTGACGACCAGCACGTCCACGGCGGCCAGCAGCTCGGGTGGGAGATCCCGGGCCGGGGCGGCGTTCAGGATGACCCGGGTGCCGGCGGCACGGGCGGAAACCGCGGCGGCTGTCACCGTCTGCACCGGAATCTCCAGTTGGGCGACCAGGACGTCCGCCGCGCGCACGGTGGCCAACTCCTCCTCGGTGAGGCTGACCAGTGCGTCGTTGGCGCCGGGGGTCACCATGATGGCGTTCTCCCCCTGGGCGTTGACCATCACCAGCGCCACACCGGAGGTGCCGTAGACCACGCGCAGCTGACTGGTGTCCACCCCGGCCCCGGTGATGCGGGCCTTGAGGGTGACGCCGAAGGCATCTGAGCCGATCGCGCCGAGGAAGGTACAGGAGGCGCCGGCCCTGACCGCGGCGATGGCCTGGTTGGCGCCCTTACCGCCGGGCACCATCACGAAATCGGTGCCGAGCATGGTCTCGCCCGGTCGCGGCAGCGCGGGTGCCATCGCGACCAGGTCCATGTTGGCGCTGCCGATCACGGCAACCCGGGTCTGCGGCACGGTCGTCTCCGCCCTGTCCGGCGCTCAGGCAGCCCGAGCGGTGTAGCGATCACCCGACCGCTCGACCACCAGCGGCAGCCCGAAGGTCTTGGAGAGGTTGTCACCGGTCAGTGTCTCGGCGAGCAGACCCTGGGCGACCTCCCCGCCCTCCCGCAGCAGCAGCGCGTGGGTGAACCCCGGCGGGATCTCCTCCACGTGGTGGGTGACCAGCACCATCGCCGGGGCGTCCGGGTCGTACGCCAGCTCGGCCAGTCGGGCGACCAGGTCCTCCCGACCACCCAGATCGAGGCCGGCGGCGGGCTCGTCGAGCAGCAGCAGCTCCGGGTCGGTCATCAGGGCACGGGCGATCTGCACCCGCTTGCGCTCGCCCTCGGAGAGGGTGCCGTAGCGGCGCTCGGCGAGGCCACCGATGCCGAGTTGGCTCAGCAGCGCCCGCGCCCGCGCCTCGTCGCCGCGCTCGTAGCTCTCCCGCCAGCGGCCGACCACCGACCAGGCGGCGGTCACCACCACGTCGCTGACCCGCTCCTCGGCGGGCAGCCGCTCGGCGAGTGCGGCGGTGGAGAGCCCGATGCGGGTACGCAGCTCGTTGACGTCGGTGCGGCCGATCCGTTCACCGAGCACGTGCGCGACACCGGTGGTGGGGTGCAGACGGCCTGCGGCGAGGTTGAGCAGGGTGGTCTTGCCGGCCCCGTTGGGCCCGAGCACCACCCAGCGCTCGTCCAGCTCGACCCGCCAGGTCAGGTCCTGCACGAGGGCGTTACCGGACCGGCGCACGCCGACGCTGTCGAGGCTGACCACCAGATCCGGGTCCACGGGGGCGGCGGCGGAGGCGGCGCCGGCAGCGCCGGGGATCAGGTCACCAGTCACCGGACCATCCAACCACGCAGCGACGGGGCGCCCCCCATGGGCGGCGCCTCGGCCATAGGGTGAAGCGCCGTGTCGTTGATCACCACACCCGGAGGACGGCCCATGCCCCGTCGAGGTACGGAGTCGCGCGGATGAGCGCGGTCATCGAGATCGAGGGTCTGCGCAAGACCTTCCACAGCGTGCGCAGCGGCCGACGCGTGGCGGTGGACGGGTTCGACCTGCTGGTCGAGGCGGGCCAGATCCACGGTTTCCTGGGCCCCAACGGCTCCGGCAAGACCACGACCCTGCGCGCCCTGCTGGGGCTGGTACGCGCCGACAGCGGTCGGATGACCGTGCTGGGCGAACCGTCGCCGGAGCTGCTGCCCCGGGTGGCGGGCAAGGTCGGCGCCATCGTGGAGAGCCCGCAGTTCTTCGGCAACTTCACCGGGTACCGCACCCTGCGGTTGTTGGCCCGTGCCGGTGGGGTTCCGGTCTCGCGGGTGGACGAGGCGCTGGATCTGGTGGGTCTGCGCGACCGGGGCGATGAGCGGGTGAAGGGTTACTCGCTGGGCATGAAGCAGCGCCTCGCGGTGGCGTCCGCGCTGCTGAAGGACCCGCAGTTGCTCATTCTGGACGAGCCGGCGAACGGGCTGGACCCGGCGGGCATCCGCGAGATGCGGGACCTGATGCGGTCGCTGGCGGCGACCGGGGTGACCGTGCTGGTGTCCAGCCACATCCTGGGCGAGATCCAGCTGATCTGTGACCACGTCACGATCATCTCGCAGGGGCGGCGGGTGGCGGCCGGCCGGGTGGACGAGGTGCTGGCGGGCTACGACCGGCACGAGTTCCTGGTGCGGGTGGCCGAGCCGGAGCGCGCCGTCGAGCTGCTGCACGCGGCCGAGCTGACGGCGGTCGTCGACGGCGAGGCACTGGTGGTGAGCGGGGTGAGCGACCCGACGGTGGTCAGCCGGGTGCTCGGCGAGCAGGGGCTGTGGGTGGGCGAGCTGACGCCGCTTCGGCCGGATCTGGAGAGCGTCTTCCTGGAGCTGACGGGTGCGTACGAGCATCTGTCGGTGCCCCGGCAGGTCGACGACTCGGCGCTGCCGTACGCCGATCAGGGCGATGCTGTGATCAATCTCGATCGGGGAGTGGGCGCGTGAACCTGGTTCGTGCCGAGTTGGAGCGGCTGTCCGCGCGCCGCTTCGTGCAGCTCATGGTCGTCCTGCTGGCCTTGGCGTTCGCCGTCACCGCGGCGACCACGCTGGCTGGCTCTCACAAGCCGAACGCGGACGAGCTGAGCTCGGCGCGGGCGCAGGCCTCCGAGGCGCGGCGGAGCATGGAGACCGCCTTCCAGCAGTGCCTGGCCCGCAAGGATGGGACGCTCCCGCCGAGCGACACGGAGGGGTACCTCCCCGCCGACTGCTCGGAGATCGACCCGATCCGGCAGGACCGGCTGCCGATCGCCGCCGACTTCCTGCCGGGGGTGTTCAGCTTCGCCCAGCAGGCGCTCCCGCTGCTCTATTTCCTCATCGCGTTCCTGGTGCTGTTCGGGTTCCTGGTGGGTGCCTCCTACATCGGCGCTGACCTGAACTCCGGCGGCGTGGTGAACCTGCTGCTGTGGCGACCGCGCCGGTTGACGGTGCTGGCGGCCAAGTTGGGCACCCTGCTCGGCACGGTGCTGGTCCTGGCCCTGCTGGCGTCGGCGGCCTACCTCGCCACGTTCTGGGTGATCGGGCAGACCGCCGGGTTGCCTGGCCGGTTGGATGGTGACTTCTGGCGGTCACTCGGCGCGGTGCACGGCCGTGGCCTGGTGTTGGTGTTGCTGGCTTCCGCGCTGGGTTTCGCGATCGCCACGCTGGGGCGGCACACGTCAGCGGCGCTGGGGGCGGCAGCCGCGTACGCGGTGGTGTGGGAGTTGGGCGGCCGCCTGGTCCTGGAGATCGTCGATGCCCGCCGGCCGGACCAACTGATGCTCTCCAGCCACATCGGCGCGTGGCTCACCGGTGAGGCGCGGTTCTTCGACCCGCAGGTCTGTGCCGGCAACTCCGGCAACGGTTACTGCGGGGGCTTCTACAGCCTGACCTGGGGGCCGGCGCTGCTGGTGCTGCTCGTGCTCACGGGCGGGCTGACCGCGGCGGCGTTCGCCGTGTTCCGCCGCCGCGACCTGATCTGAGTCGCGGTCCACCGGGCCGCCCGCCCAGCCGCGGGCTGCCCGGTGGACCGGAGCGGAGCACGGCAAGAGCTTGCAACTCGCCGACATGCGATGAAATATTCCTTCACATGGCCGCCGCAGCGGGCTCAGCCGACGGTGGAGCCGAACACCTCGTCGCGTACGGCGTCCAGCGCGGTGCGCAGCGCGCCGTGCAGAATCGGCTCCTCGGTCAGCCCGGTCGGCACCACCCGAGGTCGGACCAGGGTGATCGCTGCGACCTCCTGCTGCACCCGGTCGGCGAGCGCGGCACCACCGGCCTGGCCCACCTCGCCGGCAAGCACCACCAACGGCGGGTCGAGCACCACGCAGGTGCTGGCCACGCCCAGCGCGAGCCGACGGGCCAGCTCGTCGAGCATCGGGCCACCGTCGGCGCCGGCCGCGACCGCCGCGCGGACCGCCTCGGCGGCGTCGGCGTCCGGGTAGCCGTGCTCGCGGGCCACCGCGCGCACCGAGTCCAGGCCGATCAGCTGCTGGAAGGGCGGTTTGGCGCGGCGGGAGACGTCACGCGGGATGGCTGCCCCGGGCACCGGCAGGTAGCCGATCTCACCGGCCGCACCGCTGCTGCCGCGATGCAGTCGCCCACCCAGCATGATCGCCAGGCCGAGGCCGGCACCCACCCAGACCAGCACGAAATCGGCCAGCCCCTGTGCGGCGCCGGACTGCGCCTCGGCCACCGCGGCCAGGTTGACGTCGTTCTCGAAGACCACCGGGGTGTGCAGGTCGTCCCGCAACGCGGCGAGCAGGCCGCTGTGCCAGCGCGGCAGGTTGAAGGCGAACGTGATGTCGCCGGTCTGGGGATCGACCAGGCCCGGCGTGCCGAGCACGATCCGTCGTACGCTGCTCAGCTGCGCCTGGGCGCTGCTCGCGGCCTGCACCACGGCGTTGTGCACCACGCCCACCGGGTCGTCGGTGTCCCGGGTCGACTGCTCCACGCGGCCGATGATCGCGCCGGTGATGTCGGCACACACGGCCACCACCCGGTCCGGCCCGACGTTCACGCCGACCACGTGTGCGCTGCTCGGGCGGACGGCGTAGAGCTGGGCGTTCGGCCCCCGCCCGCCGGCCTGCTCGCCGACCCGAGTGACCAGGCCGCGCTCCTCCAACCGCTCGACCAGTTGCGAGGCGGTGACCTTGGACAGCCCGGTCAGCTCGCCGAGCCGGGCCCGGGTCAGGGGGCCGCGTTCGAGGAGCAGCTCCAGCGCGGCACGGTCGTTGAGCGCCCGCAACAGGCGGGGGGTGCCGGGCAGCCGGGTCGCACTCATGACACGTCCTCTAGTTTTAGTAAACTTTGCTAACTGTAAACCGACCTGCGAACGGGTAGCCGTAGCGTAACGGCCACCCTGAGGTGGGGCGCTCGGCCGACTCGGCAGGGCGAAGACCACCACCGGTACGACGTTTCGTACCCGCGGGGCACCGAAGGGGGAAGATCACGTGGGGCTGGATCCAGAACTGCGCCGGCTGGCGCTGGGCACGCTGCTCGCCGCATACCCGGGACCGGTCCCGCCGGGCTGGGCGGTCGACCTGCTGGCCGACGGGCTGGCCGGGCACACCCTGTTCGGCACCAACGTGCATGACCCCGCCCAGGTGGCGGCGAGCACCGCCGCACTGCGCGCCGGCCGGCCCGATGTGCTGATTGCCATCGACGAGGAGGGTGGCGACGTGACCCGGCTGGCGCACGCCACCGGCAGCCCGTACCCCGGCAATGCCGCCCTCGGCGCGATCGGCGACGTGGCACTCACCCGGCGGGTCTATCAGTCGATCGGCGCCGAGCTGGCCGCGCTCGGCATCACCGTCAACCTCGCCCCGACCGTGGACGTGAACACCGCCGACGACAACCCGGTGATCGGCACGAGGTCGTTCGGCGCGGACCCGGTGCGGGTGGCCGCCCACGCGGCCGCCGCCGTTTCCGGGTTGCAGGCCGCCGGTGTGGCCGCCTGCGCCAAGCACTTCCCCGGGCACGGCGCCACTGTCACCGACTCCCACCACGAGCTGCCCACCGTGGACGCTCCACTGGGCCTGCTGCGCCAGCGGGACCTACCGCCGTTCGCGGCGGTCGTCGCCGCCGGGGCACGCGCCGTGATGACCGCACACATCCGGGTGCCGGCGCTGACCGGCGCCGACCCGGCCACCTTCAGCCGGGCCGTCCTGGTCGACCTGCTCCGCACCGAGTACGGCTTCACCGGCGCCGTCATCACCGACGCGCTGGAGATGAAGGGCGCCGCCGTGGCTGCCGGAGGGGTCGGGCCAGCCGCGGTCCGCGCCCTGGCCGCCGGCGCCGACCTGCTCTGCATCGGCGCGAAGGTCGACGCCGAGCTGGTCGAGCGGGTGGCCGCCGAGATCGTCGACGCCCTCACCGACGGCCGGTTGACGACCGCGCGGGTCGAGGAGGCAGCCGGCCGCGCCGCCGAGCTCGCCGCCTGGACCCGGGCCGGTGGCGGGTCGCCAGCCACCGGAGACACCGAGCTGGGGTACGCGGCAGCGCGCCGAGCGGTCCGAGTGGACGGGGTGCTCACCGGCCTGGACCGACCACTGGTGGTGCAGCTGCACACCGAGTCGACGATCGCCGAGGGTCGGGTGCCGTGGGGCCTCGGTCCACACCTGGACGGGGTGCAGGAGGTCCGCGTGATCGCCGCCGAGACCGACCCGGCGACGCTGCGCGGGTTGGCCGGTGACCGTCCCATCGTGCTGGTCGGGCGGCACCTGCACCGGCTGCCGGGCGGCCCGGAGCTGATCGCCGGCCTGGCAGCCCAGCATCCGGTGACCGTGGTGGAGATGGGCTGGCCGGCACAGTGGCGCCCGGCGGGCGTACGCGCCTTCGTCACCACGTACGGCGCGAGCCACGCCAACGGTCGGGCGGCTGCCGAGGCGCTCGGTCTGGCCGGCTGAGCCGCGTCCACGGTCACCCGTGGCCAACTCTTGAACATGTTCAAAACCTGTTCTACGCTGACGCCGTCGGTAGTTGAACACGTTCAAGAAGGGCATCCGCATGGACCTCAAGGTCTGGATGTACGTGATCTACCTCGCGGTCAGCATCGGCCTGACCATCTGGGTGGCTCGGGCACTGTCGCGCAACGGGCAGGTCTTTCTCGAGGAGGTGTTCGCCGAGGAACGGCTCGCCCGAGCGGTCAACAGCCTCCTGGTGGTCGGCTTCTACCTGCTCAATTTCGGCTACGTCACGGTGGCGATGAAGCACCCCGACCCGGTGCGTTCCACCAGCCAGGCAATGGAGGAGCTGTCCCTCAAGATCGGCTTTGTGCTCCTGGTGCTCGGTGCACTGCACTTCTTCAACGTCTTCGCACTGGGCCGCTACCGCCGAAACCGACTCCGCCAGCTCGCCACCCACCCGCCCATCGCCCCGATCGGCCGGCTCCCCATGCCGTCCACCCCACACGGATCGCAGCTGGTCGGCGCGTACCCGGCCGGAGCACAGCCGGTCGGCGCCTACCCGGTCGGACCACAGCCGACCGGCCCGAACCCGGCCGGCCCGCAGCCGAGCGCCGGCCCGCCGATCAACCCACCGACCCGATGACCGTGCCACCGTCCGATGGCATCGGCCGACTCCCGGATCCCACCGCTCAGTCCGGCGGTGGGATCCGGGAGTTCACCGTCCTGTTCGACGCGGCCTGCCCGCTCTGCCGCGCCGCCCGCCGATGGTTGGCGTCCCGCGCCCAGCTCGTACCCCTGGAGTTCGTGCCGGCCGGGTCCGCCGAGGCCCGGCGGCGCTTCCCCGCCCTGGACCACGACGCGACGCTGCGCGACCTCACCGTGATCGCCGACACCGGCGAGGTGTACGCGGGCGACGGCGCCTGGTTCGCCTGCCTCTGGGCGCTGGCCGACCATCGGTCCATGGCCGAGCGGCTGGCCCGACCGCACCTGCTGCCGCTCGCCCGGCAGACGGTGGCCGCCGCTGCGGCGATACGGGAGCGGGTCCGCGACCCGCGCGCCGAGCCGACAGACGAACTGGCGGGATACGGTGGCCCCGATGACCGAGCAGCCTGCGCCGACGACCGCTGCGGGTGACCCTGCCACCGCCCGAGGTGAGCAGACCCGGCAGCTGATCCGGGACACCGCGATGCGGCTGTTCCGTGAGCGCGGTTACGCCCAGACCACCATGCGGGCTATCGCGCAGGAGGCCGGCGTGGCGGTCGGCAACGCCTACTACTACTTCGGTTCCAAGGACCACCTGATCCAGGAGTTCTACGCCCAGTCCCAGGTCGAGCACCGGGCCGCCGCGCAGCCCGTGCTCGATCGGGAGGAGGCGTTCGGTCCCCGGTTGGCCGGAGTGCTGCACGCGGGGATCGACGTGTTGACGCCGTCGCACGGATTCGCGGCGACCTTCTTCAAGACGGCGGCCGAGCCCACCTCCCCGCTGAGCCCCTTCTCCGCGGAGTCCTCCGGCCCCCGACAGGCGGCCATCGAGCTCTTCGCCGAGGTGCTGACGGGCTCGACCGCGAAGGTCGACGCCGAGCTGCGCCCACAGCTACCCGAGCTGCTCTGGCTCGCCTACATGGGCGTGGTCCTCTACTGGGTGCACGACCGATCGCCGGGCCAGACCAAGACCCGCCAGTTGATCGACGGGGTCGTGCCACTGATCGACCGGCTCGTGGCGCTGTCCCGGCTCCGGGTCCTCCGCCCCGTGACCCAACAGGTGCTCGACCTGATTCGCACGCTACGTCACTGACCGGGCCGGCACGCTCAACCAGCGAAGCAGCAGGTCAAGTCCACTTTTCGACACTCCGAACCGACAGCTGGAACCTTGCCCCGAACCTCTTCGATACGTAGCGTGATCGACACGTACCGGCCCGCACAGAGCGCGGCCGGTACACCCGAAACCGGGGCCTGGGGGGAGGTTGCGGACCGTGGATCCGGCCCGGGATCCACGGTCCGCGCCCATTACCGGTTCGGTGACCGACTCAGCGCGGGTAGACCCCGTAGGCACGCCAGCCCCGGTCCGGGAAACCGGCCGCGTCGGCGACCCGGGCCGAGGCGTGGTTGTCCCGCTCGTGCAGGTAGGTGGGCACCGCACCCTCGTCGAGCACCCGCCGCGCCGCCTGCGCCACCAGTCGGCGGGCGAGGCCGCGCCCCTCGGCGGTCGGCGCGGTGCCAACGGCCAACTCCTGCCCGTACGCGTCATGCCGTTTGATCCCCACACCGGCCAGGTAGGTGCCGCCCGGGTCACGGACCACCAACACGGGCCGGTCGAAGAGCCGTAGCCAGGGCGGCAGCCCGGGAGCCGTCGGTTCGGTCCACTCCCCCACCTCGGGCAGCGGCGCGGGTGCCACGCTCCACCGGAAGGGGCCGTCGTGGACGCACCAGTCGGGCTGGCCGACGGCCTCCGGAAGCGCGGCGAGCAGCCGATCCGGCGAGCGCCGGGCCAGCGCGCGGATGGCCGCCACCCGGTCCGGCGCCACGGAGAGCACGGTGCTCTGCCCGGTGTCCACGGCGAGCGCGGGGCGTAGCCTGCCGTCCCAGGCCGGTTTGACCCGCCGGTGCGAGGCGACCACGTGCAACCCCGGCCCCGCCGGCCACTGGCCGAGCCAGGTGGCCAGGTGCAGTTGGAGTCGCCGGTCGAGCATGCGCACCTCCCCCGTCACCCCGCCGTCGTTGATCACCGTACGCCGGGTGGCCCGACCGGGCGGACGATCCCGCAGGGCCCGGAGCGGGCCAGGGCTCCAGGAACCAGGTGCACTGATCGACCGTCATATCTATTTCCATACCTGGACACCTTTGTTTGGGACGGTAGGGCCATGCCGATTCAGCCGAACGACCGCTACCACCAGGACCCCGCGCGACTCTGGCGGGCTGGGGAGACCGCCGAGGGCATCCCTCCCCAACCCCGCTACCGGATCCCGCGCGGGGCCGGCCCCGACGTCCTGCCGTGGGCCGGGCTGAACAAGCTGCCTCCCGCCAGCTCCGGTCGACACCAGATGAACACCCACTGACGCACCATTCCGTCGTCAAATTTCGAGACGCTGCTGACGGAGGACCGGATCACCGCCGTCACCGGCCAACCCACCGAGTGGGTGGCCCCGAAGGGCAGTCTCTGAGTTCATCCGGGCAGCGACACACCGGAGGAGGTCCAGCGGCGGCTTTCGCACACCTGTCGGGTAATTTCTTGTGGTCCGGCATCCCGGCCTACGACAGGAGAAGCTCCGCGCATGGGCAAGAAGACGATCCACGTCTCCGACTTCACCGGCACGGTTCTGCAGCAGGACGACGAGGTGGTCCGCATCGTCGTGCTGGAGCACCCGGACCTGGTTGCCGGGCCCGTGCAGTTGGACGCGACCCCGGGCGAGGTGGAGAACATCGACGACGCCGCCCTGGACGTGGCGGTGGTGGAGATCCACGATCGGCACGGCGGCGGCGAGCCCCGCCGGGTGGTGCTGACCGCCAGTGAGTTCGACGCGATGGCCACCGACGTGCCGATGGCACGGCTGTTGAGGACGGCCGAGCGGGTCCGCCCGCCCAAGGCCCGCAAGAGCACCGAGAAAATTGACTACGGCACGCTGGAGCACGCCGGCAAGCCGCACCGGGGTCGGGTCACCGAGGAGGAGGCCCGACTGGTGCGCGAGCAGCTCGACGAGGTCAACAAGCACCTCGCCGACGCGGGCGTGCGCCAGATCGACCCGGCCGATCCGGAGCACGCCCTGCGTTACGGCTTCCCGACCCTTTGACCGTGAAAGGTCACTTCGGCGCGACCGCGGCGGCGAGGGCGGCAGACAGGTCGGCCTCGACCGCCGCCTTCTCCAGGCCGAGGTTAGTGAGCACGCCCGCACCGTCCTCCTGCTCCAGCAGGGCGAGCAGGATGTGCTCGGTGCCGATGTAGTTGTGCCCGAGGCGCAGCGCCTCCCGGAAGGTCAGCTCCAACGCCTTCTTGCCGCGCGCGTCGTACGGAATGAGGTCCGGGACCTGGTCGGCCGACGGCGGGAGGGCGGCGCCGACCGTCTCCCGCACCGCCTCGGGAGTGGCGCCCCGACCAGCCATCACCTTGGCGGCCAACCCTTCCGGCTCGGCCAGCAGGCCCAGCACCAGGTGCTCGGGGCCGATCTCGGCGTTTCCGCTGGCACGGGCCTCCTCCTGCGAGGCCATGACCACGTTGCGGGCCCGGGGGGTGAATCGGCCGAAGCCGTCGTTCGGGTCGAGCGCC
The DNA here is from genome assembly GCF_040606435.1 of Micromonospora sp. NPDC005413. NCBI lineage: Bacteria > Bacillati > Actinomycetota > Actinomycetes > Micromonosporales > Micromonosporaceae > Micromonospora > Micromonospora sp. NPDC005413. Next base: position 27,889 of record NZ_JBEXEV010000019.1, read on the forward strand.
GCGTCGGTCGGCTTCGGCACGAAGCGCTTCTGGGCGGCCTGCTTGGTGACCCCCATGCTGCGACCGATGTCGGTCCAGGAGGCGCCCGAGCGCCGGGCCTGGTCGACGAAGTGCCCGATCAGGTGATCGGCGACCTCGCCGAGGTGATCGGCGGCGATGACCGCGTCGGTGAGCTGGTCGAGCGCATCGGTGTGCACCTTCTTGATCGCCTGGATCAGGTCGTCGAGCTTCACGGTGTTGCTCATCTGGATAGGCTCTGTCATGCGTCAACCATAAGTTGACGCACCCTTTCCGTCAACCCAAAGTTGACGATCGTCGGTCGTACCGTCGGTCCGGTCGCGTCCGTTCGCGCGTATACGGTGGGCTCCGGTCAAGCGCGGGAAGGGCGGTCATGCGTCTTCACGTGGGATGCGCGATGTGGACCCACAGGTTGTGGCAGGGTCGCCTGTTGGCGCGTCCGCTGCCGCCTGCGGAGCGCCTGCGGCACTACGCCAGCTGGTGCGACGCCGTGGAGGGAAACACGACGTTCTACGCGACCCCGGCCCGGGACACCGTGGCATCGTGGGCCGCGCAGACTGATCCCGATTTCCGGTTCGTCCTCAAGCTTCCCAAGGTCATCACACATGAACGCCGACTCACCGACGTCGGCGAACCGCTGCATGCCTTCCTGGATGCGATCGAACCGCTCGGCCCGCGCGCCCACGCCCTCTGGATCCAGCTGCCCGGCTCGTTCGCGCCCGCCGACGTCCCGGCCCTGAGCCGCTTCCTGGATCAACTCCCGCAGGCTCACCGGTACGCGGTGGAGGTCCGCCATCCCGCGTTCTTCACCGACGCCCGCGCGACCCGGCTGCTCGGGGCGACCCTCGCCGCCGCGTCAGCCGAGTGGATCCCCTTCGACACGACCGCGTTCTTCGCGAGCCCACCGACCAGCGACGCGGAGCGGGACGCGTGGACCAAGAAACCGCGTGTGCCGCTCCGGTCGCTCGCGCTGACCGACCGGCCGATCGTTCGCTACCTCGGCCGCGACGACTCGGCGCGCACTGTCGAGGGGTGGCAGCGCTGGATCGACATCACCGTCACCTGGCTGCGCGAGGGGCGCTCGCCGACGATGTTCATCCACACGCCGGACAACGGCGAGGCGCCCGTGCTCGCCCGCCGCTTCCACGACGAGGTACGGGCACGCGTACCCGAGCTGGACGCGCTGCCGGAGCCGATACCGGTCGAGCCTCTGACGCTGTTCTGACGCAAACGGTCAGTGCTGCTCGTCGAGCAGATCGTCGAGGTGGGCCGCCGTGCTGATCCACCGCCGGGTAGGTCGTCTCCATGCCGGCTCCCGCCCTCGTCAGGCCGACGGCGGCGACTACCCGGGAAACGGCGCGGTACACGGAGGGCCCTCGGGGTGGAGGTGTCATTGAGGAATGAGCCTGCGAGGATTCGCCACGTTCAACATCTGGGCGAGCGACGTGGCAGCGGCCACCGAGTGGTACGCACAGTTCCTGGGCCAGGAGGCGTACTTCCTGCGGTCCGGCCCCGACGGACGCCCGGCGTACACCGAGTTCCGCGTCGGCGACTACCAGGCCGAACTGGGCATCATCGACCGCAGGTACGCGCCACCCGGCGCGGCGACCGGCCCCGGTGGCGCCGTCATGCACTGGCACGTCGACGACCTCGACGCCACCGTGGCACGGCTGCTGGAGATGGGCGCCACCGAGTACCAGCCGATCACCCCACACGGAGACGAGGGGTTCGTCACCGCCGCCGTGGTCGACCCGTTCGGCAACGTGCTGGGCATCATGACGAACCCGCACTACCTCGATGTCCTCGCGTCGCGCACGGGATCCTGACCTGGACGTGCTCGACTTCGTGGCGGTGGTCGATATCCACGATCGGCACGGCGGCGGCGAGGGCGACGGACAGGTCGGCCTCGACCGCCGCCTTCTCCAGGCCGAGATTGGTGAGCACGCCCGCTGACACCCTCTGCCGTTAACTCAGAGTTGACGGCAGAGGGGGTCACTGGATCAGCCCCACGTCTGGGGCGCCGGCTGCCGGGTGGTGGCGTTGATCCGATTGAAGAAGTTTGTGGTGGCCACCCAGAGCACGATCGCGGCGAGTTCCTTCTCGCCGAAGTGCCGAGCCGCCTCCGCCCAGACGTCGTCGGGCACGGCGTCGGCCCGGTCGGCGAGCCTGGTGGCGGCCTCCGCGAGCGCGAGCGCGGCACGTTCCGCCTCGGTGAAGTACGGGGTCTCCCTCCAGACGGCCACCGCGAACAACCGCTCCTCTGTCTCGCCGGCCTTGCGGGCACTCCGGGCGCCCGAGTCGACGCAGGCGCTGCACCCGTTGATCTGGCTGGCCCGCAGGTGCACCAACTCCAGCGTGCTGCCCGGCACACCGGCCGAATGCGCGGCCTTGTAGAGCAGGTTGATCGCCTTCACGGCGTCCGGCAGCAGGTTGGCGGGGTTCTGGATGCGCGGTTCGATGATCATGTTCGTCGTTCCGTCCTGTTAGGCTGCCCGGCGTCTGTCGCGGCGCGACGCCCCGGTTGGTGTCACTGGAATGTCGGCCGGCGAGCCGACGGCGTGACAGATGTGGCGACGGTCACAGGAACGCTCACGTGCGTCCGGGGGTGGAAAGGTCATGAGCGAGGCGGACCGGCTGGCGCGACGCTTCGAGGAGAACCGGCCACGGCTGTGGGCGGTGGCCCAGCGGATGCTGGGCTCCGGCGCCGAGGCCGAGGACGCCGTTCAGGACACCTGGTTGCGGCTCAGCCGGGCGGACGTCGCCGGCATCGACAACCTGCCCGGCTGGCTCACGACCACCGTTGGCCGGGTCTGCCTGGACCGGCTCCGCACCCGGACCGCCCGACCCGAGCAGCCGTGGGACGACGCCGGCCCGGAACCCGACCCGACGGACCCCGCCCCGGTGGACCCGGAACGGGAGGCCCTGCTGGCCGAGTCGATCGGTCGAGCGCTCCTGGTCGTCCTCGACACCCTCGCGCCGACCGAGCGGTTCGTGTACGTGTTACACGACATGTTCGCGGTCTCGTTCGAGGAGATCGCCGCCGTGGTGGACCGTACCCCCGTCGCCGTCCGCCAGATCGCCAGCCGGGCCCGACGGAGGGTGCACCAGGGCGGGACCTTCCGGGAGGTTGACCCAACGCGTCAGCGACGGGTGGTCGAGGCGTTCCTCGCTGCCTCCCGCGAGGGCAGGTTCGACGATCTGGTCAGCCTGCTCGACCCGCACGTCGTCATGCGCGCCGACCCGGTGGCCGCCGGCCTGGGCTCCGCCGCCGAGACGCGCGGCTCGGCCGCCATCGCCGGCTTCTTCAACGGCCGCGCCGAGGGCGCCGTGCCGGCGTACGTCGACGGGTTGCCGGGCGCGGTCGTGGAACTGGGCGACGGCGGTCGCCTCGCGCTCAGCTTCATCGTCACCGATCGGATCATCGGCATCGAGGTGGTGGCTGACCCGGTGCACCTCGTGATGCTCGACCTCGCCGTCGAGTAGGCGGAGCGGCGGTAGGTGGACCGTGGGCGACCACGCGGCCAGGCCCGACAGGTCGCGGCCGCCAAGGCCGACGGCCGCTGGGAGGCGGCGTACGAGTCGCAGCGCACCGCCGAGGCTGGCGGCTCAGGAGTAGACAGCGTCCCTGCCTTGGGATGTCAGGGGTCAGATGGCCTGAGGTGCCGGTTGGCAGAGGAGGCGTGCGTGGACACCCGAGAGGCGGCCCGACGATGGGCCAGGACCTGGACCCCCGCTCAGGTGTGGTTCGCCGAGCCGCAGGTCAACGGGGACGCGGCAGCAGTGGAGTACTGGGCGGTGATCCATGTGAAGGGGCAGCCCCTGACCATCTCCGGCTGCACCCTGCTGCGCTCCGACGAGGCTGGCCTCGTGGCCGAGGCCCGGGACTACTCGGCCGTCAAGGAAGGCCACCACGCACCGCCGACCGGCCTGTTCAGGGCAGACCTCGCCGCTCAGCCCTGACGGTCCGGATCCACCGACTGCCGCACCAGTGCTGCCGCTCTGTCCGTATCCAACCCGGTGGCGATGAGCAGGTCGTGGGCGGCCGTGCGGAACTCACCCGCGGCGATCATGCCCGAGTAGCCCAACCGGTGGGTGTGCGGGCGGGTGGGATTCGACGCGGCCTCCCCCTGCGCCCTTCCGACCAGCTCGACGGCCGTCAGGATCTGCTGGCGCGCCTCGCGCGGCTCAGCATCGGCGCGGATCGCGCATCTCAGCGTCCGCATGCTGGCGGCCAGCAGGTCGACGGCCGCGGGAAACTCCTCCGGTATCGGCTCATCGTCCTTGAGCGCTCTCGTGAGTCGCCTCGCGAGGGCCCGCGAGCTGTACAGGCTGCGCTCCATATGTCGGACCGCCCCGGTGTAGGAGGCCAGGGACGTGCGTTCACGCCAGCGCAGCGGCGCCAGTCGCACCACTTCCTGGGAAGCGTCGAGCCCTTCGTTCAGCGCGGTCACCCGGGGGCCGAGGGCTCGCAACCGGCCCAGACTCTGCTCGGCCCCGCCAAGATCTCGACGGCGCAGAGCCGCGGCCAGGCCGTGCAGGGCCGCAACAGCCGGATCAAGGACGGGTTCGACCAGCCGCCGCACCGTCCGCCGCGGGTGGATGGGCACCAACAGCAGACCGACCGCCAGCCCGATCAGCCCGCCGACCGCGGCGTCGACGAAGCGGGGGATGGACAGGTCACGCACAGGCGGCTCCAGGGTGGCGATGAGCACCGCGGTACCGCCAGCCTGGGTGAGCAGGGAACCACCACCCTTGAGCAGCACGGCGACGATGATCGCCAGCACGACGACCACGCCGGTCTGCCAGGCACCGATGCCGAAGAACGGCATGAGCGTGTCACCCACGGCGAGCCCGAGGGTGACCCCGGCCAGCAGCTCCACGGTGCGCCGCAGTCGTGAGCCCATCGAGGCAGCCACGATGCCGACCGCGGTGGTGGGTGCGACAACCGGGGACGAATTGCCCAGGAAGTGGTAGACCACGAACCAGGCGAGCGCCGCCGCGATGCCGGCCTGCACGGCGAGCAGCCCGTAGAGACGTAACCGCCAGACGCGGGCGCGTATCGCGTGCTGCACCCGCGGGTGCAGGTCGACTGACGTTCGGCCAGCCCGAGACTCCCCGTGCGGTGCCGGGTCCTCGTCGGCTGCCGGCTCCTGCTTCGCGGGCACCCGCGCCGCTTACCCACCGGAGACGAACCTATCCGGCGGGCAGCACCGGCTTGTGGCGACAGGCCGCACCTCGCCTCGGCTCGCAAGATCCATATCACGTGCTCGGCTGACACGCCGTTCTACCCGCCTTCCTCACCATCCTCTGTGGAGTGACAGCATGGCCGGCATGGATATCTACGAGGACGCCCGTACCGTGTCACGCGCCGACCTGGCAGCCTGGCTGCGCCAACTGGCGAACCAGTTGGAATCTGATGGGCGGATCTTCTACGGCGCCGCGGGCGCGGTGACCGTCGCCGACACCGTCCGGTGTGAGCTGGAGATCGAGCGCGAGAGCGAAACGGAGCTGTCCGTCGAGATCGAGTTCTCCTGGACGGTCGCGGCGCCCCCGAAGGCGGCGGACGAGGTGGAGAAGCCCACGAGCGGGGACGAGCAGGCCGAGGCGCCGTCGGAGGCGTGACGCCACCGCGATGACTAGCGCGGCGGCCATCGTCGTCGGTGGCCGCCCACCGCCTGCGCCAGGCCCGGCACTCAGTCCTGTGGTCGGGGCGTCGGCTACCCGAAGCCTGGGTGATCTGACCTGCTGCGCGATCCGGCCCGCCAGGACCTGCGCGGATCAGCGACCTCGGTGCTCCTATCCACTGCGCGGCAGCCACCGCAGTGCGGCGTCGGCAGTGTCCTCCGGGCTGCTGTTGAAGGCGATCGCCGCGCCCGGAGCATGCTGCCGGACAAGGTTGACCACCCGCTCGAAGAGCTGGAGTAACGGCTCGTGCTTGCGGATACCGCCGCCGACCACCACGCAGGCGTAGTTCTTCCGGGTCAGCGCCTCGACGATCGCCGCCTCGGCGTTGTCGTCGGGCGCCACCAGGCACAGGTCGGCCTCAACGCCATGATCCTCGAAGCGGGCCTGACCCCGTGCTATCGCCGCCACGACTGGCTCAGGATCCCAGCCTGGGATCCTCACGGGATCGAGACCAACCACCAGCACGGGTCCCAGTGCCATGCGTACTCCTGTAGAACGATCTGCCCCAGCACCCGGCCGGGCCCGCCCAGCACCGTCGATGCTGCCACAGGTGGCAGCAGATGAGTACGAGCACTCATCCTGCTGCTCACGCCGGCCGGCATGCTCGACGTCATGGACCTTCTTCGCCGGATCAGCGCGCTGACGGTGGCGGTTTCTCCCGTACATTGGCGGCGTGATTCGCCGGCCAGGGCGCGACGCTTGGGTACGCCCGTGGCCTGTGCGGCGGTGGTGGCCTGCCTGATGCTGAGCGGGTGCGCCGAGTACCGCGACGGCGACTCGATGGCGAGGGACATCGCGGCGAGCGAGGCGGAGCGCCTCGATGACGACCTCGGTCATCGCAACCGGGTCCGGGACGCCGAGCACATCGCCGCGACCGAGATCTCCGAGGCGGCGGAGGGCAGCAGCTCAAACGTCCGACGTGAGCCGCTGGCCTGGTCGGGTCGCACCGCCGGAAGCGAGCGGGCCACCATCGACGTCCGGTTCGCGGTGACGGTGGCAGAGGACTCCGGGACGTCCTTCGGCGACCTCGGCAACTCTGCCGGCCAGGCCACACGATGCTACCGCTACCTGCTGGAACTCTATCGCTACACGTCCTACGAGGAGATCGACTGCCCGTCGGTGGCCAGTCCTCCGGCGCCCAGCGCCGCGCCGATTCCCGCCCTGCCCGACGACGCGCGCGACCGGCTCAGCACGGCGCTGCGAACCGCCACACCCGACACCCTCGCGGGCGCGGTGCGCGCAGCGTTTCCCGAGAAGCACATCATCGTCGACACGGTCACCCACGAGGGTGCCCTCGTCGCCGCGGTGGGCGTGCCCGCCGAGCGGGACTGCCTCCTCCTGGTCCGGACCCCCGGCGGAGCCATCGAGTCACCCGGGTACGACGCCATCTGGCTGGAGCCGGGTGAGATGGGGTGCAGGACCGGGCTGTACGTCTCGCCACCGCGGTAGGAGGCCGGCAACGCCAGAAGCCCTCCGTCCGGCCCGCGTTCCCACCGGGCCGGGTCGACGATCGACCCGGCCCGGGCTCCGGTCAACTGATGGAGAAGTCGGCCAGCCGCAGCGCGGAATCGAACACCAGGTACACGTCGTGGGTGCCGGCGGTCCGGGCCAACTCGGAACTGATGCTGACGTACCGGTAGTCGTCGCCGGTGCCGGGCACGGTGGCCGTGCCCAGCAGCCGGCCGGTGGGCGAGCCCAGCCGGATCTGGATCGTGCCGGCGCTCGCGCCGGCCTTGGCGACCTTCGCGGTGAAGGTGTGGGCGCCGGGGCGCAGCGCGGAACCGGCAAAGGAGATCCACTGGCCCGTCGCGGTGGCACCGACGGCCGTACCGCGCGCCTTCGTCTCGTCGACCAGCCGGACCCCCGCGTACCGGTCGAAGTTCTCCGCCCGGGTGGGGCGGGACAGGTCACGGGCCGGGATCTTCTCACCGCGCACCCGGACCGCGGTCCGGGCCCGGACGTCCTCGGCGGACGCGCCGATCATCAGGTCGTAGACGGACGACTCGACCACCCACCGGCTACGGGTGACGTCCCAGTGCGCCAGGTCGGCGGCGGGCAGTCGCAGCGTCACGGTCCGGGTCTGCCCGGGTGCCAGTTCCACCCGTTGGAACGCCTTGAGCTGGCGGATCGGCGTCTTGTCCCGCGAGGTGCGCTGGTGGGTGTAGAGCTGGGCCACCTCGGACCCGGCCCGGCTGCCGACGTTGGTCACGTCGACGCTGACCGTTATGGTGTCGTCGGCCGCGACCGACTGGGCGGCGATGCGGGGCTGGCCATACCGGAAGCGGGTGTACGACAGCCCGTAGCCGAACGGGTAGAGCGGCTTCGCGGTGCTGTACAGGTAGGTCTGCCCGGACGAGATGATGTCGTACTCCAGCAGGTCCGGCGGCAGTTGCCCGTCCGAGCGGTACCAGGTCTGGGTGAGCCGGCCGGATGGGTTGCGGTCGCCGAACAGGACGTCGGCGACGGCGTGCCCGGTCTCGGCGCCCGCGTGGGTGGTCCAGACGATGGCCGGGACGTGCTCCTGTTCCCATCCGATGGTGACCGGGTAGCTGCTCTGGAGCACCAGCACGGTGCGCGGGTTGGCCTTGACCACGGCCTTGACCAGCGCCTCCTGGCCGGCGCTCAGCGCCGTGGAGGTCCGGTCATGCGCCTCGCGTCCGTTGATGAACGGGTTGCTGCCGACGACCAGCACGGCGGTGTCAGCCGCCTTGGCGGCGGCGACGGCCCGGTCGATCCCGCTGCTGACGACCTCACGCTCGAAGTGGGTCGCGGCAGCCGGGGTGGATGCGCCGAGCTTGAGGGCACCGTCGTCGCCGACCGTGACGTACGTGTCGGCGCCGAACCAGCTCTCCTTGGTCTCGTAGCCGACGTAGCGCAGCACCACGGTTCCGTCGGCCTGCGGCTCCACCTTGAACTGCTGCTGCACGTACCAGCCGTTCGGCTGGTCGTCGCGGGTGACGAACGGTCCCCAGTTGTAGCCGAGGTAGCGGCCGTTGGCGGCGTTGCGCAACGTCACCACATCCTGGCCCCAGTCCACGACATCGAACTGTGCGGCGAGCGAGGCGGTGGTGCCGGTGGTGGCGACCGGGTCGGCGTCGGTGGTGCCGGTGGCCGTGACGTACCGGCCGGTCGCCGGGTCCTTCAGGGCGATCCGGTCCGCACCGTCGAGCCCACTGACGCTGGCGGAGCCGCCCAGCCGCTCGCGGATGCCGTCGAGCGCGGTCACCTGATACGGCAGGTCACCGCCGTACCAGTCGGAGTAGAGGGTGTCGGCCAGCGGGCCGAGCACGGCCACCTTGCGGGTCCGGGCCGGGTCCAGCGGCAGGGCCTGCCGGGTGTTCTTCAGCAGCACCATCGCCTCGCCGGCGGCCTGCCGGGCCAGCCGCTGGTGTTCGGGGCTGTTGATGACGTCCGGCGTGATGCCGCCGTGCCGACCGCCGCCCGGGTCGAACTCACCCAGTCGGAACCGGACGTTCAGGATCTCCCGGATCCGGGCGTCGATGTCCCGCTCAGTGAGCAGACCGGCGGCCAGCGCCTGCTTGATGGCGGTGACGGTCGGCTGCGCGTTGGTGTCATCGGTGATGAAGCTGTTGAGGCCGGCCTTGACGATCGCGGCGTTCGCCTCGGCCTGCGTGGCGTAGTACCCCTGGGAGGCGACAAGGTTGTTCGGCGCCCAGGCGTCCGTGACGTTCATCAGCGGCTGGTCGGTCCAGCCGCGCACCACCGTCGCCAGGTCCGGGTCGACCGTGGCGGGGCGGCCGTTGACCAGGTTGTACGAGGCCATCACGCCGGTCGCCGCGTCAGCGGCGATGGCCGGCCTGAACGCGGCCCGGTCGTACTCGTTGAGCACCCGAGGGGGCACGTTCGACGAGGTCACGTCGCGGCGGACCTCATTGTTGTAGGCCAGGTAGTGCTTGAGGGTCGGGGCGCTCTTCAGGTGATCGGGGTCCCCGCCGGTCATCCCCGAGCCGTACGCGGTGGAGATCGCGGCGGTCAGCAGCGGGTCCTCGGAGTAGCCCTCCTCGTTGCGGCCCCAGCGGGGGTCGCGCAGCAGGTTGACCACCGGCGCCCAGAGGTTGAGACCCCAGACTCGGGGGTTCTGCGCGTGGTAGCCGCGTGCCTCGTCGCCGACGGCTGAACCGACCTGCCGGATCAGGTCGGTGTTCCAGGTGCTCGCCATGCCCACCGGCTGCGGGAAGGACGTACCGCTGGCCTTCACCACCGCGCCGTTGTTGTCGATGTCGGTCGACCAGGCCACCCCGTGCAGCGCCTCGGTGCCGGTCTTGAACAGGCCGATGTCCAGCCGGGGGATGGCCGGCTGGTACTGGTGCAGCCACGAGATCTTCTCGTCCTGCGTGAGCCGCCCGAGCAGATCGTCGACCCGGGCATTCACGGGCAGGTGCGGATCTCGGAACGGGTAGGTGGGTTCGGCGAGCGCCGTGCCGGGAACGGCCGGTAGGGCCAGCAGGGCGAGCGCGAGCACGGTGATTCCGCGCCGAAAGCGCCTGTTGCGCATGTGGTTCTCCTCATGTCGTACGACCCGACGCCCAGCGGGCGCCGAGACCGGCGTGGCCAGGCTCGACACCCGGCTGACGGGCCTGGACGACGGATCGTCGAAGCGCTTCGACGACCCGGCCGCGTAACCACGACCATGATTGTTGTGATGCGCGCAACTATAGACGCGCGCCTATTGAGGGCAATAGTGGTCGTCCGGCGGGACCGCGCGGGGCTCAGAGGCGGCTCGTGCCGCTGCGATCACGGCGGGCCCTTCAGGCCCCGGAACGCCGGCGGCACCCGTCCGGCAGCCGCCAGGGCTCCCGCTGGCCGCCGACGAGCGACCGCGTTGATCAAAAGGTACGCTCGTACTGCTGCGGACTGCGCTGCCAGGCGTCGACGGGTGCCACCGATTGAATGCGACCGGCACCTCGGCCGCGAGCCGGCAGTCGACCGAAGAATTTCGCGCCTCGCGCCGCTCCAGGGGGAAGCCACCAGGTGAGCACACACTCAATGCTGTTGTTCGTGCTCGCCGCCGTTGCGGTCATCGTCGCCGTGCGGTGGGTGGCGGCCCGCACCGGCCTGCCGGCGGCGGCGCTTCTGCCGCTCATCGGCATCGCGTACGCGCTGCTCCCCGGCCCCAACGTCGGGCTTGATCCCGACCTCGTGCTCATGATCGTGCTGCCGCCGTTGCTCTACAGCGCGGCACTGGACTCCTCACTGCTGGACATCCGCCGGAACCTGCGCATCGTGGTCAGCCTGTCCGTGGTGCTGGTGCTTCTCACCGGGGTGCTCGTCGGAATCGGGTTCCACCTGTTCGTTGCCGGGGCGACACTGGCTGCCGGAATCGCGGTCGGCGCCGCCGTCGCGCCGCCCGACCCGGTGGCCGCCCTGGCGGTGGGCCGCCGGGTCAACCTGCCGCCGAAGATGGTCACGATCATCCAAGGCGAAGGGCTGCTGAACGACGCCACCGCGCTGACGATGCTCAGCGTCGCGGTGGCCGCCGCCGTGGGTGGTGAGTTCTCGTTCCCCGGGGCGGTTGGGAAGTTCCTGCTGGCGGCGGTCGGCGGGATCGCCGTGGGAGCGGCCGTCGCCTGGGTGGTTCGTCTGGCCCGACCGCTCACCACAGACCCGCTGTTGTCCAACGCCATCTCGCTCGCGACACCGTTCGTGGCCTATCTGCTGGGCGAGGAGCTGCACGTCTCCGGGGTGCTCGCCGTGGTGATCGCCGGGCTGATCGTCGGCCACCAGACGCCTCAGCTCGGCTCTGGGGCCGCGCGGTTGCAGACCAGCGCGGTGTGGCGGCTGGTCGACTTCCTCCTCGAAGGCTTCGTCTTCCTGCTGATCGGCCAGCAGCTTCCCGAGGTCGTCAAGGGCCTGCGCCAGTACGACACGTCGACCATCGTCATCGCCGTCGCGATATCCGTCGGCGTGGTGCTGCTCCTGCGCCCCGCGTGGCTGGTGTTGACCCAGTCCCTCCCCCGGTCGCTGCACACCCGGTTGGGTGGCATATCCGAGCAGGACGACCCCGACGAGCCCAGCAGCGCCCGGCAGGTCGCACGCGCGGACCGCAACGCCCGTCGGCTCAGCCCTCGCGAAGTGGTGGCGTTGAGCTGGTCCGGTACGCGTGGTGTCATCAGCCTGGCCGCGATCTTCACCCTGCCGCTGACCACCAACAGCGGCGCGCCCTTCCCCGACCGTGATCTCCTTCTGTTCTGCACCTTCGTGGTCGTCCTGGTGACGCTCGTCGGACAGGGCCTGACGTTCGCGCCGCTCGTGCGGATGCTGGGCCTGCGCGCCGACGAGACCGACCAGGCCCGCGTACGCAACGAGGCCCGCTCGGCGGCGGTCGAGGCCGCCCTGGCCCGCCTCGACGAAGTTGCCGCCGACGAACCGGACAGCACCGTGGCCGTCAACACCACCCGTACGCAGTTGCTGGCCCGATTGGCGCGCTACCGCGGCCGGCTCGACCTGCTGGAGCAGAGCGGGTCGTCCGAGATGCCCACCTCACCGCAGTACGAGACGGCGCTTCGTGTCCGGCGGACTGCCATCGACGCGCAGCGCGAGGAACTCGTGCGCTGGCGCGACTCCGGCCGGCTGCCCGACGAAGAACTCCGCGTCCTGGAACGCGAACTCGATCACGAGGAGCTGCTGCTTCCAAGGCGGGCAACCAGCTGACCTGTCGCGGCGCGGATCGTGACCTCACCGTAGGGCGGGGTCCGCATGATCATTGCCTCGCCAGTGTGGTGGACCCACTGACGAGGCAATGATCATGGGATGAGCGCTACTTCTTGTCGATCTTGATCGTCGCGGTCCGGTAGTTGTTGCGCTTGTCGTTCTTCGTCGGGTCGTAGTTCTTCTCGATGTTGCCGGCGCTGTCCACCGAGAACCAGTTGAACGTCGTCGTCTCGGTCACGTGGAACACCTGCCCCGGCTCACGGAACTCGGTGGCCGCATAGCGCGGCGACTGGAGCGTGGGCCGGCTGCCGTCCGTCGTGTAGTAGATGGTGGCCGGTTCGTTCGTCTCGAAGCGCACGTCGACGGGCTCGCGGTACTTCCCGTTACCGGGGACGAGCTTGGACGTCGGGTCCTTCTTGTCCTTGCCCCAGTCCGCCGCGACCCGGAACATCTCCATGATCCCGTTGGCGTACTCCATCGTCTCGGCATGGCCGCTGACGAGGTTGGGGTCGCCCTCCCACGCAGGCTGGAACGAGCCGCCCTGCCAGTTGCCGGTGGCCGGGTTGTAGACGGAGCCGCCAACCTCCCAGCCGAAGGCGTAGATCCCGTAGGTGTAGTACAGGTCCTCCCGCACGTTGCCCGCGGAGGAGTAGAGGACGTCGGACGAGCCGCCGACGTTCTCCGGCGTGACCACGGTTTCCCGGTGCGCCTTGACCTGCGACAGGATCCTGGCGGCCGACTGCCAGTAGAACGCCTCGTCACCCAGCGGCGGACGCGGCGTGGTGATCCGCCCGTCCGCGATGTAGGCGCCGGGCTGCCAGAACAACTGGCCGCCGTTGGAGTGCACCGACATCATGAACTTGATGTTCGAGTACTTCTCGACCAGCCAGATGATGTTCTTCGACTCAGGCTCGGACAGCTCCTCCGGCCCCTGGTAGGTGCCGCTGACGCAGTTGCTCGACCCGCCCGCGTAGCCGTCGTGGCCCGACCCGACCCGGTAGTTCCGGTTCAGGTCGACGCCCCAGGAGTTCCGCTGCGCCGGATCGGCGGTCGCGTCCGGGCAGTGGTTCGTCATGTTCTTACGCTGCGAGGCGAAGTTGTAGAAGCTGTAGTTCGCCCCGTCGGGGTTGTTGGAAAGGATGAAGAAGACGTCGGTGTTGTCGACGATCTTCTTCGTCTCCTTGTCGCTCTTGTAGTTGTGCACCAGCCGCTCGGCCGACTCCAGACTGGTCGTCGCCGGCACCCACTCGCGGGCGTGGTCCTGTGCCTGGATCAGCACACCGGGCTTCTTGCCGTCACGGTGCTTGCCGATCCGCAGGACGGGGATCGTGACGGGGCCTCGCGGCACCTCACCCTCGGGTGCGCCGACGCGCTTCTGGTCGAGGGAGTCGGTCAGCGCGACCGGGCCGCCCGTCGGCGCGACGATGCCGGTGCCCGCGTTGGTGCGGTACGGGTGCGACCGGTCGATGAGGCCCTGGGACTGGGTCCGCAGTGCGTCCGCCACCTCGGTGGCCGTACTCGCCAGCCCACCGGAGGCGTCCTTCGCGAGGAGGACGCGGACCGCCTTGCCCGTGACCTCAGCCGCGAGCGGGAGGTCCGCACCCGGCCGGTCCACGAACTCGACCGTGACGTCGTTGCCACCCTCGTGACCCCACGCCGCCGAGCTGACGACGACCGCCGCCTGCCCCGTACCGCCGATCGTGGCCTGCGCCTTGCGCTGGTAGCCGTTCGTCTGGTTGGGCAGGTAGACGATCTCAGCGATGTCCGGGTACTGGCGGGCGATCTCCTTGGCGCGGCTGTAGAGCTGCTGCGGGTGCCGGTAGCCGTCCACGAAGTCCGCCTTGTAGCCCCGGTTCTCCGTCAACGGCGGCGGAGCATCCTCAAGCCAGTCGGAGACGACGCCGGTGGTGACACCACCGGTCGAGCTCGTGACCCGGATCTGGTTCGGACGCGCGTCGAGCTTGAACAGGTTCCGGTGGAACATGTACTGCCCGGAGTCCACGAACCGGCTCATCGTCCGCGCGAAGCCGAACGACGTGCGCTTGCCCGAGTCGTTCTCGAGCTGCATCTCGACGATCGGGTCTGCCTGCTGGCCCTCGGTGGTGCGGGCCTCGACGTAGAGGAAGCCCTGACCCTTGGTGGTGAACCAGTCGGCGCGGGCGATCCGTACCGTCGCCTCGTGGCTCGCGGGCTGGACCGCCCGCGCGGCAGCGCCCTGGATGCCGCCGTCGGCCTCGTCGCTCCACTCGAAGCCCACGTCGTCGCCGAGGACCTCGACGCCCATCGCCTTCAGTTCGGCGACCTGCTCGGCGGTGACGACCGCCTCGCCTTCGATACCGGTCGGCACGCGCTTGAGGCCGTGCTCGATGTCGAAGCCGGCGGCGACCACCTTGTCCAGCAAGTCGGCGCCGGCCAGCTTGATGGGTACGAGGCGTGCCTGCTCCCGATTGTCGAGCTGGGACCGCCCGGAACCGGCTGCGGCTGTCGACCCCGTGGGATCCGCGCCAGCGGGCCCCGTCGTCACGAGGACACCCGCCACCAGGGCGGGCAGCGCGAGAAGTGCGATGCGCCGTTGTCTGCGTCGCATATTCCCCTCTTTCTACTTGCGACGTTCGATGGATGTGCTGACCGGACCCCGCACGGTCGTGCCTCCATTGAGGACAGCCGTACTAAGCTCGTGTGCGCTCTGCCTGGGGGTACGACGATGGTTGCCGTTGCGGAAGGGATCGGGGGTCGTCAGCGAGCTGAGTGCGGTGAGCGTATGTGCGTTGTGCGGCCGCACTGGGTCGCGTGATCCGAATTTGAGCATTCCTTGAGGCACCGAGCGACGCCACGGACGTGTCGGATGATCGGCGATGCCACCCAAGGCCATGCGCTTGTGGCGGCAGGCCATCGCTACCGGCGCCGCCTGGAGGGACAGGTGAAGGACGGCGGAACCGCTTCGTCGCAGGGCGAGGCCGAGCGCCTCACAGTTGGCGCAGGATCACCGGGTCCTTGATCTTCTTGTCGGCCGCCAGCAGCAGCGCCTTGCTGATGATCTCGGCGAGCCGGCTGTCGCCTTCGAAGGGCAGGAACATCTCCGGCTCCTTCGCCTTCGCCGAGTCCGGGATGATGCACAGGTAGCGGTCCTCCGGGGCGATCAGGATGTTGCCCGAGCCGCAGTGGATGCGATACGTGTGCAGATCGCCGCGCACCTCGAGGAACCTGTCGGTGAAGGTGCAGCGGTCGGCGATCGTCAGCCGGGGGATCAGCTCGGCCAGCACCTCCCGGCGCGTCTGACCGTGCGGGGTGAGGTCGCCAAAGCTGTTCTGTGACCAGTAGTCGCGGTACCGGCCCGCGGGACCACCGTCGAACCAGTTCGGGTCGTTGCCCACCCCGGCCGCGGCCACGAACAGGTCGACGTCGCGCATCACCTCGCTCAGCACGACCGGCGGAACCTGCTCCAGCGGCACCGGCGTGCGCTCTCCCCGGACGAACCGCAGCTGATCGGTCCCCATCGTGTCGAACACCAGGTCGTCGCCCCGGTCCTCGATCCCGGAGATGGTCAGCTCGGCGCGCAGG
Source organism: Micromonospora sp. NPDC005413 (assembly GCF_040606435.1). NCBI lineage: Bacteria > Bacillati > Actinomycetota > Actinomycetes > Micromonosporales > Micromonosporaceae > Micromonospora > Micromonospora sp. NPDC005413. The sequence goes on from NZ_JBEXEV010000019.1 coordinate 43,825, forward strand.
CCCCAATCCGGCAGGGCCAGCCGGGGCAGGTCGTAGCTGGCACCGTCGTTGCGGTGTTGCACGTACGACCAGCCGCGCCGGGACAGGAGCGCGTTGAGGCGATGCTGGAACACGATGTGCGCCGCGAACCGATTGGAGTACGTGCCGGTGGCCCGCTCCGCGTCGGTCAGCAGGTACTGCTCCCGGTGTGCCTGCTTGAACGGCTGCGTGATCGCGTGCCGGGTCAGGAAGGCCCGCCAGGGAAGAACCGCAGCCGGGTCCTCGACCGGGTGCCACAGCCGGACCGTGGCGCCGTCGGCGGGCTCGAACACCGTGTCGTCCACGGCCCGCAGGGCATCACCACCCCAGCAGCAGGCGACGCCGTCGACGGTCCAGATGAGCCGCCGAGCCAGGGTCCGGGCCAGCGGGTGATCCAGGAATCGCTCGCGCCACTGCTCGGCCGTCCACACACGGTTGCGTCGCAGCAACCCTTCCAGACGATCGCGGGTGGCGATCAGCGTGGCGCCGACGTCCGTGACGGTCGCCTTCAGGTCCTTCAGCTCCTCGCCGAAGTCCTTGCGCACCTGCGCGGGAGGAGCCTTGACCACCTTGCCGTCCGCGTTGCGCCACACCACGACCGGGTCGATGCCGCGCACCTCAAGCTCGTACGAGCAGTCACCCAGTTTGTCCGCGAGCGGCAGCCCGAAGCCGGGCAGGGACATCTCCTCGACGTCCTCGCGGCTGATGCCGAGCGCCTCGGCGTGCGTGGTCAGCCCCTTCTCCACGATGCGCAGCGTGCTCTTGTAGGTCAGCCGCGACGCCAGCCGAGCCAGTTGCGCGAGGGCAGCGGGATGGTCGCTGTCGATGAGTGCCGCGACCGCGACGTTCGCCAGTTTCGGGCTCGCCGGTCCGTGCCCGGGAATCTTGCGGGCGGCCCGTTCCGCGATCTGGCCGAGGCTGCGCAGGTTGCCTTCCGAGGGCGGACACATCGCTCGCATCCAGATCAGGCCCCACAACAGCCCGACGTTGTAGCGGTCCGGCATCCGAGGCGAGACATCCGCGTAGTGGCCGCTACAACACGTGGTCATGCGCAGCGGCAGGCTGCGCGCCAGGCCCACCAGCGGGAGCCAGTTGTCGAGCCGGTCGGTGAACTCGTCGCCGCCGACCCCATCGAGCAGGAGCCGAGCGCTCTTCTGCCAAGCTGCCGTCGGCTTCGCCTTGTCCGCACCGAGTGGGCAGTGGGCGAGCAGCGCGTGCCACGCGGACCGGCGCTCCTCGGGCATCGCCTCAATGTCCGCGATGGCGCGATCAGACCACTGTTCACCGACGTTGGGGATGGGCCACATCGTGTCGGTCTCGCCGCCCATGTCGGCCAGGACGCGCTCGATCCGCGTCCGGCGCCAGGCTGCCAGCGCCGCCGGGTGCGAACGCCCGGCGTGGTGCTCGGCTTGTAGCGACTCCCAGGTGAAGCGCTGCAACGACCAGCTCCACCCACCGAATCCCAACCACGCTTGACCGCCCAGCCGATCGAGCCAGGCGGCACCACCCAACCCACCGGCCGAGCGCAGAGAGCGGATCAGCACGGTCCGCCCGTCGCTGTCCTGCCCCGGCACCGTCAACGCGTCGAACACGGCCTGCCGCACATCCACCGGCTGCGCTGCCAGGAGTTGCTCCGTCCGCGCCCACGACTCACCGCTCGCGGACCCCCACGGGGTTTCCTCCGTGATCCGGTGGCGGCGCGGCAGATATTCGATCACCGTCATGGCCGCGGCGACACGGCGGTCGTGGTCTGCCTCGGCACCGTCGAGTGCCGCCACGGCGGCGCCAAGCGACTCGGCCCGTCGCGTGGCCTCCGGAAGCAGTTTGATCTGCGTGGGAGCAAGATCATACGGTCCGTCCGGGTCGTTGAGCGCGGCGAGCAGCACCCGACCCCTGCCGTCCAGCGACCAGCCACACACCAGGGCCACCCGGTCGATGAAATCCCGCTGACTAACCGGGGACAGGGTGTTGCCGGGTCGATCGCACCACTCCTTGACGGTGGCGACCACCTCGCGCAGTGCCGGCTCCGGGTCGTACGTGCCCATCAGCCACCCACCAGCGGCACGAGCTTGAGGAAAGTGACCCGGGACCCCACGTGCAGGCGGACCTTCTCGTCCAGGGCCGTCACCTGACGATCGTCGACCAGCACCACGAAACCGTTGCGGCCGAAGGACTCGAGCGTCACCCGGGTCCGCTCCTCCGGATCGACCTGGGCGCCAGACTCGGCGACCTCCAGGAATGTCCGCCGCCGGATCAGCTCGTCGAGGCGTACCGTCTCCTCGAAGATCTCCATGGTCCGCTCGGGCCCGCTCGGCGCTCCGGTCGCTTCATCGACGACTGTGATCAACGGCATGGCGCAGAGGCTAACCGAACACTCCGACAGCCTGTCCCTCTCGGTCTGCCGCCCGGCGGCCGGTGACCGGGCGCGGTTGATCCGTCGCAGGCCGGGTAGCTGAATACCCATGCGACTACCAACCCTGGTCAAGACCGCAGCGGCTGTCACCGTGACGGCCGCCGCCGGGACGGCGGTGAACGACACCTCCAATCGCTGGTACCAGCGCCTGCGCAAGCCGTCCTGGCAGCCCCCGCCAGTGGCGTTCCCGCTGGCGTGGACGCCGCTGTACGCGCTGATCGCGGTGGCCGGCGCCCGCGTGCTGGACCGCACCAGCGAAGCCGACCGCGCCGCGTTCACCCGCGCCTACGCGCTCAACCTGGCCCTCAACTTCGGGTGGAGCGCGCTGTTCTTCAAGGCCCGCAGGCCCACCGCGGCGCTGGTCGAGATCGCCGCGCTCAACGCCTCGAACTTCGTGCTGCTCCGCCGCGCCTCGCGTGCCGATCGCGTCGCGGGCGTCGCGCTGGCCCCGTACGCCGCATGGACGCTCTTCGCCACCGCACTCAACGGCGCCATCGTCCGCCTCAACAGCAACAGGTGAGCCCGTCACCACCTGCAGCCCGAGGACCTGCGTGTAGAAGGCCTTGGCAGCCTCCAGCGACATGCTCTTGAGGTCCGGGACGATCCTGCTTACCGCCACACCTCGCCACCACCGCTGCTGGTGCTGTCGGGGCGTTTCGACGGTGACGACGTCAGTTTGTGTGACCTGAACGGGTGTCAACCACTCTCCACGTTGTACGAGGATGTCCCGTGAAGGCGAGGTTGTGAGCGTGACCTATCACGCGTACCCGAACAGGACCGACATGTCGACGGTGGTGGACGCGGCACGCCGCGGCGACCAGGCGGCGACGGACGAGTTGGTCTCGCACTATCTGCCACTGGTGTACAACATCGTGGGCCGGGCACTGAATCGATCGGCGGATGTCGACGACGTGGTGCAGGACACGATGTTGAGCGTCGTGCGAGGGCTGGCGGGCGTACGCGATCCGCAGCTTTTCCGGTCGTGGCTGGTGGCCGTCACCATGAACGAGGTCCGGGCCCACAAACAGCACCGACACACCACGCCGGCGCCGCCAGAGGACATCGACAACCTGATCGTCCCGGGTTCCGACTTCGAGGACCTGACCCTGACCCAGCTTCGCCTGTCCGATCAGCGCCGGGAGGTCGTCCTGGCCACGCGCTGGCTGGACGACGACCACCGCCACCTGCTGTCCCTGTGGTGGCTGGTCGAGGCGGGTCACCTCTCCCGCGCCGACCTGGTCGATGCCCTGCGGCTGGACCCACACCACGTGACCGTCCGCGTGGCCCGGATGAAGGCGCAGTTGGACACCGCCCGGCTGGTGGTGCGAGCCCTCGCCGCCCGGCCCGGCTGCGCCGGCCTGATCGACACGGCCTCCGACTGGGACGGTCAACCGGCGCCGGTGTGGCGCAAGCGGTTGGCGCGGCACATTCGGACCTGCGCGCACTGCCCAGACGCCACGGGGGATCTGGTTCCAGCCGAGCGGCTGCTGGCCGGCCTGGCGCTCACGCCGCTCCCGGCCGGCCTCGCCTCGGACGTCACGCACAAGGCGTACACCGTCTCCAGCGCGTCGCAGGGCGCTGCGTCGGCAGGCACGCGCGCCAAGACCGCCGGGGTGTTGCAGCAGACCCGCGTCGCGGCCTTGTCCCTGCCCAAGACCCTGGTCGGCGCCTTCGCGGCCGTCGCCCTGGTCGGAGGGGGAGGGATGGTCCTCGCCGGTTACACGGACGGGCCGAGGCAGCAGCCGGCGAGCGCGACAGGCGCCGAGCCCTCAACCGCGATCACCGAATCCGCCGCCGAGACCACCGCACCCGCGCTCGCTTCGCCTTCCCCGACGGCACTCGACGCGTCCCCGACCACCTCGCGCGCGAGCTCCGCCCCCACCAGGTCAGCGATGCCGACCAAGTCGCCGACGCCGACCAAATCACCGACCAAGCCTGCCAGCGCGTCGACCGGAGTGTCCGTCGCGGAACAACGTCTGCTGGTGCTGCTCAACGAGCGGCGTCGCGCGCTCGGGCTGCCCGAGGTCAAGATGCGCACGACGGAGCAACGCGCTGCGGAAGTCTGCGTGAAGCAGAACCTGGATGCGGGCACCATGACGCACTGCGGCCATGAAGTCCTGTTCGCATCCTCGGGCAACTCCTCACCCGAGTAGATGATCGAGACCTGGTTCAACAGTCCCCCGCACAAGGTGGCACTGACCTACTCCAGCTCCCGCTTTGCCGGCCCCGCCATCGTCTTCAACGGCACCCGCCAGATCGCTGCCATCAACATCGACTACTGACGCTTTCCGCACGTGAGAGTGGCGCAGCGCCGACGGCGCGACCGGCCCGACGCCAATCGGCGCCGTGCCGGTCGCCCGCTATCCCACCAGCTGCGACGGTGTACCTGGAGGGCGCCCGTGGGTGCCGATAAGGGCGATCAAGGCAGACAGCCGCCACGCCTGCTCGGCAGACACCGCAGGCCGAACCCTCCCCATCAGAAGAGATCGGGAGCCGTGGTCGAGCGCCGCCCCGACCGGCCGGCACCGCCGATGGCCGGTACCGCCGCGGTCGGGGCGGTTGTGCATCTGCTGGCCACCGTCATCGAGGAGGGCCGGGACCTGTCCTCGATGAACGGCATCCTGGCCGACAGCTCCTAGCGTCTGCTGCCGGCCTGACGGCCCGACCTCACTTCAGGTGCCGGACGAAGAACCGGTTCCCTTCGTCCCCCTCGAACTGCGGGACGCCGGTGTGCCCGCCCATGTTGGCGTGCAGCGTCTTCTCCTTGGAGCCGAAGGCGTCGAACAGGTCCAGGGCCAACTGCCGGTCGTTTCCTTCGTCGTCCCACTGCAGCAGGACCTGCAGCGGAATGGTGACCTGCCGGGCCTCCTCGAACATGGTGCGGGGCACGAAGCTCCCGGCGAACAGAAGGGCGGCCGAGATGCGCGGCTCGACCACCGCCAGCCGGATGCCGATGGCGATCACCCCTCCGGAGTACCCGACCGGGCCGCCGATCTCGGGCAGTGAAAGGAGGGCGTCCAGGGCGGCCCGCCATTCCGGGACCGCTTTTTCGACCAGCGGGAGGACGAGCCGATCGACGATTTCGTCGTTGACCGGCTCGCCGGCCTCCAACGCCCGGCGCAGGTCGGCGCGGGCCTGCTCGACGGCGGCGAAACGGGGCCGGTCACCGCCTCCGGGGAGCTCGATGGTGGCCGCGGCGAAGCCCTCCGCTGCGGAGTGCCGGGCCCGGGCCACCAATCGGGGGTACATCCTGTGCAGTCCGCCGGGGTGGCCGACCAGGATCAGCGGCGCCGGTGCGGATGCGGATGCGGATGCCGGCGTCCACAGGATGCCGGGGATCTCACCGAGGGTGAATTCGCGCTCGAGGACGCCGTCGTCGAGGCGCTGTTCGGAAGTGAATCGCATGGTCGTGCCTTTCGGGAGTGCTCGTGGACGGCGCTCCCGGACGACCTATCGCCCGACCGTGACCCCGGAGGGAAGCACCCATGTCGATACGTTCACGGGTACCACCTCCTCGTTCTCTTGCACGGCCTCCGGGAAAGTAGCAGTGGTCGCCGTGATCCGCCAACGGGTTTTCGCGGACTCCGTGGCCGGATGCCACGGACAGACCGCATCGCGGTTACGGTGCGACGTGGGCCAACGACACGAAAGCTCCGCCCCGGTGTGAACCACCAGGTCAGGCCCTTGATCGTTGGTGCGCCGCCAGGGACTCGAACCCCGAACCCGCGGTGATCCGGCCGCAGGGGCGGAGTCGTCCGAGGACCTGACTGGCCAGCGGATAGGTCGAGACGATCACGGCCGCGGCCGGGTCGATCGCGGCCAGCATCCGCGTTGCGGCGGCACCGGCCGACAGCGCGGCGGCTTGCGCCGACATCCGGGGCCGGCAACGGCACGCAACAGCCACCCCTCTGTCGCCGGCGCGGTGCGCAACTGCCGGGCGTACGTGCTGAGCAGCGCGCTGCGGACGAGTCAGGGCCCGCGGTCGGCCCGAGCGCGCGTCAGCGAGCGGTCTGGGGAGGGGCCTCGGACAGGTGTATGGGCATGCTGGTGATGACGACGCGGGGTAGGCGGCGCAGGGCCTTGCGGAGGCGGTGCTCGATTTGTGTGTGCAGGATCTTCTGCCAGGGATGGTCCACCACCACCTCGGGTATGACCACCGTGAGAGTGATGTCGGGACTTCTGTCGTGCAGTTGGGCGATGTACTGGGCCAAGGGTTCGAGGATCTCACGGTGCGGTGACGCCACGGTCTCCAGCCGGATATGGTCGCCCCAGGCTGTCCACTCGTCGCGGAGCCGGTCGGCTTCCTGATCTTCGGGGCTGACGTGCACGGCGAGTGACGGTTGTCCGAGCGACACCACGTAGGCGAGAGCACGCAGGGTTGTCTTGTCGAACCGGGCGACCGGGACGACGAGTAGGTGGCGTATGTGTTGGGGTAGGAATTCTTGTGTCATGTCCGGCTCACTCCTGTTTTCGGGGGGCAACTGTGTTGGCGCGGGGGCGGGGCGCAGGGACACCGCCTGCCGTACCTGGTCGTAGTGCCGTCGTATCCGTAGGCACACCAGCACCAGCACCGGCACGGCGATGACGATCACCCAGGCGCCCGCGGTGAATTTGGTGATTGCTGCGGTCACCAGCACGATCGCCGAGAGCACCGCCCCGAGCGCGTTTATCGCGGCCCTGCGCCGCCAGCCCGGTTCACGGTGACGCCGCCAGTGGTTCACCATGCCGACCTGCGAGAGCGTGAACGCCAGGAAGACCCCGACCGCGAAGAGCGGGATCAGGGCCTGCGTGCGGCCCCCGAACGCGGTGAGGATCACCGCGGCGGCGACCGAGAGGGCAACCAGGCCGTTGCTGAGGGCCAGCCGTTCACCCACGTGCAGGAATCGGCGCGGGACGTAGTCGTCGCGGGCCATGAAGTACAGCAACCGGGGCAGATCGTTGTACGCGGTGTTCGCGGCCAGCAGCAGGACCATCGCGGTGGCTGCCTGGACGATCGCGTACCACGGTCCGTGGGGGAAGGTGCGGTGAGCGAGTTGGGACAGCAGGGTCTCGTCCGCTCGCGGGACCAGGCCGTTGAGGTGGATCAGGAACATCAGGCCCGCGAAGAGGAGGACCAGGAGGGTGACCATCCAGGTGAGCACGGTGCGGGCGTTGCGCCACTCGGTGGGGCGGAGGGCCGGTACGGCGTTGGACACTGCCTCGATACCGGTCATCGAGGTGGCGCCGGAGGCGAATGCGCGCGCGATGAGCAGCACGCCGAGTGCCTCCGTCGCGGGCACCGGTGGCGTCGGGGTCACGGTAAAGCCGCGTGCCCCGGCCTGCGCGAGCCCGACAAGTATCAGCCCCCCGATCGCGATCAGGAACAGGTAGGTGGGGGCGGCGAAGATGTTTCCCGCGGCGCGGATCCCGCGCAGGTTTCCGCTCAGCAGGGCGGCGATGGCCGCCAACGACAGAGGTACGGACAGTGGGGCCAGCGCCGGCAGAGCCGAGGTGATCGCGGCGATTCCGGCCGCCACCGACACGGACACGGTCAGCACGTAGTCGAGGATGAGACCGGCCGCCGCGGTCAGACCGGCCCGGGGGCCGATGCTGTCGCTGGCCACCAGGTAGGAGCCCGCGCCGTGCGGGTAAGCGCGCACGGTCTGCCGGTACGAAATGCCGACCGAGATCATCAACACCACCAGAGCGCCGGCGATCGGCAAGGACAGCCCCAGGGCCGCACTTCCGGCGAGGACCAGAATGGTCAGCATCGCCTCCGGCCCGTACGCCACCGACGACAACAGGTCGGACGAGAGGATCGGCAGCGCGATCAGTTTGCGCATGCGTTCCCGCAGCATGGACGCGCTGGACAGGGGCGGCCCGAGCAGCACCCGACGTGCCCGGACGGCGAGCCGGCCCAAGAACGTGTCGGATTGCTCCGCCGCTGGCGTCGCGGTGAGCTCACCGGGTTGGTCCGGCCGGAACTCTTCGTTCGCCCCTCGGGCGTGGGCAGCGCCCGGCCTGGAGGGGCGAAGCTCGGGATCTACCGGCAGCGCCCGCACCGGTTCCTCGGCCCGCCACTGGTCACCGAGCCGGCGCAGCGCCTCAATGTCCTGCGCCGACAGGGGCGGAAACTCCGCTGATGGGCTCAGAAAAGTCGTCGGCCGTTCCCGACCCGCACCGTCCCGCTCCTTGCCCACTCCCACTCCCGCTCCTACTGCTCAACACTCGCCAGCCGTACCGACGATTTCAGGAACAGCAGGCCCAGCGGCGGTGATCCGACGCATTGGTGCAACCCCATCGGCGTCGCGGGGTGCGCGCGGCGGAGGCCTGGTCAATGCCGAGGGCATCGGATCGTGGCGGGTTCAGGGCGACCGCGCCGTGGCGGGAAGCTGAGGTTTCTGCCTCACCGTCGTCGGCCCCTACCCGGTCAGCATGATCACGGTGCCGGGCGAGTGGTTGGACAATTCATCGCCGCCCAGCCTGGCGTTACTCGCTCTGGTCGCGGTGCAACTCGGGCTCATCCTGCTGTTGCCTCGTCCCGCCGAACGGATGCTTCGCCGTTCCCGCCCGTGGCGGGCGGCGGTCGGGGTGAACGCTGTCGTTCTCACCGTTTCCTGTGGCATCTCAGCGCGGTGGTGGTGCTCGTCGGCGGGTTTTGAATCTCGTGCACTGGCTGCCTCCGTCGTCGGTGGGCACCGGAACGTGGTGGGCGTGGCGGGTGCCCTGGCTGGCGGCGTTGGCGGTCATCCTGGCGGGTCTCGTCGCGATCTTCGGCCCAGTCGAGGCCCGCACCGCTAGATCCGCCGTCGGCCGCCGACCCGCTCGGCTGCTCGGGCGGCTCACGCCGACGCTGCGCACAGTTTTGACAGCGGTCGGCTACGGCGCTGTGGTGGCCGGCTTGTTGATCACCAGCAGCGCGCGGAGTCCGCGCCCGAGCCGCTCGGGCTGCCACCTGGCGCGCTTGTGGCCTATCTGGTCGGCGCGGGGCTCCTGCGGCTGCTCCGAGGGGCATCCCGGCACCGTTCCTGCCGTGGTCACCGTCAGCGGCGCACGCCTGCCGGCCAACGGGAGCACCGGCGAGACGATTGAACTTGGGGCAAGCGCGCGGAGGTAGTTGGCGGCGGGGTGGGGCTAGCCTCTTGGGTCATGTCCGCCCCTGCGCCGCGTCCGTTGCTGTTCCTTGACGTGGACGGCACCCTCATCCCGTTCGGAACACCCACGGCGGCTCAGCCGGGTATGCTGCATGGCCACACCGAGGCACTGGCCCTACCGGCCGACGCCCATCCCCTGCTGCACAAGGTCAATCCAGAACACGGCCGCCGGCTCAAGGCCCTGCCATGTGATCTCGTGTGGGCGACGACCTGGATGAACGACGCGAACGACGTGCTCGCGCCGCTGCTCGGGCTGCCGCCTCTGCCCGTCGTGGACTGGCCCGACTCCGACGAGGTGGGGCTCCTGCACTGGAAGACCCGTGGGCTGTTCGAGTGGGCGCAGGGACGGCCCTTCGTCTGGGTCGACGACGAGATCTCTCACGCCGACCAGCAGTGGGTATCGCTTCATCACCACGCCCCGGCCCTGCTGCATTGGGTCGACCCACGTCGCGGGCTGACCGAGCACGACTTCACAGTCATCGAGAACTGGCTCACGCAGGCGCGGTAGAGCGAGCTCCAAGCCGTCGCGGTCGCCGCGCTTGACGGCTGTCTGCCACTCGGGACTGCCGCTGGTGAGATCCCGCACCATGCCGCTGGCGTTGGCGGCGGCCCGGGAATCGTGACGTCGTGCGGTCACGATCCGACCTCGATGAGGCGACACCTGCCGATGTTCCCCGGCACCTGCCATACCTGCTCGTCCGGCCAGTAGCGAAACAACAACTGCCGCGTGGTCGTGGCGACAACGATTCCGCAGCGGCCCACGGAGCGAGTCTGCCCGCAACCGTTCCTCCCGCTCGGCATCCTGAGCGATCACCAGAATCGCCCCGACCGGCACCAGCCGGTCCGCACGCCGGTAGCCGGCCAGCAGTCCCACCCAGCCCTGACACCGGCCGCTCGTGCTCGGCGACAACGTCGCCGATCGGCCCACGGTCGACGTGTACCAGGAACCGCAGGCACCGCCCGTCCTGCAGCCATACGCCGTACCCGTCGGCCCGCAACTGCGCCAGGTCGTACTGGCGCAACCACGACAAGGTCTCCATCGTCGCCAGCCACTGGAACAGCTCGCACCGCCCCGGGTTGCGCCGCGACACCTCGACCAACGGCAGAAACAGCAGGGCATCCGCCGCACTGTAGGGCCGCTCGCCCAGCAGCAACGGAACCGGCCGCCCCGACGCCCTCAGGGCGGAGCGGAGCACCTCAGTCCCCCTCGGCCGTGACTCCGTACCACCAGGAATGTGTCCGGTCCTCCCCGGAGCGCTCGCGGCGCACCAGTCCCGCCTCGTGCAGCCACACCAGGTCCCGGTGAGCCGTCAGCCGCGACACCGCACAGACAAGCGCCACGTCCAGCGTCGACGCGGAACCATGCTGCGCCAGGTACGACAGGATCCGCCACCGCCGCGGAGACGACCGCCGCGTGGCACCCTGCTCACCCCATCCCCCGATGATCCCTCCGGGTGCCGACAGTCCGACACCCCGTTCCCGACAACCGCAACAGAGAGTATTCAATGCGCCAACCGGGATACCGAAATTCAGGACCACCGTGACCGGAAACAACGCTCGCCGCGGGCCACTGGGCGACGCATCAGCGGGCCGCGCGAGCACCCACATATCCAAACCGTGGTTTTGGGGTCGATTTTGGAGATCACTGTTCAGTGAATCAGCCGAAGAGCGGAGGACAGAAAACACAGTACGGTCAAATCGGGCCGCCAATAGTTGATCTCCACGATTGGCGGCATACCGCGGCGCCGATCTTCCAGAAGCACGCGACAAGCCTCGTCCCGACTCGGCGATGACGCGCCACGCACCGAAGCGGCTGTTACCGAACGTAACAACGCCAGCGGGTCATTCCTGCGTCTTCCCTCGGTAACGAGCGATGCGCCAAGGGCTCATCCAGGTAGACGACCGGACGAGCCGTGGACGGTGCCTGCGACGAACTGGCCACTCGCTCGATCTCGGGGCTGTTGCCTCAACCAAAGCCAAAGCCGGTAGCGGCTCAGCGGTCGTTCCCCCGCGCCGCGTCGGCGCGGACGTCGATGCTCAGGGCGTCGATGGCCATCCGGGTCAGCTCGGGAAGCTGCTCCTCGGTGAGGGCGACACCCTGCAAATTGTCCAGTGATGCCGTGAAGGCGTGCAGTCGACTGCCGCGCAGGTCAGCGCCGTCGAGACGGCAGGAGTCCAGTTCCAGATCGCTGAGGTCGCACGACCGCAACACAACACCGGAGAGCCGGCAGGATGACCAGGTGCCGTGGACGAGGGTGCAGTCGATGAAGGCCACCGAACCGGCGGCGCTGACGCGGTTCAGGGTGGCGTAGTCGAACCGGCAGTTGTCGAACAAAACGTCTTTCAGGCGAACGTCGATGAGTCGGGTTCCAGTGAGGCGGGAGCCGGTGACCGAGCACCGCTCGATGCTGACGCCGGTGAGGGCCGCTCCGGACAGGTCCGACTGGACGATCTCGCAGCCATAGAGGGCACCGCCCTCAAAGGTGATTTCACCGAGATCCGCTCCGGTGATCCGGCAGCCTCGGATACTCCAGTCGGCGATCTGTCGACCTCGCCAGGAAGCGTCCTGCACGAGGCCGTCGTGAAGGTCGTCGTCGGGTAGGTCGCTGACTTGGTCGAGGTCTTCCGGGTCGAGGTCGGGCAGGAGGATCGTCACGTCGCCCACGGTGGTCGTACGCATGTCTTTCCAAACTGTTCGGACGCGGGGTGGGCACGCCACCCCGCGCGTCGACTCGAGCCGCCGGTCGGCGGGCTACCTCTTCTTGTTCCAGTTGTCCCAGCCGGGGCGGCTGTCGAACTTCCCCTTGTTGTCCCAGGCGGGTCGGTTGTCGAACTTCGCCGCGTCGATCGACGCTACCGCGCGCTGCGGGTCGACGCCGAGGAGGGCGAGGCGGTCCGGCGGTGCGTCAAGAAGCGCAGCGAGGGCGTTGGTCATGACGGTCCTCCTTGAGGGGTGAGGTCATCCGCGGCGGCGCGGATCAGGGCTTGCCGAGTCGTGCGGCAGTAACCGGTCTCCCGGACGGTAAAGTTGCCGTGTTCGAAGTAGCGGTTGCCGGCCTGAGCGCCCCGGCAGAAGTCATAGAACGCGCAGCGGTCCGCACAGTCGTTGAGCGCCGTCACGAACTCAGCGACGTATCGCAACTCACCGGCGCGGGCCACCATGTCGCCGATCGCTCCACCGAGCACGTTGCCCGCGATGAAGTCGCCGTACCGCGGGCTCTTGATACCCAGCAGTTCCGGTGACAGCAGAACCACTTGGCCGTCGTGGGCGACTGTGGGGATCGGTTCGTACGGGCCGTGGTCTGTGAGGCCGGCGCGGGTGGCGCCGAGGTAGTCGGCCAAGCGATCCAGGTCGCGGATCCGCAGCGGACTACCGGCGAGTCGGTGCCGGACGAGTCGACTCCAGAACCGGTACGCGGCTTCCTCCGGCACCGGCGTGCGGGCGGCGCCTTCCTGTTCCTCAATGTTGAAGCCCACCGACTCGCATCCCGGCAGTGCGGTGAAAAACTCGACGAGGTCGTTGGCGTGGTCGATGGTTTCGGGTGTGACGACGCAGATCACCGAGTACGGCAAGCCGGCCTCGGCCAGTGCACGCGTGCCGCGGATCGTCCGGGCCGTCGTCGCATGTCCGGCCCGGTCGAGCCGGTTCCGGTTGAGCATGCCGGGCCCGTCGATGCTGACGCCGATCGCAAAGTCGTAGGCGGCGAACAGATCGCACCACCGCTCGTTCATCAGCGTCGCGTTGGTCTGGATCTCGTGGCGCACCCTCCCAGCCCGCCTCAGAGGCTCGAAGGGAGCGAGCAGCTCATGGAAGACGTCGATCGGGGTGGCGGTGGGCTCGCCGCCGTGCCACACGACGCTCACCGGATGTGCGCTGTCCTGCTGCTCGATTGAACGGGCGCAGGCGGTCGCAACGGAGACGGACATGAGCTGGCGCGAGCGCCGTTCGGGCAGGTAGCAGTAGCTGCAGTCCAGGTTGCAGAAGCTGGTGGGCTGCAGGACCAGGGTGTGGAAGGTCCCGGCGATGGCCGGCTGCCCTGTCGTGGCGATGATCCCGATCTTCCGGACGGTCATGTCTCCTCCGGTCTCTGCGGTTCGGCGGTGGACGGGCGGCGGCGATGCCGGGCCGGCCAGCCGAGGAAGCGGTCGAACAGGTTCCTGACGTCGCCGGTGGTGCTCGGGTTGAGTCGGTGCAGGTCGTCGATGGCCTCGTGCAGGCAGCCGGACAGGTAGAGCAGCAGGTTGAGCCGGTTGCCCTGGTAGCTGGTCAACAGGGCGAGCTTGGCCCGTCCACAGGGCCAGGGCTGCCCGCAGGCCCGGCACAGCCAGAGCGGACGCAGCGGCACATGCTCCGACGGCAGTTTCGGGTCGACCTCAGCGCCAGACACTCCGTCGCCGCTCATCGGCGGTCGCTTTCCCGCGCCTGCCGCTCGAACACGATCCGCCAGACGTGTGTCAGCAGTGGCGGATCGGTCGAGCCCCGCCGCGCCGACGCCGCAGCCGCGGCTGCGCGATCTGTCGTCAGCTCGCCGGTCGCCGCGTAACGCGACACGTACACCGTCATAGCCGACTCCCGGTCGGCGCTGGCGCGTGTGTGCGGTGGGCTTGCCGGCATACCGGCAAGCCCACCGCCGCCGGCCAGCGGCTGGGAGCAGACCGCCGGTCACCCGCCCACGCAGCCCTGCTGGCGGTACGCGAACGGGGAGTCACCCGTGCGGTCGACGGAGTGCCCGGCGCGAGCACTTGCCGGTGCGTCGGGTCGCATTCCGACCTGTCGCCGATCGGCACATCCATCTGGGTCTCCCTGGCGTGACATTGCCGCTGGCCCGTCGGCGCGCCATGGGGGTCAGGATGGTCCTGGACCGTTCCGCCGACGTGTTCCTGACGTCCACAATCGTTGGCGGCACTGGCAAGAGACAGACCCAGCGTGGTGGGACACGGTGGGCGTCACCGTGTCCCGCCTGGGCCAATGCGGAGAGGACAGGCAGTGGCCGCCTTAGGAGACTCGGCTCAGAGAATGTGCCAGCGGCGGAGTTCCGCCGCGTCGTCGATGAGGCCAGCGATCCGGTGGCGCACCTCGTCGGCGGCCTCGGTTCCGGGCCGGGACTTGCGAGCGTTGGTGGCGATCATCTGCAGCTCACGGAGCTGGCACAGCTCCTCGAACCTCGGCCACGAGGTGGCATCCCAGCCGTAGGCGGCGGTGAAGCCGGCGAAGGCACCGGGACCGGGCGGGTCGAACCGGCGGCAGTGGACAGCGACCGTGGCGATGTCCCACTCCCGGGGCCCGAGGGCGGCGCCGTCCCAGTCGGCCAGTACGGGCGTGCCGTCGAAACGCCGGAGCGCGTTGCGGATCTGCGGATCGGACTGGATCATGCTCGCGCCGTGGGGAAACCGCACCGCCTCCCAGCCGACGGCCAGCGCCTCGAGCCGTCCCATCAGCAGATCCTGTTCCTTGCCGTTCAGGATCTCCGAACGGGTGACGGCCCGCTCGATGCCGTGGATCGGTCGCAGTGAAGGCAGCGGCACCGGCGGAGCGGGCAAGGCGTGCAGGTCCCGGAGAAGGCTTCCGAGCTCGGAGACGGTGATGGGGTCGTCGTGTGCCGGGTCCAGACGCTGCCAGACCGTGACGGCGTACCCGCCCACCCGCATCGGCTGGGACACGCCCGGATAAAGGCCCACCGTGGGGAAACCTCGGGCCACCAGCCAGTCGACCACGGCCACCATCCCGCGCACCCGTTCTAGGTCATGATCGCCCGGGGCGATCTTGACGACCACGTCACCGACCGCGTAGACGGCGTTGGTGTGGTGCCGCAACAGGATCGCGTTCGAGTCGGGGTAGCCGAGGAGACGACACACCTCGGCGAGCACCGGTCGGGTGCGCGCCTCGATGAACATGGGGCTCCTAGGGACCGAGTGCGGCTGTGGTCCCAAGACTACGGGCGCGCTCGCGGCACGCCCGTAGGTAATCCGTCAAGCTGGCGACCTCGCCGCGCCCGTTTTTCTCGGGGATCGCCGTGGCCACGTCGGTGGCCCTGGTCAGGATGATCTCCGTAGGCTGCGTCTCGTGCAGGTCCGCGACGGCATCATGCGCGGTCAGCGCCGCTTCGGTCGCCCGCCGGTCCTGCGCGAGGCACATCGACCGGTCCAGGGCGATGAGCGCCACGTCGATCGGTACGGCCGGAGCCGCGCCGTAGAGCCGCAATGCCTCGTCCTGGAGCCGGTACGCCTCCACCGTGTCACCGAGCCAGGTGTATGCCCCGGAGAGGTAGAACAGCAGCCGTTTCGCCGGAAACCTGAACGCCACGTCGGTGTCTTCGTCGCCAGCCTGATCGAACAGCCGCCGTGCCTGATCGATGGCCGACCGCGCCTGCTCGATGGCGCCGATCCGGGCCAGAGCACGCGCCCGGCCCGCCGCTGCCAGGGCACCCGACGACGATGCGTTCGACGTCACCGCCAGAGCCGCATCTGCCAGGGCGACGGTTTGGGTTGGATCCCCGAAGTAGTACGGCAGCATCGCCGCTTGGGCCCGCGCGAGCACCCTGAAACGAGTATCCCCGCTGTCGTCCGCCGCGTGGATCGCCGTGCCGTACCACCGTCGAGCCTCGGACACGTCTCCGAGCCTCATCAACGCATCAGCGCACATCGTCGCCAGCAACGCCGCCACCCCGGACAGCCGGGACTGGACTGCCGCCGGCTGCCGCCGAAGCGAAAGCGCCTGGACCTCTCGGCAGTCGGCGGCCAGCAGCGACAGCATGATTTGCGGCGAAGCCGAAGGGTAGACCCTCATATGCTCGCCCGCAGCTTGTTCAATCAGCTCAAGCTGCCGAGGAGCGACACTCGCCGCCGCCAGAGCCTCGTCCAGTCCCAGGCGGAGTCTGACCAGATTGCTGACCTCGACGCGGGCGCCGGCACCGGCCGGCGATCGGTCCGCTCCACCCTCCACGGCCAGGCGGTTGGGGTCGCGAGGCACAACGATGTCCTCGTCGCGCCCGAGTCCCATAGCCGGACGCGGAATGTTCAGACCGGCTGCGATCCGTTCCAAAACCTCGTAGGCCGTGACCTGGCGGACGCCTTTGGCAATTTCAGCAGCGCGGTGGGGCGAGACGCCAACAAGAGTCGCAATCCGGCCGTATGACACGCCCCTGGCGTGGAGGAAGTGGAAGACCGCAGTGATGTCGCGCCGCCGCAGAAACTCACTGATCGGTCGACCGTTCCAAAGCCCCGAACTCCACCACTCAGGATCCACCTGTGCAGCCACGAATCACCCCGATCGAACGACGACCAGTTGCAAGCACAGCGCATGCGTGCCGTCACATCAAGTCAGCGACACGTCGAGTCGCTGGCGCTCACCTCAGAGTTGACCCATGCGGCAGCATCCGGAACACCACGATGGGCCCTCACCATGTCCCCATGGGATGAAGCACAGGATCCGAGCGCCGCTAACCCTCCTTCCGCCGGAGTGCGCCTCCTCGGCCCTACCGTGGAAGACGTGGATCGGATCGCCATCATCGGCTGCGGCGGCAGCGGCAAATCCACCGTTGCCAGAAAACTCGCTCGGATCCTCGACGTACCGCTGGTCCACCTCGACGCGATCTACTACGACGAGCACTGGACGCCGCTCCCCAGGGACGAGTTCGCCGCCCAACAGGAGAAGCTCGTCAGCGGCGAGCGGTGGATCATCGAGGGCAACTACGCCAGCAGCCTGCCCATCCGGCTCGCCTCCGCCGACACCGTGATCTTCCTCGACCTACCCGCCGCCGCATGCCTGTGGGGCATCGTCCAACGACGGTGGCGCTACCGCGGCGGCCAGCACCAGGCCAACGGCGTCTACGACCGGATCACCTGGAACTTCGTCCGCTACATCCTCGGCTACCGGCACACCATGCGACCTCGCGTCCGCAGCCTGCTCCGTGATCACGGGCCACACGTCCAGCTGATCACTCTCACCAGCCGACGCCACGCCAACAGGTTCCTCGACCGCGTATGACGGGAAGGCAGTCGGGCATCTGACCCATGGGTCCATGACGACAGCCAGGCATTCAAGAGAACGACGGCCGGGTCCAACAGCTCCCGAGCACCCGTCGAGCGACCACCGACCGCCCGCAGACACGAAAAAGGCCCCGACCCAGTGTGAACCACCAGGTCAGAGCCTTGATCGTTGGTGCGCCGCCAGGGACTCGAACCCCGAACCCGCGGATTAAGAGTCCGCTGCTCTGCCAGTTGAGCTAGCGGCGCTCGTTCGGCAACGGGGAGAAGATTAGCACCCCTGGAAGCCGGGCTCCAATCCGGTTACCCGACTCCCCCCTTCGGTCGAGCTTTGCGGGCAAAAAGCTACAAACCGACCAGCGTGCTCAAGAAGGGGGCATGGGTTGCGGCGGCGATGCGGCACGATGTCCGCCAGGTACGCGAGAACAGAGGTGGGGATGGCACGGTTCACGCGAGCCGGGGCGGTGGTGGGCGCTCTGACCCTGGCGGCGTCGCTGGCACTGACCGGGTGCGGCGATGAGAAGAAGAAGCCGGAATTCGTTGGCGGGGCGTCGTCGGACGTGAGCGCCGGACCCGACTCGCCCGCACCCTCGACACCAAGCCCGCCGAGTGGGCCGGCGCTCACTCTGAGCCCGGCCGACGGCACGAAGAGCAGGCCGGTGAGCACGGAGATCAGCGCGAAGCTCCCGGCCGGCGGGAAGGTGTCCGCGGTGACCCTGACCGCTGACGGCGGGGGCGCGGTGGAGGGCAAGCTGCGCACCGACGGTTCGGCCTGGGTGCCGTCCGCCCCGCTGAAGTACGGCACCCGCTACACCGCCACGGTGACGGCGAACGCAGCCGACGGCACCAGCAACCAGGGCACCAGCAGCTTCACCACGATGGCCAAGCCGAAGTCGACGATCGGGTCGGGCCTGTACCTCTTCGACGACAAGAGCTACGGGGTGGCCATGCCGGTGGTCACCGAGTTCCACCCGGGCATCCCGAAGAAGGACCGGGCGGCGGTGCAGAAGCGGATGTTCGTCCGCACCGACCCGCCGCAGCCGGGGGCGTGGCACTGGGTCGACAACGGCACGCAGGCCTACTACCGGGCGCCGGAGTACTGGCAGCCGGGCACGACCATCACCGTGCGGATCGCCCTGGCGGGGATGCCGCTGAGTAACGGCCGTTACGGCGACGTCGACCGCAAGGCCACCGCAAAGATCGGCCGGTCGTTCGTGATGAAGGTCGACAACGCCAACAAGAAGATGGCGGTGTACGAGAACGGCGCGCTGGTGCGCACCATCCCGGTGAGCCTCGGCGCGAAGAGCACGCCGTCGTCCAGCGGCACGATGGTCGTGATGGAGAAGAAGGAGGCCACGGTCTTCGACACTCGCGACGACCCGAACCCGGCCAACCGCTACGTCACCGACATCGAATTCGCCCAGCGGCTCACCTGGGGTGGTGAGTACATCCACGCCGCACCCTGGTCGGAGCACGTGCAGGGGCGGCGGAACGTCTCGCACGGCTGCGTGAACGTGTCCACGGCGAACGCCCGGTGGCTGTTCGACAAGACGCGGATCGGTGACCCGATCACGGTGAAAGGCACCGAGCGCAAGCTCGCCGCCGGCAACGGTTGGACGGCGTGGAGCCTGAGCTGGTCGGCGTTCATCAAGGGCAGCGCTCTGCCGGTGCCCAGTGGTGGGGCCGGCCCGACGCTCTGAGCCTTTCGTCCTCGCGCCGGCCCTGCCGATGGCCGGGCCGGCGCGTATCCTTGCACTCCCCGCGATGCGACGACGCCGCGGCGACCCCTCAGTCCCGGTACGGAGACGAGCCAGGCTCACGAAACGCCGGATAGTAGCAAGATTCCGGCATGCTGGTCGGCATGTTTCGGTTCACCCTCGGCAACCGGGGCCGGCTCTGGCGCGTCAGTAGGAGACGATGGGGCAGCGACCACGACTGTGAGGGAATCATGCGAGCTAGCCAGGACCAGCTGATCCGGCCCGGTGGGCGACGCCGCGTGTTCGCGGCGGGGCTCCTCGCCGTCGCGCTGGCCTTCACCTCCGCCTGCACCGACGGCGACGGCGGCAAGCCGTCCTCGTGGCATGGCGGCGGCGAGAGCCCAGCGCCGAAGGCTGCGGCGACGATCAGCGAGCCGGCGACCGACGCCAAGGACGTGCCGGCGTCCACCGGCATCACCTTCACCACGAAGGACGCTGTGGAGACCGCCGTCGAGCTCAAGGACGCGGCCGGCAAGGCGGTCGAGGGCACCCTCGCCGCGGATGGCAAGACGTGGCTGCCGGCCGGCGCGCTGGCGTACGGCACGAGCTACACGGCGACCGTGACCGCCACCGGCGACGACGACCGTCCGGCCACCGCGACCAGCACCTTCACCACCATGGCCAAGCCAGGCAATCAGGTACGGGTGACCAGCTTCCTCGGGGACAACCAGGTCGTCGGGGTCGGGATGCCGCTGATCGTGAAGTTCAGCCGGGCCATCCCGGAGGACTACCGCGACGACGTGCAGCGCCGGATGACGGTGACCTCGACACCGGCCCAGGCGGGCATCTGGCACTGGGTCAGCCCCACCGAGATCCGGTACCGGCCGAAGGAGTTCTGGAAGGCCGACAGCAAGGTCTCCTACCGGGTGCAGGCCGGTGGCCTGCCGATGGGCAACGGCTGGTACGGCCGCGCCGACCTCAGCGTGGACATCAAGATCGGTCCATCGGTGATCATGACGGTGGACAACAAGACCAAGCGGATGACCGTGACCCGCAACGGTGCTGTGATCAAGACCATCCCGGTGAGCCTGGGCAAGAAGACCACCCCGTCGTCCAGCGGCACCATGGTCGTGATCGAGAAGCTCCGCAAGACGGTCTTCGACACGATGGAGGAGTTGGGCCCGGAGGAGGGCTACCGCACCAAGATCGACTTTGCCCAGCGGCTCACCTGGGGCGGGGAGTTCATCCACGCGGCGCCCTGGTCCGAGGGACAGCAGGGCAGCGTGAACGTCTCGCACGGCTGCGTGAACGTGTCGATGGCCAACGGTGACTGGCTGTTCAAGAACACTCAGGTCGGCGACCCGATCACGGTCAAGGGCACCGAGCGCAAGCTGCAGAACGGCAACGGCTGGACCGACTGGAACATGAGCTGGGACGAGTACGTCAAGGGCAGTGCCCTCCCGTTCGAGCCCCCCGCCGACCCGGACACCTCGCCAACCCCCGACGGCGCCGTCACACCGTCACCCACGCCCACCGCCTGAGCCACTCGACGAAAGCCCCCTCCACGGAGGGGGCTTTCGCGTGCCGCACCCAAAAACGACTCAGGCCCCCTCGTGAGAGGGGGCCTGAGTCGTGAAGCCAACTGGGTGACTGATGGGAATTGAACCCACGACAACCGGGACCACAACCCGGTGCTCTGCCAACTGAGCTACAGCCACCATGCCGCCGTCGCCCGGTCGATCGCCCCGGGCGGGGTGCGGACCAATAATAGCCACACCGCGGCGTACCGCGTCCAGCGGGTTGCCTGCTCTCCGGTGGCACCTACCGGGTCAGAGTTCGGCGGCGATTGCCTTGGCGGTCTCGACGTCCGGGCCGGGCAGCGGGACGAAGACGGTGCGCCGGTAGTACTCCAGTTCCCGGATGCTCTCCCGGATGTCGGCCAGCGCCCGGTGTGCGAGCCCCTTCGGCGGCTGACCGAAGTACACGCGGGGGTACCAGCGACGGCACAGTTCCTTGATCGACGAGACGTCGATCATCCGATAGTGCAGGTGCGCGTCGAGGCGGGGCATGTCCCGGGCGATGAAGCCCCGGTCGGTGGCGATCGAGTTGCCGCACAGGGGTGCCGTACGCGGATCCTTGACGAAGGTCCGGATGTACTCCAGGACCAGGTCTTCGGCCTCGGCGAGGGTCACGGCCGAGCGGCGGGCCTCCTCGGTGAGGCCGGACTTGGCGTGCATCGTCTGGACGATCTCCGGCATCCCCTCCAGTGCCGCCTCGTCGGCGTGGATCACCACGTCGACCCCGTCACCCAGCACGTTGAGGTCGGGATCGGTGACCAGTGCCGCAACCTCGATCAGTTTGTCCCTGCCAAGGTCCAACCCGGTCATCTCACAGTCGATCCAGACAAGGAGATCAGCCACCGGGACAGCCTACGCGCAGCCCACGCCTCGCGGCTGCGCGCTCTCGGCGGACCAGACCGCTAGGGTTTCGGGGTGCCAGCCGAACCCGTAGCACCGCCCGCCGTCACGGACGACGATCCCGGCGGCCGTACGGTCCGTCGCCTGGTCGCGGTGGTGGCCCTCATCGCCGTGCTGCCAGCGCTCTACCTGCCCGGCCTGAACCACAATTTCCTCGACCTCAAGATCTACATGTCCGCGGTGGACTGGTGGCGCGTCGGCCACCCGCTCTACGACTACGTCCAACCTGACCGGGTGCAGGGCGAGTTGTACTTCACCTACCCGCCGTTCAGCGCGCTGCTGCTGTGGCCGTTCGGTCTGCTGAAGCTGGGCGCCACCGTGACGATCTTCACGGCGCTCACCGTGCTGGCCGTGGTGCTGACGACTCGGTGGCTGGTGTCGCCGGTGATCGCACGGCACCACCTGCCGCGAACGTTCACCCTGACCGCGGCCGTGCTGCTGGTGCTGGCGGTGGAGAGCACCCGCGAGACGATCACCTTCGGCCAGATCAACATGCTGCTGGTCGTCCTGATCCTGGCCGATCTGCTGTTCGCCGTGCCGCAGGCGCGACGCTGGGCCGGAGTGGGCGTGGGGCTGGCGACGGCGCTCAAGATCTTCCCCGGCATCTTCATCGTGTACCTGCTGGCCACCCGGCGGTGGCGGGCGGCGGCGGTGGCGAGCGCGACCGCGGCGGCGGCGACCCTGCTGGCGGCGGCCATCGCCCCACGTGACTCGTGGCGGTTCTGGACCCGGGAACTGTGGGACACCGACCGGGTGGGGCGCACCGACCTGGTCGGCAACCAGTCGCTGTTCGGCCTGCTCAGCCGGTTCACCGCGCCGGAAAAGCCGGACCGACTGCTCTGGCTGCTGGTGGTCGCCGTGGTCGCCGTCTACGGGCTGTGGCGAGCCGCCCGCGCGGCTCGGGCCGGTGACGCGTTGACGGGGCTGACGTTGACCGGGTTGGTGGGGGCCCTGGCCAGCCCGATCACCTGGACCCACCACATCTACTGGTTCGTGCCGGCGGTGGTGCTGCTCGCGGACGCGGCGTTGAGTGCCGACAGCCCGGACGAGGTACGCCGACGTCGGTGGTTGGTCGTACTCGCGCTGGGCACCGCCGCTGTGATCATCTACGGGATGGTGACGTTCCCGGACTGGGGTACGGAACCGGTCCGCACCCGCGACCCGGTGGACTTCGTCCAGCAAAACGGCTACGTGCTGCTCAGCCTGCTGCTGCTGGTGGCCCTGCCGGTGCGCTCGCGCCGCCCTGAGGAAAACTCGGGCCACCCTGAGGAAAAGTCGCACCAAATGGACAGACCTCCCCAGTAGCCGCTATCGCCGCTAATCTGGTCTCATCTACCTCAAGCGTCGCTCGGGTAGCACCGATCCCCCGGTGAAGGTGGCCCTCCGCGTCGGCAGCGCGGAGGGCCGCTCGCCGTTTCGTCCACCGCCACCGGCCGGGCCGTAGCCTCCGCACCGGCGGGCGGCCACGCGAGACTCAGCGTCACCTCCGGTGGGCGGGGCAACCGGACCGGCTCGTCGAGGTCGGCGAGGGTGGCCGGCCGGGCCGGTTCGGCGCCGATCGCCGACCGGGGCCGCTCCCCCGCAGCCGAGCCGACCGCGGTGAGCTGCCGTACAGCCGGTAACGGCGGGGTCGGACCGGGATCCCGGGCACCCAGGCCACTCAGCGAGGTGACCCCGAGCCGTCCGGCGAGCACCGGCACCTGATCCGGCTCGACCACGAAGATCACCTCGCGCGGGCGCAGCGGCCGCAACAGGAACAGCACCGCGCACACCACCAGCAGGACGCCGACGGCCAGCAGACCCCAGGTGGCTGGGCCGACCCACCCTGCCCGCAGCACGGCGCGCAGGTCCAGGGCCAGGTCGGCACCGCCGTCCGGGCGCATCACCACCAGGCTCATGGGCTCGCCGGCCAGGTCGTCCGCACTCCACTCCAGCGAGCCGATCCCCTCGCGTACCCAGAACGGCTGACCCAGCGGGCTGACCGGCACAGCGGCCGGGCTACCGACGGCCGGATCAGCCGAGGCGCCGGCAGCAGGACCGGCCGGGTCCAGCCGGACCGGCAGCGGACCCTGGGCCAGCGCCACCCGGCGGACCGCGGCGTGCGGCACCGGCTCCAGCCAGCGGCGTACCTCTGCGCTGGGCGCCAGCCCGACGAAGGCCGGGCCGTCCGAGGTGCGGGCGTCCAATCGCAGCTGGGTCTGCGCGGTACGCGCGAAGGGCGCCTCCCGCCGCAGCAACCGGTCGAGATCGGAGACCACGACCGCGTGACCGGGCGTGCGGACCGTCTCGAAGCGGGCGGCGAAGCCCCCATCGGGGTCGGCGTGTCGGGTCACCAACCACAGCGCGCCACCGGCGAACAACGCCGGAATCCCTACGACCAACAGCAGCACTCCGGCGATCGCCCGCACGAAACGCATTCGCACCGTCCCCCTCTGTAGCCAGATACCCGGCCGACCTTACCGACGGACACCGTCTGATCAGGGGATATCCACGGCACGGCCGATTTCGACTCCGGAAAGCGCGCTGGCCCGCCGGATTCTCCGGCGGGCCAGCGTGTGTGGCCGGGGTCAGGACTTGGCGACCGGCTCCCGGCGGGTCCGCGCGAACGCCAGCCCGCCCAGCACCAGGCCGGCCAGACCGGCGACGAGACCGGCCACGCCGAGGCCGACCGCGAGCCCATTGCCCTCGTCGGCATCGTCGTCATCGTCGTTCGTCGCCACGGCCCCGGCGGTGGGCCCGGCGGAGGCAGACGGTGCCGCCGCCGCGGCGAGGGTGAGCACCGGAGCCGGGTTCTCCGGCTCCTCGGCACCCGGCGCCGGCGGGTCGATCCAGCGCGAGATGTTGCCGTCCGAGTAGGTCTGCAGGGTCTTGAAGACCATCGAGTCGACCTGCGGTAGTGGCCCCATCGAGACGGGAAACTCCTGGAACTCGCCCGGCTTGATCCCCGCATCGCCGGCGGCCGTCCAGGTCAGCTTGGCCACCGCCTCGGTGATCGGGCTGCCGTGCACCTCGATCGGCGGGTCCACCTTGCGCTTCTCCACGGCCACCGTCCAGCCGGCCACCGGCATGGTCGACACCGAGCCGACCGGCGCGTTCTCCGGCAGCACCACCTCCACCTTGGTGGTCGACGCGCTGTCGCTCTCGTTGGGCACCCGGAACGCCACCCGGGCGTAGCCGCCCTGGGTCGCCTCCTTCGGGTTCACCGTCACGTGGGCGGACGCCGGTCCGGCGAAGCCGAACACAGCGGTGGCGGCGGCGGTGAACGCCAGGGCGGCAGCGGCGGTTGCGGTACGCCGGAGTCGGGTCATGGGTTTCGCGAACCTCTCTAACGGATGGGCACGGTGGCGGTCACCGTGGCCTGGTCGATGTCGGTCGTTCGGGCGGTGATCTTCAGCTGCCAGTCGCCAGCGGCCGGCAGGCTGATGTCGCCGTAGGCGTGGTTGTCGGTCAGTGGCAGCAACGGGACCTCGATCGGCTCGATCCCGGCCGAGGGCAGCGCGGCGGTCGCCCGCCACTCCACCACCGGCAGCGGCAGGTTGTTGTCCTTGCCGTACGCGTACAGGTGCACCGAGTTGTTGCCCCGCTCGGCCGGGCTCAGCTCGACCCGCAGGGAGTAGAGCGGGCTGGACAGGGTGGTCGAGAAGAGCCCGGCCTCGGTGCCGGCCGGCCCGGCCACCGCGGTTCGGGCGGGCGTGGTCTGCACGAGCGTGGCGGACAGGCCCAGCACCACCACGGTCACGGCCAGCTCCACCCAGACCGCCCGGCGTACCGGCGCCGGGCGCTGCGCCGCGATGCGACGACGCACCAACTGCCGGGAGTACGCGGCCACGGCGATCACGATCGCGAACAGCCCGATCTTGGCGAGCAGCAACCGGCCGTACGTGGTGTTGAACAGTGCCTGCGGGGTGGCCACCTCGATCAGCGCCTGGACGGTGCCGGCCAACAGCAGGGCCGAGACGGCGAGCGCCGCCCAGCGCGACCAGATCGGCAGGATCGCGCCCAACTCCCGCTCGTCGGCCTGGCGCAGCAGGAAGCCGGCGAGCATGAGCAGACCGCCCAGCCAGACCGCCATGCTGCCCAGGTGGACAGCGTCGACCACCACGGAGACTGCCGGTGCCGGGGAGGCCGCCGGGTGCCCGGCCAGCGGCCAGGTCAGCAGGGCAGCACCGCCGAGCACGGCCAGAATGATCGCGTCGGTGCGGCTGGCCGGCCGGGCCAGCAGCGGCCGGAGCAGGAAGACGGAGGCCGCCAGCAGGCCGAGCCGGACCAGGTGGGCGGCACCGAAGGCGCTGCCGAACACGCTGCCGAACCCCTCGCCGGTCACGTCGAAGAGACCACCGCCGGCGGTGTAGGGCACCTGCAACCACAGGTCGGCGAGGGTGGCGACGGCCACCAGGCCGAGGCCCGTCCAGGCCAGCCGGGTCGGCCCCCGCCGGGAGAGCCGTCGTGGCCAGAGCGCGGCGAGCACCAGCGCCGGCCCGACCAGCAGCACCAGGCCCGCGTAGCCGAGGAAACGGGCCACCTTCACCGCCGTACCCACCACCGGGTTGGCGCGGCTGTCCACGCCGGTGTCGACGGGTGGCGTCGACGGCGCGCCGACCGAGTAGGTGAACGCCCCGGAGACCGGGTGGCTGTCGGCGGAGATCACTCGGAAGCTGACCAGGTAGGTGCCACGCTCACCGCCCGGATCCACCGGGATGGTCACGACACCGCCGTCGAACGACGGCTCGCCCCGGTCGGCCCGGGAGCCGTCCGGGGCGATGACCCTGATCTTGCCCGGAACCTTGCGGACCGACTCGCTGAACGTGAGGACCACCTCGGACGGCCCGCTCGGCACCACCGCGGAAGCGGCCGGGCTGCTGCTCTGAAGCACCGCGTGGGCGCTGGCCGGGGTGGCTGGCGCGATCAACAGGGCGACGACGGTGACCAGAAGGCCGGCGGCGGCAGCCAGCCGGGCGATCCAGCGGCGAAGGGCGACAGTCATGCCGGCCATGGTCGCCGACGAGTGTCACTTTCGGCGACCCGAGGCGGGTGATCGCTGCCGTGGTCGCACGTCATGACCGGGTAGTCGGCTCGGGGTGGGGAAAAGTTCCCGACGTGGCGCAGACCATCCAAGGGCCGAAGGACCCTGACGCTCCGCCTGGTGCCGCGTAACCTCGGTTGTCGTGATCCCCGTCCCGCGTGACACCGGTGCCGCCGGTCCGGCAGAGCCGCCCGGCGATGTCGCCCGGGACCCGGCCACCGAGTGGGCGCTGACCGCGCGCGACGGTGACCCGGCCGCCCAGGCGGCGTTCGTCCGGCTGACCCAGGTCGAGGTCTGGCGGTTCGCCGCCGCCCTGGTCGACCCGGACAGCGCCGACGACCTGACCCAGGAGACGTACCTGCGGGCGTTTCGGGCCCTGCCCGCGTTCGAGGGTCGCTCCAGCGCCCGCACCTGGCTGCTCGGCATCGCCCGGCGGGCCTGCGCCGACCACCTGCGCACGGTGATCCGCCGCCGCCGACTCGACGAGCGCCTGGCGGCGAACGCGTACACCGACCACCCGCACCCGGACCCGGCCGGCCAGCTCGGCGCCACTGATCTGGTCCGCCGGCTCAGCGCCGAGCGACGCGCCGCGTTCGTGCTCACCCAACTGCTCGGCCTGTCGTACGCCGAGGCCGCCGCCGTCGAAGGGGTGCCGGTGGGCACCATCCGTTCCCGGGTCGCCCGGGCCCGCGACGAGCTGGTCGAGGCGGTCGGCGACGCCCTGACCGGCTGAGCGTGGAACTTCCGGCGGAGACGGGACGACAAATGAGCGTGACTGCACCTCCCAGCCGGGCTGGCCGCTGGTCTGTCGTCCGGCCCTGGCTCGGCATCGCGGCCCGACTCGGCCTCGCCGCCGTCTGGCTCGTCGCCGGCGCGTCGAAGGTCGGCGACCTCGCCGCCTCCGGGCGGGCCGTCAACGCGTACCAGGTGATGCCGTACGACGTCGCGACCGTGATCGGCGCAGCCCTGCCCTTCGTCGAGCTGGCGCTGGGCGTACTGCTGCTGCTCGGGCTGGCCACCCGTCTCAGCGCGGTGGTCTCCGCAGCACTGCTGGTGGTCTTCATCGCGGGGATCGCCTCGGCCTGGGCACGCGGGCTGGCCATCGACTGTGGCTGCTTCGGCAGCGGCGGGCAGCTCGCCGAGGGGCAGGCCCCCAGTTACCTCCCGGAGATCCTTCGTGACCTGGGATTCTTGGTACTGGCCGGATTTCTACTGATCTGGCCGCGTACGCCCGTGTCGGTGGACGGGTGGCTGTCCGGTGAACCCGCTGTGGAGGACGAGGATGAGTAGTCGCAAGGGGCAGCGGGACGCCGCCCGGGTGGTCCGCGAGCAGCTCGCCCGCGAGCGGCGGCGTCGGCGCACGCTCTGGGTCTCCACCGCCGCGGTCGCCGTGCTGGTCATCGCCGGCCTGATCGGCTGGGGCGTCTGGTCCAACCAGCGCTCGGACGACTTCACCACCCCGCCCGGCGCCAACGCGGACGGCACCGGCATCGTCACCGGCGGCGGGCCGGTCACCGTCGACGTCTACGAGGACTTCCTCTGCCCGGCCTGCAAGCAGTTCGAGCAGACCAGCGGGGCGACTCTGGAGCAGTTGGTGGCCGAGAACAAGGCGAAGGTGGTCTACCACCCGGTGGCGTACCTCAACCGCTTCTCCACCACCGAATACTCCACCCGCTCCTCCGCCGCGTCCGGCTGCGCCGCGGCCGGGGGCAAGTTCCGCGAGTACGCCAAGGCGCTCTTCGACAAGCAGCCGCCGGAGGGCAGCGCCGGGCTCACCGACGACGAGCTGATCGACATCGGCGTCGGCGTGGGCCTCGATCAGGGCTCGTTCGGCGGCTGCGTCAAGGACAACACGTACAAGACGTGGACCGGGCACGTCACCGAAGAGGCCAGCCGGAGCAACATCACCGGCACGCCGACGATCCTGGTCAACGGTCAGCCGGTCGCCAACCCCACCCCGGACGGTCTCACCGCAGCCGTGGCGGCGGCCGGCAAGTGATCCGTACCCTGCTGGCCCGTGCCGGCTTGGTCGCCACCGCGGCCTGCGCGGCCACCCTGCTCACGGCGGCACCCGCCGCCGCGCACGGCGCGGACGCACCCGACGGCACCGACTACCGCACCCGGACCACCGGGGTGGCACCGGCGCGGCCAGGGCTGGAGGTACGCGTCGTCGAGGCGGGCGCCCGACTGGAGTTGACCAACCGCACGGGCCGCGCCATCGAGGTGATCGGCTACTCGGGCGAGCCGTACCTGCGCGTCGGCCCGGACGGGGTGTTCGAGAACAGCCACTCCCCCGCCACGTACCTGAACCGCACCATCGCCGGGGACACCGCGCTCCCGGCCGAAGCCGACCCGGCCGCCCCGCCGTCCTGGCGGAAGATCGCCGACGGGACCACCGTGCGCTGGCACGACCAGCGCGCGCTGTGGCAGGAGTCGGCACCACCCGCGGCGGTACGCGCCGCACCCGACCGCGAGCACCGGGTCCGGGACTGGACGGTCCCGCTGCGCGACGGCGCCGACCCGGTGGTGATCGGCGGCACCCTGGACTGGGTGCCGCCGCCGGACGCGTACACCTGGTGGGCGGTGACCATCGTGGGGCTGCTCGCGGTGGGCGCGCTCGGCCTGGTCGCCGCAGGCTCACCGGCCGGCGGCCGCGCGCTGTCAGCGCTGGGTGCGCTGCTGGTCGCCGGCGGCGCGGTCGCCGTGGTGTACCCGGTGGGGCGGGAGCTGGACGCCGGCGCCCAGGGCGTGGGCGAGGTGGTGGTCGGGCTGCTGTCCGGGCAGATCTGGTCTCTGCTCACCGGCGTCGGTGCGATCGCCGCCGGTTGGTACGCGCTGGCCCGCCGCCCGGCCGCCGACTTCGCCGTGGCGCTGGCCGGAGCCTGCCTGGCGCTCTTCGCCGGTGCGACGAACGCCGCGGTGTTCGCCCGGTCCATCGTCCCGGTGCCCTGGCCCGCCGAGTACGCCCGGATCATGATCGCGCTGGTGCTGATCACCGGCGCCGGCGCAACCACCGTCGGCGTCCTCCGCCTACACGCAGCCTCCCGAACCCCCACGCCCGCCCAAACCTGACCCCGCGCCCCCGCGATCTTGCACTTTGTGTCGCCGATACGCGGCTTTAGCGGCTAATGCCGGGACAGTAAGTGCAAGATCGCCGCGGTCAGGGGTGTGGGGTGCGCGGTGTGGGGTGCGCGGTCAGGGGTGTGGGGTGGGGGTGAAGCCGTGGGGGAGTTCCAGGCGGTGGCGGGCCAGCAGGGTGGAATCCGCCAGCAGGTCCCGGGTGGGGGCGTCGGCGACTATCCGGCCGGCGTCCAGGATCACCGAGCGTTCGCACAGCTCCGCCGCGTACGGCAGGTCGTGCGTGACCATCAGCAGGGTCACCGGCAGGTCGCGCAGGATCTCGGCCAGCTCACGGCGGGCCGCCGGGTCCAGGTTCGACGACGGCTCGTCCAGCACCAGGATCTCCGGGTGCATGGCGAGCACGGTGGCCACCGCCACCCGGCGACGCTGCCCGAACGAAAGGTGCTGCGGCGTCCGGTCCCGGTGCTCGCCCATTCCCACCGCGGCGAGCGCCTCGTCCACCCGGGCGGACAACTCCGCCCCGCGCAGCCCCAGGTTCGCCGGCCCGAACGCCACGTCCTCCGCGACCGTGGGCAGGAACAGCTGGTCGTCCGGGTCCTGAAAGACGATGCCGACCCGGCGACGCACCTCGGCCAGGGTGGCCCGATCCGGCGTGACCGTCAGCCCGCCGACGCTCACGCTGCCCTCGGTCGGGGTGAGGATGCCGTTGAGGTGCAGCACCAGCGTGGTCTTGCCCGCGCCGTTGGGCCCGAGCAGCGCCACCCGAGCGCCGCGCGGCACGTTCAGGTCCACCCCGTGCAGGGCGACGTGCCCATCCGGGTACGCGTACCGAACACCACGAACGTCCAGCGAGACAGCGGTCTGCACGACACCGATCATGACAGCACGACGGCGGTGACGGCGACGGAGGCCGCCAACACCGGCACGGTCGCCGCGACCAGCCACTGACCGGCGGTCGCCGCGCCCTCGCCCTGCCACACGGCGGGCATCCGTCCGGTGTAACCCCTCGACAGCATCGCCAGGTAGACCCGCTCACCACGCTCGAAGGCGCGCAGGAACAGCGCGCCGATCCCGGCGGCGAAGCCGCGCAACTGCCACAGGAAACGCGGGTCGTCACCCCGGGAGATCCGGGCCACCCGCATCCGCCGCGCCTCGCCGATCAGCACGTCGAGGTAGCGCAGCATGAACGTGGCGATCTGGGTGAGCACCTGTGGGCAGTGCAGCCGGTCCAGCCCCACGATCAGGTCCCGGGTGGTGGTGGTCGCGGCGAGCAGCAACGAGGCGAGCACGCCCAGGGTGCCCTTGGCCAGGATGTTCCACGCCCCGTGCAACCCGTCCTCGGACAGCCGTAGGCCCAGCACCTCGACCCGGTCGCCGCTGCCCAGGAACGGCAGCGCGACGGCGAACAGCACGAATGGCAGCTCGATCAGCGCCCGACTGAGCAACCACCGCGGCCCCACCCGGGCCAGCGCCGCCACCGCCACCACCAGCAGGGCGAACGCGCCGAAGGCCCAGAACGCCGTACGTGGGGTGGCCACCACGGCGATGGTGAAGACCACCATCGCCACGATCTTGACCTCGGGCGGGAGCCGGTGCACCGGCGAGTCCGACTCGCGGTACAGCACATGCCCGTGACCGGCACCCATTCCGCGTACCCCCTGCTCAGCCGTTGGCGTCGGCGTGGCGCCGGCCGTCGGTGGACGTCCCGGCGTCGCCCTCGGCGGGCGTCGTCGCGTCACCGTCGGTCGGCGAGGTGCCCCGGCGACGCAGCAGCCAGAAACCGCCGGCGCCGATCGCGAAGGTGACCAGCACCCCGAGAACGCCCGAGAGGCCGGTGGAGACGAAGCTGTTCTGCACCCCGCGCACGCCGTAGTCGGCCAGCGGGCTGTCGGCCAGCTCGTGGTCCCGGGACTGCTGTGCCGGGCAACTGCCGCCGACGATGTTGTCGTCGGCGTCGACGGTGCAGCCCTTGAGCAGGGAGGAGTCCAGCCCGTCCGGGTGGGACGAGGCGTAGTTGCTCACCACACCGGCGAGCAGCAGGGCGACCAGCAGGCCGCCAGCCAGGAAGGCCCAGGAACGGTTCTTCATCGGACACCTCCGGCGACCGGGACAGCAGGGGTGGCGGGGGTACGCAGGGAGCGCAGCGCGTAGACCAGGTCGGGTCGCACCTTCGCGACGGTGAGCACGGTGGTCGCGGTGATCAGACCCTCGCCGATGCCGATCAGCAGGTGGACGCCGGCCATCGTGCCGGCCAGGCCGGCCAGGTTGCCGCCCAGGTCGGTGGTGCCACCCAGCCAGTACTGCAGGACGAAGCCCTGCGACGCGACCACCACGCTGAGCATCGCGGCGACGAACGCGGTCACGGCCAGACCGGCCCGGGTGCGGGGCAGCACCCGCAGCAACACTGCGATGAGCAGGTACGCCGCGGCGGTGCCGAGCAGCGCCATGTTCGTGATGTTGAGGCCGAGCATCGCCACGCCGCCGTCACCGAAGATCAGCGCCTGCACGACAAGCACCACGGACACGCAGAGCGCGCCGACCCACGGGCCGACCAGCATGGCGGCGAGTGCGCCGCCGAGCAGGTGGCCACTCACGCCGGCCGTGAAGATCGGAAAGTTGAGCATCTGGACGGCGAAGATGAACGCCGCCACCAGGCCCGCCATCGGGGCCAGCCGGTCATCCAGGTCGCGCCGGCCGCGCAGAACGCAGAAAGTCAGCGCGGCGAGAGCGATCGCCGCGAAGATCGCTGCCACGGGACCATCGATGATCCCGTTCGAGATGTGCATCGCCAGTGTTTCCACGCGACCTCCCACGCGTCAGCGGGCCCGACCGGGCCGGCGTGGGTCAGCCTATTTCCCAAGTCTCGTTGTTGCCAGACTCTGGCAACAACGCATGTTCTTGATCACCCGCTCAGGTCGGACGGCTTCAGTCGGCGGCGCGCCGCCGACGTCGACAACGGCGGGTCCGGCGGTATCGTCGGGCCATGACTGCGCCCGACCGCCTCTCCCCCGGTGACCCCGCGCCCGAGTTCACCCTCGCCACCGACACCGGTGACCAGCTCTCCCTCGCCGACCTGCGAGGCCGCAAGGTGGTCCTGTACGCGTACCCGTCCGCGATGACCCCCGGCTGCACCAAGCAGGCCTGCGACTTCCGCGACTCGCTCGCTTCGCTCCAGGCCGCCGGCTACGAGGTCGTTGGCATCTCCCCGGACAAGCCGGAAAAGCTGGCGAAGTTCCGCGAGCGCGACGCGATCACCTTCCCGCTGGTGTCTGACCTGGACAAGGCGGTGTTGACCGCCTACGGCGCGTACGGCGAGAAGCAGCTGTACGGCAAGACCGTCACCGGTGTGATCCGCTCGACGTTCGTGATCGACGCCGACGGCAAGATCGAGCGAGCGCTCTACAACGTCAAGGCCACCGGGCACGTCGCCAAGCTCCGCCGCGACCTCGGCCTGGACTGACCTGTCGCACCGGGCCGCTACGGTCCGTCAGTGGTTCGATACAAGTACACGCCCGAAGCGCTGGCCACCGCGGCCGCCGCCGCGCGCAACATCACCGAGGTGATGCGGCTGCTCGGCGTACGCGTCAGCGGCGGCTCGCACGCGCACATCAGTCGTCAGCTCAAGAAATTCGGCATTGACACGTC
This sequence comes from Micromonospora sp. NPDC005413, assembly GCF_040606435.1. NCBI lineage: Bacteria > Bacillati > Actinomycetota > Actinomycetes > Micromonosporales > Micromonosporaceae > Micromonospora > Micromonospora sp. NPDC005413. The sequence continues at coordinate 77,298 of NZ_JBEXEV010000019.1, forward strand.
GCATTTCGCGAGGCAGGCCCACAACAAGGGGCGCCGGGGCGTACGACGCACCACCTCATCCCAGCTTCTGGTCGAGCTGCCCGAAGGGTCCCGGCGAACGCCAGGCGTGCGACTGAAGTGGGCCCTGTCCACACTCGGCGTGCCGGACGAGTGCGAAGGGTGCGGGACAGGGCCCGTCTGGCGAGGCGCTCCACTGATCCTGCACGTTGACCACATCAACGGGGACTTCCTCGACAACCGACCCCCGAACCTGCGGCTCCTCTGCCCGAATTGTCACAGCCAGACCGCGACATACGCCGGCCGGCGGAACCAGCCTCGTGATCTCACCATTCCCTTAGGAACAGCGGCCAATGGCGAGGAACGTATGCACGAGCCAGCCGGTTCCGACCGCCGACCAGTAACACGGGAGGAACTCATCGAGCTGCTCGGTCGGGTCGACGCGCAGCAGATGACGGCCTTGGAGGCGGCACGGCACCTGGGCTGTCACCCGGCATACCTGTACAAGGTTCGGCGAGGACTCGAGCAGGAGGGCGTGTTGACACCGCGTCCGGACCGCAGCTGGCGTTCGAGGGCTCATCGCGACGTGGTAATAGAACAGGCACTGGCGAATCCGGATGTCGGACCGAAGCGGCTGTCGGGGATCCTCCGCACCCTGCCTGGCAGGGAATGCAAGGTGAGTCATGGCACGATCTCGACCATCCTCAAGGAGGCCGGGCTCAACACCGTCAAAGCCAGACGCTCTAGACTCAGCACGTTGGCGGGAGTGGCGTAATGGCAGCCGCGCAGGTCTTAGGAACCTGTATCCGGAAGGATGTGGGGGTTCGAATCCCCTCTCCCGCACAAGTCAACGAGCAGCACTTGCCGGACGGCGGTTGTCGGGCGCGTCACGGTCGCGGGTCGTTTGCCTGGTCGTCGGGTCAGGATGGCGAGCGTGAGTCTGCGCTTCGTCCTCGACCCCGACCTGACCCCGCAGCTACGCGCCGAGATCGTCGCCCTCTGGGTGGAGGTCAGCAACGCGGGTGGCGCGGTCGGCTTCGTACCGCCGGTCACTGCGGCCGACGTCCACGTCATCGCCCAACCGACCTTCGCCGGTATCGCCGACGGACCGGACCGGCTGCTGGTCGGGTACTCCGGCGACCGGCTGGTGGCTTTGCTGATCTTCAGTGACAACCGTTTCCCGCTCACGGCGCACTGGTGTGTGTTGAAGCGGGTGATGGTCCACCCGGACACCCAGGGCAGCGGCTACGGCTCGGCGCTGATGGGTGAGGCCGCCCGGTTGGGCAGGGAGTTCGGCCACGAGGCGCTGCACATCACGGTGCGGGACGGGCTGGGGTTGGACAAGTTCTACGGCCACCTCGGGTATCGGGAGATCGGCCGACTGCCGGGCGCGTTGCGGGTGGCGCCCGGTGACGACCGGGACGAGATCCTGATGTGGCTCGACCTGACGCCGGTTGACTGAGCGGTCAGCCCGCGCAGGAACGGGCGTTCGCCCCGGCGGGGCGGGTGGTCGGCGTGTCGGTGGCTGGCGCGCTCGCTTTCGCCACCTCGACCGGACGGCGGGCCGGCGTCGGCGTACCGGTGGGTCGGTTGCCGGGCGGCCGGGCCGACGCGGACGGGCGCGGGGTGCTCGCCACGGCCCCGCGCGCGTACATCCGGACAGCACTGTTCTGCACCTGGCCAGGTGCCATCCGGATGCCGCCGACGGTGGCCCGGTTTCCGTACACGTCGCTGATGCGGACGCTGAACGGGCCGGGCCCGGCGCCGGAGGCGATCAGCCAGTAGTTGTAGTCCTGCCGGGCGGCCGACCGCCACGGACCGCTGTCACCCTGCCGGACCTCGACGGAACGCAGTGGATTGCCGTGGTTGCCGACGCGGACGGCGAACCACCACTGCGACGCGCCCTCCTTGATACGGAAGGTGAGTGGTCCGGGCAGTGGCGGGTTGACCACCGCGCGGTAGGTGACGGCGACGAGGCCCTGGACCGGGTCGGCGATCCGGGCGAACGCCTCGCGGGACAGATCGAGATGCCCCGGCGCACACTCCGGGCACTGGTCCATGATCAGCACTCGGACGGTGCCCTTCGGGCCGGTCACGTCGAGGAATCCACCGCAGGCGGCACCGGCCGAGTATTCCGTCGGGCCGAGCGCGACGTAGAGCCGGTTGGCCGGGGCCGCCGGGTTCGAGCAGTTGCCGCCGGCGCCCTTCGAGTCGTAGAAGGTCGCCTTGCCGCTGTGCGTGGTGTTGCCGGTGGGCGGTGCGGCGGCGAGCGTCCGGCCGGCGGCGCAGACCGGGGCGGAGCCGGACCGCAGGGTCAGGGTGAGCCCGAGAGCCGCCGCGAGGACGGTGACGCCGGTGGCGACCAGCCAGGGCCTCGGACCGGACGACGACGCCGGCCGGTCCTCGCGAGCATGGTCCAGGTCGATGTCGATGTCGACAGCGCTTCCGTCCGTCACGACGGCGATGCTGCCGGACCCGGGCGCGGGCGGACAAGCCGGCTAAGCCAAAGCTAAGAGAGCATCGACGGACGGTAACCGGAGCGTGCCCACAGCAGGAGCAGCGGCGGCCCCCGGGTCAGGGTTCGATGACGACCGTTGCCCCAACGGTCAACGGCCCCCTGTCGAGCGGCACCAGGTGCAGTCCGAAGAGGAGCTTCTGCTTGACGTTCCGGTGCCGCCCGAGTGTGCGCAGTGGCTCCTTCGTGCGTACCCCGGTCTCCTGGTCGGTCGTGGTCACCACGCAGCGGTCGCACGGCCCGGCGGCCCGGAACCGCCGGTCGCCGATGCGCAACTGCCGGCCGGCCCAGTCGTCCTCGGCCCAGGCCGCGGCCCCGCCGACGACCAGGTTGGGCCGGAACCGGGCCATCGGCACCGGCTCCTCCCCCGCCTCGGCCAGCCAGTCGTTGAGGGCGTCGAGGGAGGCGACGTTCGCCAGCAGCAGCGGGTAGGCGTCGGCGAAGCTGACCTGGTCGCCGGTGTCGTGTTCGCGGTCCTCGGCGGCCAGGTGACGGGTCGGCCGAGCGAGCCAGACCAGTCGGACCGGTCGGCCGAGCAGCGCGCCGAGCCAGTCGTCGGCCGCCGGACCTGCAGGTAGAGCGGTGACCGGGAGCTTGCGGTTGCGGAAGGTCCGCACCGCGACCGGGTCGCTGCCGGCCGGCTCGGGCACGTCGAGGTCAGGCTGCCCGTCGGCGCGCAGCGACAGGCCCCCCGGCCACACGCTGGCGCGCAGGCCGACCATCCGGGTGGTCTCCCGCTGGGTGATGCCGACACCGTCGGCGTCCACGACCATCCAGCGTCGGTCGCCGGCCAGGCCCCACGGCTGCACGAACGCGCCGTCGTGGTCGAGCCGGTGACAACCCTTGACGGGGTACGTGTGGATCGACGTCAGCAGCACCCGGCTACCATGCCACGCCGATGCCGTCGCCCGGGTACCAGTGGTTGGCGGGGCTTTCCCGGTAGGCGAGGAACCGTCGGCCGGTGCGCTCGGCGTGCTCGGCGAGCACGTTGGTGCTGGTGACGTTGTCGGTGAGCAGAACCGCGCCGGGGGCGAGCTTCGGCTCGACGGCGTCGAACTCGCGCTTCTCGTGGGCACGGCTGTGGTCGCTGTCGTGCAGGAACAGGTCGACCGGGCGCTCCAGTGCGCCGATCGAGGCGATCGAGTCGCCGATCACCAGGTCGACGACCTCCGACCAGGGTGCGACCCGGGCGAGGTAGCCGGCCTCCGGGTTGATGTCCAGCGAGGTGACCCGACCCGGGTGCCCCTCCTGGGCATTGCGCAGCAGTGCGGCCGCGAGGACGACACTGCCGAGTCCCTTGTCGACACCGGTCTCGACGATGTGCTTCGGGCGGGTGGCGCGGACGATCGCGTACCAGCCGATCCGCCGGGCGTAGCGGATCTCCTTGTCGGCGAGGCGGCGCCGGTCGGAGTCGGCGATCGCTGCCAGGAGGTGCTGGCGCAGGGTGTCGTCCGACTCGATCTCGCCGAGGTATGCCCGTACCTGTTTGACCGGGATGTCGCAGACCACACTGACGAACCAGGCAAGGTGGTTGCGGCTCAACGGGGTGAGGTCGTACGTGTAGTTGTGGTGCTCACGGGACGTCACAAGCCAGCGCGCCGAACTGCGCAGCACCTTGGCGTCGTACCGCGCGATCGTGCGGAGCCTCTTGGGGAAGGCGGCGACCGGGGCGAGCGGGGTACGCGCGATGGCCCGCCGGAGCTTGATTCGATCCACGGGTGCCGTTGTACCAGGCTCCGGGGGCCAGCGGGAGAGTCACCGCGACAGCCGGTGAATGCACCGTCCACGTCACCGTCGGGGGCGACACAATAGAGCCTCGGACGCTCTCCCGAGCCGGCGTTAACGGTCGTCCGTCCGAACGCAAGGTCGGGTTCGCCGCGCCGGTCGGCAGGCGTGTGATACCCGAAAGGACGAGGGTGCACAACAGAGACCGTCACTCAGTAGCATCGCCAGCATGTCTGGTGCTCAGCGGTACACCGATGCCGACACCGAGTTCGTCGAACCACACGAAATCGCCCCTGCCGGGGGCAAGAGGCGACGTCGTGGCCCCCGGTGGCGTCGCGTCCTCGTCATCTGTCTGGTAGTCGCGGCGATCCTCGGCGGCGGCACCATGATTGGTGGCGCGCTGTACCTGCGTGGTGTCGAAAAGGACATCGACCGGGTTGATGCCTTCGCCGACGTTCCCGAGGAGGGGCGCCCGCAGGCGGTGGCGGGCGGTGCGATGAACATCCTGATCCTGGGCAGCGATTCCCGCGACCCGGAGAGCACGGGCGGCTCGCGCACGGACACGATCATCGTCGCGCACATCCCGAAGAACCGGTCCAGCGCACAACTCGTCTCGATCCCTCGTGACACCTGGGTGAACGTGCCGAAGTCGAAGGACGGCCGGAACGGCGGCCGGGACGCGAAGATCAACGCAGCGTACGCCTGGGGTGGCATCCCGCTGATGGTGCAGACGGTCGAGTCGTTCACCACGGTCCGAATCGACCACGTCATGATCATCGACTTCGCCGGCTTCAAGGAGATCATCGATGCCCTGGGCGGCGTCGACATCAACGCGGAGAAGTCGTTCACGTCGATCCACCCGCCGTTCCGAAAGTTCGAGCAGGGAATGCAGCGGATGGACGGCGAGACCGCCCTGGACTACTCCCGTCAGCGCAAGCAGTTCGCCGACGGCGACTTCGCCCGCATCCGCCACCAGCAGCAGGTCATCAAGGCCATCCTCGACGGGGCCGTGTCCGGCGGCATCGTCACCAGCCCCGGGCGGCTCAACTCCTTCGTCAAGGCGACCTCGAGCGCGGTGTCGGTGGACGAGAACATGTCGCTTGTCAGCATGGCGACGGACCTGCGGAACCTTCGCGGCCGTAACCTGACTTTCGTGACCAGTCCAACCAAGGGCACCGGGCGGGTGGGCAGCGAAAGCGTCGTCTTCGCGAACACCGAGAAGGCGAAGACCTTCTATGACGCGGTCCGACGGGACTCCGTCGACGAGATCCTCGCCATCTCCAAGTAACACCTCGGCCGGTAAGAGTTCGTCGGCCGGCACCTTCGTCTCGCGCTTCAGACCGGCCAGGTCCGCCGGTTTCCACGGGGAGGTCCATCATGTCCAGCCAGCCCGCGATGTGGCATCGTCCGGTACCGGCCGGTGACCGCGACGGCACGGCCACTGGCGCGCAGGGTGACGGTGAGGGGGACGACGAGGGGAGTCAGGGCGGGAGTCGCCCTCCCGCTCTCCCGTCTCCCGCGGACCGACGCTCGACCCAGCCTCCGCCCGAGGAGCACTACGCCCGCCCCGGGCTGGACACGACCGCCGTCCTCCCGTACGCCGGCTCGCGTGCTTCGACCCGGACCCGGTGGTTGCGGGCCTGGATGATGACCGCGCCGGTCGACGTCCTGGCGTTGCTGGCGCCTCTGCTGGTCACCCAGCAGTACTGGCGCGGAACCCTGGCCATGACGGCCCTGACCGTGACCGTCTTCGCCGCCGGCGGCCTCTACCGGGCACGACGGCACGTGAGCTTCCTCGACGAGGTGCCGAGCCTCTGCGGTCGCCTGTTGGCGGCAGGATCTGCGGTCGCCATCGTCGCGGCCATGCGTCACGAATCCGCCGAGTACGTCTTCAGCTTCACCCGGGGTGTCGCCGCATCGGCGGGTCTGGTGATCATCGGTCGGGCTCTCACCCGCGAGTTCGCCATCGTCGCCCGCAAGCGCCGGTGGGTCGAGCACAACGCGATCATCGTCGGCAGTGGGCCCACCGCCGTGGAACTCGCCCGGCTCCTGCGCCGCTACCCCCAGTACGGCCTACGCTTCGTGGGCTGCGTCGACACCCCCGCCTCGCCCGATCCGACCGCGCTGCCGCTGATCGGATCACTCGACGATCTCGACAGCCTCGTGCGGCTACGCGAGTGCGACGTGGTGATCGTCGCGGACGCGAGCTGCTCCGAGACCTCGCTCATGGAGCTCCTCTCCCGGCCCCGGACGGCAGAGTGCGACCTGTGGGCGGCGACCCCCCTCTGGGGGTCCCGTTCGCACGGTGATCACATCGGCGCGGTCCCGGTCGTCAGCATCGGCGACATCACCCTCTCCGGCCCGCAGTCGGCGCTCAAGCGCGCGTCGGACATCACGTTCGCCGCGGTGGCGCTGCTCCTGCTGAGCCCGGTGCTCATCGTCTGCGCGGTCGCCACACTCATCGACGGCGGCCCCGGCATCTTCTTCTACCAGGAGCGGATCGGCCGGCACGGCCGACCCTTCAACATCATCAAGTTCCGGTCCATGCGCCCCGTTGACGAGCACGAGTCGCAAACCAACTGGTCCATCGCCCACGACCAGCGGGTGGGGCCGATCGGTCGGATCATGCGCAGGACGTCTCTCGACGAGCTTCCGCAACTGTGGAACATCCTCCGCGGCGACATGAGCGTGGTCGGCCCCCGGCCCGAGCGCCCCTACTTCGTCGAGAAGTTCTCGGCCGAATACCCCCAGTACGCGATGCGGCACCGCGTCCCGGTCGGGCTCACCGGCCTGGCGCAGGTCAGCGGGTTGCGCGGCGACACCCCGATCTCCGACCGGGCGCGCTTCGACAACTACTACATCGAGAACTGGTCCCTCTGGCTCGACGTCAAGGTGGTGCTCCGTACGGTGACCGAGGTGTTCCGCGCCGGCGGCCGCTGATCCGCCCACGCACCTACACACCGCCGGGTCCGGCCAACGGCCGGGTCCGGCGGTGTGCCGGTCACACCCCCAACGCATGGAGAACGCAATGCCGAACGTATCCGTCGTGATTCCCACCACGGGCCGCCCCAGCGTCGCCGACGCGGTGCTCTCCGCACGCTCCCAGCAGGGCGCATCCGTACACATCGTGGTCGTCTGTGACACCCCGGACGTGCCGCAGACGGTACGGGACCTGGGGCAGCACATCGATCAGGTGGTCTGCACCGGTGGCGGCCGGCGCGGGTCGTACGCCCGCAACCTCGGGGTCACGCACGCCGTCCCGGGCAGCCACGTCGCGTTCCTGGACGACGACGACACCTGGCTGCCAACAAAGCTGGCGGCACAACTGCCGGCGCTGGAGCGCGTGGCAGCGGCCGGGTTCCGCCCCGTCGTGTCGTCCCGGATCCTGCAGCGCAAGGACGGCGCGGAGCCGCTGCCGACACCTGCCCCCGCCGAGGTGATCCCCGACGGCATGCTGCCGGAGGACTACCTGTTCCGCCGGCGTCACCTCGGCATCGGCCGGCAGTCGCTGCCCACGTCGACGCTACTGACGACGTACGAGTTGGCGACCGAGTGCCGCTGGGACGAGACGCTCCCCCGGCACCAGGACTGGGACTGGCTGGTCCGGGTCGCCCGCCTGCCCGGGGTGAAGATCGTCCAGGTCGAGGAGGCGACGGCCGTCTACACGGTGGGCAGCCCCGGGTCGATCTCCGCGGGCGCGGACTGGCGCACCTCGTGGCACTGGGCCCAGCGCTGGGAGGGAGTGTGGGCGCCGGGAACCTTCTCGGACTTCATCGCCGCCCAGACCCTCCGCTACGCTCTGCAGGCCCGAGACCGGGAAGGCGTACGGGAGATGGTGCGGGCGATCCGCCGCAACTCCCCCCCGTCCGCCCGCAACGCGGTGCTGGCGGCGCTCGGGCTCGTGCCCCGGTCGACCCTCGAACGGGTCGCCATGCGCAAATCGAAGGCCACCAGCAGCCCTACTCGACCGCTTGAGACCGAACGGCCACACTGATGCGTCTGCACTTCGTTCTGCCGCAGCTCGAACCGCTCTACGGCATGGAGCTGGCGGCAGCGCTGCTGATACGTGGCCTTCAGGCCCAGGGCGTAGAGGTCTCGGCCACCGTCGTGTCCCGCGGGGTCCCCGCCGAACTGGCCGACCTGTCCGTCGACACTCTCGGCCTCGGTTCCCGGATCACCCGGTTGATGGAGGCCGTTCCGCCGCTGAGGCGGCGCCTGCAGAACCTGGCACCGGACGTGCAGATCGTGGCCAGCGGCCTCTGGGGCAGCGTGCCCGTTGGTGCCGCCCTCGCCGGGTCCGGTCGCAGCTATGTCGCCTGGGAACACTCCCTGCTGCCGGAACGGCTACGGATCGACCGGCGGGTCCGGACGCTCGCCCGGTTCTCGCGGCTCAAGGGGCTGCGTCCACGGCTCGTGGTCGCCGTGTCCAACGGTGTCGCCCGCACGGTCCAGCAGCTCGCGCCGGGGCAGCCGGTGGTCACCATCACCAACCCGATGCCGCCCCGTCCATTCGTCGCCCCCCGCGAGGTGGTGGACCACCGGCGAATCAACCTCCTCACCACTGCCGCCTTCCGCCCGTACAAGAACCACTCCTGCGCCATCTCCGCGCTGGCCCTGCTGCCGGAGACGTACCACCTCACGCTCGCCGGCGACGGCGAGGAGCGGGAACTGCTGCACGCGAAGGCCCAGGAGTTGGGTGTGCAGCACCGGACGACGTTCCTGGGCCGGGTGCCGGGCGTCGCCCAGTTGCTCGCCGAGGCAGACCTCCTGGTCCACCCGTCCCGTGCCGAGACCTTCGGGTTCAGCCTGGTGGAGGCCGCCGAGGCGGGACTGCCGGTGGCGGCCCTCCCCGTGCCCGCGCTGGACGAGATGATCCCGACCTTCGTGCCTGGTGCGTTGGCAGCGGACACCTCACCGGCTGCCCTCGCCGACGCGGTGACCCGGCTGACCAATGCCCAGCGCCCCACCCTGACCGACTTCGAGAAGTCCTGGCATGCCCGCTGTGCCGCACTTGATCCCGCCGAGGTCAGCCGCCAGTGGGTGGAGGCGTTGCACCGGTGAGAGCGCCTCTCGGCGCGGTCGGCTCCGTCGAGCCGACCGCGCCCCGGCCACGGTCGCACCGGCGTCCCCCGAGCGGGCGCGACATCTTCCTGAAGCGGTCCGCGAAGTTCTTCACCGGTACGTTGCTGCGGACCCTCGCGCAGGGCGTGCTCTTCGTCCTGCTGGCCCGCGAGATGTCGATCGACACCTACGGACTTTTCGTCGGCGTCACCGCCCTCGTCGCCGTGGTCTCCCCGTTCGCGTCCGCCGGCGCACCGAGCCTGATCTTTCAGAGCTACGCCGAGGCCCCGAGCGAGTGGGCCCGCCACCTCACACGAGGCCTGGTCCTGACCGTCGTCTTCGGTGTGGGCGCCACCGTGCTGGTGAGCGCGGCCGGGGTGGCGATCTGGGGCAGCGAGGTCAGCGCGGTCGACATGCTCTGCCTCGCTGCCGCCGATCTCGTGGCCTGGCGGCTCATCGAGGCGGTGGCCGCGTCGGTGCAGGCCCGGGGCAAGGTCTTCGTCGCCTCGGTCATCCCCGCCCTGCTGCACGTGTTCCGGCTGGCCGGTGCGGTGGCCCTGGTCAGGGCGGACGAGCCGATCTCGCTGCGCCAGTGGGCCCTCACCGCGCTGGCGGTCTCCGCCGTGGTCTGCCTGGTGGCGATCTGGTACGGGCTGCGCGGTGGCGGCGGGGGGTCCTGGTCCGTGGGGCCAGCGCTCGGTCAGGCCCGGAGCGGACTGTTGTTCGCCGTCGGCCTTTCCGCCCAGACCGTCTACAACGACATCGACAAGGTCATGCTGTCCCGGATCGGCACCACAGAGGCGGCGGCGATCTACGCGGCCGCCTACCGGGTGGTGGACTTCGCGTACACGCCGGCCCGGTCGATGTCCGCGGTGGCCTATCCCCGCTTCTTCGAGGTCGGGCGCGAGGGCCCCAGGGCGGCGTTCGGGCTCGCCCGTCGCCTCCTGCCCCGCTTCCTGATGTTCAGCGTGCCGAGCAGCCTGCTGCTGGTCGCAATGGCCTGGACCATGCCGCTGATCTTCGGACCGGAGTACGAGGCGGCAACCCTGGCACTACAGGGCCTCAGCGCGATCCTGGTGCTGAAGTCGATCCACTACCTGGCTGCGGACGCCCTCTCTGGAAGTCGACTGCAGGGCCGTCGTACGGTGTGCCAGATCGCGGTGGGCATCTTCAACGCGGGGCTCAACGTTTGGCTCATCCCGGCCTACGGCTGGCAGGGCGCGGTCGTGTCCAGCCTGGTGTGCGACGCTCTGCTCGGCATCCTGCTGTGGGGGGGCCTCATCACCGCCCTGCGGCGCGACGCGCGCCGCGATCCCGTCGCCGAGCCGGCACCGGTACCTGACCGAGAAAGGGTCTGACGTGACCACCATCTTCGGTGTCCTACTGACCGTCGGTGGCATAGCGGTGACTCTGTGGTTAGTCCGGATCCGGCGGACGGTCGCCGCCGCCTTCGGCGACCCTGCGTCAGCGGTCGCTCTGGTCGGATTCGCGGTACTCACCAACGCCGCTCCGGCGCTCGCCGGTGACCGCAGCTCGGTACTGGTCGGCGTTCTGGTGGTCGGCTTGCTGGCCTGGCTGGTGCTCTCTGGCCGTGGCGTCCTGCGCGGCCCGTCCGACGTGTGGCTCCGGATCTCCTTGGCGATGGCTGGCGGGTTGCTCGCCTGGTGCGCCAGCATCGACGTCGTCACGGGCGCCGGGATCTACGGGTCGCGGTTGCCGGCGTACGGAGCGGCCGGGCTCCTGCTGCTCGCCGTCTGGTTGATGGCCGCACGCACCGCCGTGAGCGTCCGGGCGATGGCCTACACCGGGCTGGCGGTCCTGGCGCTGCTGACCATCCCGACCGCCGTGTACGGGCAGTCGTGGCGGGCTTGCACGGGCGGGAACCTGGAGAAGTGCTCCGTGGCCGGGGCACTGTTCAAGAGCTTTTACAACTCTGAGAACTACGCGGCGATGCTCGCGTCGTTCACTCTGGTCGCCGCGTTCTGCGCGATGCGCCGCGCCGAGCTGGTGGCGACGGCGTCGTTCTGCCTGCTGGTGATCGTCGCCACCGGCTCCCGCACCAGCTACCTGGCTATCGGGGCGGTGGGCGTCTGGATGCTGGGCGCACTGCTCGTGCAGCGCCTGCGTCCGCATCCGCGGATCCCTTTTGCGCTCTGCGTGGCGCTCGTCGTCGGCGCGCTGACAGCCGTCACGTACCTGATGTGGAGCGCGTCGAAGACCACGCTGAGCAACCGGGGCAACATCTGGATCGCGGCCCGCGAGTACATCAGCGGTCGAGAGGCCGTCGGCGTGGGCGTCTCGAAGTGGTACTACCTCCAGGACATCGGGGTGGCCCCGACCCACTTCTTCCACTCCGGGTACGTCCTGGTCATCTTCTCGGGCGGGTTGGTCGCGCTGACCCTGTTCGGTCTCTGGATGGCCACCCTCCTGCACCGGAGCGTCGAGGACGGGCAGGCGTTCACCGCCAAGGCGCCGGTCGTGCTCCTCATCGTCTACTCGTTCACCGAGGTCGTCTGGAACCCGCTGTCGGTGGACGGGCTGACCTGGATCGTCCTGCTGTTGGCCCTCACCGCGTCGGTGTCCGCGTCCCCGACCCGCGCTCCGGCACCGGGACCGGTGGACCTGGTGGACCGGCCTGGTCCGTTCGCCAGCCTCAGGTGGTTGAAGGGACGGCACGACGCTGCCGCCGCGCCCAGCGCCTCGGGTGGACCGCGCCGAGGGCACGCTGGGTTATCGGCGGCATCATGACGGTGCTGGCCCTCGCGTCAGTGGTTCTGCGCCCCTGACGACCGCTGTCCCGCGTTCGTGAACGGCGTGGTCGTGCGGCGGGACGCGTCACACATCACCAGCGAGTACGCCAGCAGCCTCGCACCCCTGTTGACCGCGGCTCTGCAGCCCTCGCTCGTCAAGGCGCTGGCTGCCCCCGCCGCCGTGCCTGGCGGCTAGACCCCAGCGATGGGGAGCCCCTGGAAGGCCAGCAGACCGACCCCGGTGGCGTTGACGCACCAGGGGCCGGCGTCGCCCCGGTAACTCAGCCCGGTAGCGCCGTCGGCCGGGCCGGACAGGCTCAGCACGAGCCGGCCTCCCTCGCGGAACTCGACACTGGTAACGGTGGCGGAGCTGCCGTCGATCGTGAAGTCGGTGCCGGCGCCGACCTGGACGGTCAGTGGGTCAGCGGTGCGGAGCTGGACGATCACCTCGGTGCGCCGCGCATCCGTGAAGGCGGCCGACCGGGGGTTCGGGGCAGCCACGCCCTGGCTGGGGCCACGGTGGATATCGCGGGCCGCCACGGCGAACGCCTGATCGCCCAACTCGCGGTAGCCCCGTTCCCAGGCGAAGTGGCACCCCTCCCGGCCAGTCAGGGCCGTGGTCGACAGCACCGTCACTCCCAGGGTGTCGGCCATCCGTCGCTGCGCCTCGCGCAGAGGGCCGCCGGAGGTGTCGCCGCACGGTGAGCCGCTCACCTGGACGACGTAGTACCGGGTGCCCCCGTCGACCCGGAAGCCGACCTCCCGACGCCAGTCACGCAGCAGTGCGGTGAACCCGGTGACATGCCCGACGGCGTCGTTGTCGTCGGCCTCACCCTGGTACCAGAACACCCCGCGTACCTCGCCGGCCACGTTGGCAGCGGTAAGCCGTTGCCGCAACCGGCCGTAGTTGGTGCGCAGATCACCGGGGTTGGCGTCGTTGCGCTGGAAGAACGACACCACCCTGCCGTTCTCCGCGCCGTTGATCAGGGCCACCGGCACCTGGTAGGTGTCCATGAGCCGGTGGGCCGCGCGGATCCCCCACTGACCAACCGAGCCGGGCTGCCGGATCGCATCCGAGACGGCGTAGTTCCAGGTACGGTCCGCGCCGGAGATGACCGGGTCCCCGGTGGTCGAGCCGAAGCTGCGGACGTACGGGGACTCCTCGCCGGTCGACGATCCCCGGTGACTGGACGCTACCGCGTTGGACTGGCCCTGGATGACGTACACGTCGCCGGACACCACGCCCTCCCACAGGGCGGCCCGCCGGGCGACGCCGTCGCCGAGCACGTGCAACTCGAACCGGTACTCCCGAAGCGCGGCGCTGATCCGCTGCCGGAACGCGAACTCCCCGCCGGCCGCGACGGGCACGGTCTCGTCCCAGCCGTCAGCTCCGCTGACGACCTTCAGGCGTACGGCCTTCACCCGTGGGTCGGTCGCCTTCCCCGCCACCGTCACGACGGCGCCGCCGGCCGCGTCCCGGGGGTACAACTGCCGGTCCCGAGGGTGCTGGCTGACTGTGAGCACCGACGAGCGGGCGTAGACCGTCAGCCTGCGTTGGGTATAGGAGCCAGCGTTGTCGGCAGTAGTCCAGTCCGGGTGGCCGGTGGTGGCATTCCCGATGCCAACTGACAGCGGCGCGGCCTTCGAGGTGAAGCCGTTGACCGCGAGCACCGTCTGCGGAGCGTTCGTGGCCGGGCGGGTGGCGGCGACCAGGTGCACCTGGAAGGAGCCGTACCCGATCGCCGGGTACACGTCGTCGTCGGCGTCGTAGCGGTCGGGTGTGGCGCCGGGAATCTGGCCGGAATTGGCCGGCCCGTAGGTGTTGGGCCACATCTCCAGATAACCCGTGAGACCGGTGCCGGTGGCCAGGCCCGCCGCGTTGGTGGCGACTTCCACATCGGCGATCCGTTGCCGGACGATCTGGCCGGCCCGGGTCGGCAGGCCGAGGCGCCGGGCGTCGGTCGTGAACGGCGACATGGCGGTCCACACCCACTGCGTACCGGTGGGACCGGTCAGCTCCAGGCAGTAGCCGATCCGGTCGAACCCGCTGGCCACGGCGGCGGTCCGGTCGAACGAGAGGGCCAGGGGCCGTTTGGGGTCGATCCGCTCGGGCAGGTCGAGCGCGCTGACGGGGGTGAAGCCGGCCATACCGTGCGCGTTGGCGGCACAGGTGGTGCCATCCACCGGCGCGGCGGGCGGCGGCGTGTTTTCGTCGGGTGCCGACCAGGCGGCCCGCGGCGCCCCGGTCTTCGACGGCGACCAGCCGAGCACGGGGATGGCCGCCAGGAGCAGGGCGACCACACCGAGACCGATCCAGGCCGGCCGGGGCACCGACCGGAGGCGCGCCCACGGAGGGTGGGGACGAGACACCCGGAGAACCTCCACTGTGTGGGCAGCGTGTCATGGCCAAGGTTAGGCGATGCGCCACACGTGGCAACGCCGGCACGAGGCTCACGCCGGGGCGGTGCCGATCCGGGGCGTAGGTCGGTAGTGCTGTCTGCGATGATGCCCGCCATGGCCGCAACGAGCACGACAACGGCGGCGGGTAACCGCTCCGCCGGTGTCGACCTCCTCCGGATCGTCGGAATCGCCGCGGTGGTCGTGGGCCACGTCTGGAGCGACAGCCTGACCCGCGCGTCCATCTATACCTGGCACGTCCCCGTGTTCTTCGTCCTGACCGGCTACTTCTGGTCGCCGGGGCGACCGCTGGGCGGGGAGTTGCGCAAGCGGTGGACCAGCCTGGGTGTGCCATACGTGACGTGGTTCCTGATCCTCGTCGCGGCACTGCTCGCTGCGGACGTCGCGACGGGCCAGGTCGCGCCCGGAACCTTCGGCGACGCGCTCTACGGCGGCACCGCCGCAGTCCGACCGTTCTCGGCCTTCTGGTTCGTCTCGGTGCTCTTCATCGCTGCGGTCGCGTTCCGGTGGCTGGAGCGGTGGCCGGCTGCGGTCGCCTGGACGGTGGCGTTGGTCGGCCTGGTCGCCGCGTACCTCGCCCCCGGCGTTGTCACGGCCGGCCCGCTCGGGATTTTCCTGGTCCCGGCGTGCCTGGTCTTCGTGCTGGCCGGGCGGCTGCTGCGACGGCTCCGTCCGCGCCTTCCCGCCAGCGCCGGTGCGGCGTCACTCTCGATCGGCGTGGGTTTCGTGCTCCTCGGCCTGAACCGGGACCTGGACATCAAATCCGGCAACTTCGGGTCCCCGGTGCTGGGGGTGCTGACGGCGATCATGATCAGCGCCGGTCTCATCCGGCTCGCGGAGGAACTCGACCTGCGCATCGGCGTACGGGCGTCGCGGGTGATCAGTCGGCTGTCCGCCTGCGGCATCGCCGTCGTGCTCAGTCACGCGGGCATCCTGTGGGTCCTGCAGACGCCGAGGGCGGGCGGAGTGATCGATCTGGTCGCGGCTCTCGTGGTCCCGTGGGTGTTCGCGTGGATCGTCATCGGCACGCCGCTGGGGCCGTGGTTGACCGGCACGCGTGTCGGCGGTCCCGCGCGGGCCGCCAGCGCCGTGGCGCCTCGGCCGGGCGCCGCGCAGACGTACTAGAAGCGGCTGTCGCGACGCCGGGCCAGGAGCATCGCCACCGCCACGACGACAGCGACGGCGAGCGCGCCACCGGCCGCGGCGATCAGCGGCACCGCCCAGCCGGATCCACTCGAATCGCCGCCGGACCCTCTGCTGTCGATGGCCGCCTGCCGGTACGACTGGGCCAGCAGGTTGGCCGGCGAACTCCGGGCGACCTCGTCGAATCGGGCGATGGCGGTCGACTCGTCTCCGGCGAAGTACGCGTCGAGACCGCCGCGGTACTGGTTGTCGGCCTCACCGAGCGAGTTGGTGACGCCGGCAGCTTCGAGCAGTCCGGTCATGGCAGAGACCGGCACGACGAGGCGGTTCGCCTTGTCGGGCCGCAGAACGTCGTTGTCGAGCATTCCAACGACCCGACCGCTCGCGTCGATGGCGATCCCGCCCCGGGAGTAGAGCCCGAGATCCTCGCTGATCCGGTACGGGTTGAGTGGGGTCGTGGTGTCGACCCCGGTCACGGTCACCGTCTTGGAGAACACGGTGTAGGTGGCGGCTCGGAAGCTGGTGTCGGTGGTGCCGTAGCCCAGGACGAGCAGTGACGTCTCCGGGCTGGTGGTGGCCGTGGCGTTCAACTCGGATGCGGGCAGGTTCGTCTGCTCGAGCTTGACCAGGGCGACGTTTCCCGCCTCGATCGGGAGGGCCCGGACGACGGCGCCGGGAATCGCGGGGCTGTCCGTCACCTCACCCTTGGCTACGTTGAGTTGCCCGTACAGCCGGGCCTCCGGCTGATCGTCGGCCTTCAGCCCGGTGAGGACCGCCGTGTTCACCCGGGCACGGGTGTAGGAGCTGATGTCCTTGGATTGCAGGCTGCCCGCGGTCACGAGTCGGTTGGCCACGGCGTTCAGAGCGCCACCGACCAGGACGTCCGGGGTGGGCTGCACGCACTGGGTGTTGCTGAGGACGTACCCCTCGTGTTGGACGACCACGCCGCTGCAGCGGCGGCTGAAGGTGACCGGCGCCTTGTCCAGCAGGGCGCCGTCCGCCTTGTTGCGGACGTACCCGGTGAACACGACCTCCACGAAGACCATGGACGGTCCCGCCACGGCCAGTGCGCGTTCCTCTGGGCTGCGCAGCGCGGCCTGCGCCCAGGGCTTGAGGCCGGGGGCGAGCGGGGTCGAGGCCGGAAACCCGGTGGACGTGGCTGTCGGAGAGGACTCCGGCCTGCCGGGTTCGTCCGAGGTTAGGGCCCAGATGCCGGCACCGCCACCCACGACGGCCACCAGGGCCAGCGCGGCGACGCCGGCCCAGAGGCCGGTACGCCGCTTGGGCGGCGGTGAGGGCTTGATCCGTCGCACGGGGGCGGCGTACGGGTCGTGCGTGGGTGCCTCGCCCGGCGGGCCGGACACGGTGGCCGGCATCGGGAAGGCGCCGGTGCCGGCGGCGGGCGAGGCAGGTGCGCTCGACGCTGGCACGGCCGAGACAGGATGCGGAGCCAAGGCGGGCGGCTGGGTCGGTATCGCGGCTGCCTGCACCGCCCATGGGGCGTGCGGCATGTCGACGACGGGCTGCGGGACACCTGACACCGGCTGCGGCACGCCCGACACCGGCTGCGGTATGCCCGACACAGGCTGGGGAGGGGCGGAGACGGGCCGGGGCGCGGCGGGCACCGGTTGGTACTCCACGCCGAGCGCCCGGAACAGCTTCTCCGCGCCCGGCCCGGCTTCGGCGGAGTACGCCACCCAGGGTGCGGCGGCCGAGAAGTCGGCGTAGGTGATCGGGGGCCCATCGGGCGACTGAGCGAGCGCGTTCGCGACCTCGGCGAAGGCCTCCCGCCAACCGGGAGCGGCCGCAACGGTCGCATCCAGCACCGCCACACTCACGAACCGACCTTGCTCGTCGATGGCGGCCCATGCCTTCCCCACCGGTGAACCGCCCAGCAAGTGGGTGAACCTGTAGGGGCCTTCCGGCTGCATACCAACTCCTCCGCTCGACCGCCAGGCGCATGGTACCGACCGATGCCACAGTCAGTCGCCCGGCGGTGACCCCTCCGCTCGTCGACGCCGTTACCTCTTGCTGATCACGACCACTGGCTCCGGTCCGGTTGTGACCTGTTGCACTCGATACTCGGCGAGCGCGGTCTGCCACGTCGGTTCACTCGGGTGGGTGTAGGTACGGACCAGCCAGACCCGGGTGCCGGGAGGCTGCGTCGCGGCCCGCGCCAGGACCTCGTCGAGGGCGTCCCGGACGGACCGCACGTCACCGCGAGAGGGGCCCGGGAGAATCACGTCGGTGCGGGTGGGCATGGTGACGGTCCAGCCGACGGTGCCGGAGACCGGTGCGACCAGCTGGAGGGGATCGTGGTCGGAGTAGAGCGTGAACCCGAACCAGGCGGGCCCGCTGACCACGACGAGGTCGTTGGGGCCCTTGTGCGCTGCGACGTACCTGGTCGCCGATCCGATGTCGGTCACCGCCTGGTGCGCGCGCCAGACGCCGGGTTCATCGCCGTCGAAGCGGAACCAGCGGTGGTTGACGGCGGCGAAGCTGACGATCAGGACGGCGCAGGTCGCGGCGACCACCACGCTCGGCGGGAGCCTGGGCAGTCCTCGGCGCGCCAGTACGACGGCCAGGTCGGCCAGACCGACGACGCCGATCCCGGCCACCATTCCCATCGACACGATCAGGAAGTGGGACGTACGCGGGTCGAGCAGTGGGTAGATCCCCGCGACGCCCAGCCCGATGGCCGCCACCGGCAGCAGGAGAACGGCGAGGGCCGGGGCGGCGTGTCCGCGCCCGAACAGGGTGAGCACGCCGAGCACGAGCAGCACGGCGAGGACTGGCAACGGTACGCCGAGCAACGGCCGCACGATGTCGAGCTGCCTCGCGAGGTGTCCGGGTAGTTCGGCGATGCTCGGGAGGAAGGCGTTCCAGTAGTCACGCATCGCGTCGTTGTTGCCCCGGGCGGACACACCAAAGTAGACGGCGGCCGCGAGCCCACCGGCGACCAGACCGGCGACGGTCGCCTCCACCGCCCTCCCCCACTGCCGGCGCAGGGCGACGGAGAGCAGCAGCCCACCGAGTACGCAGACCGCGACGATGACGGTCGTGTGACTGAGCAGCATGCCGAGGCCCACCGCGGCCGCCGTCACCGCGAGCCGTGCACGGGACCAGGAGCGTTCCGTCCACGCGGCCAGGGCCAGCAGGCACACCGCCACGGCGGCGTCCGCCGTGTACTGCTTCAGGTCGTGGCGGGTCTGCTGGACCGGCAGGAGCAGGACGGTGAGGCCGGTGACGACACCGATGAGGATGCCCTGGGCACGATCGCGGCCTAGCCACCGGCCAAAGAAGTAGGCCGCGACAACGGTCAGCAGTTGAAAGCCCAGGGGTACGACCCGGAGGTAGTCGATGTCTGGGACCAGCCTTAGCAGGAAGGTCCAGCCGATCGGGCTCGAGGAGGTCGTCACCGGCAGGTCGGCGACGGGGAAGCGTACCGAGAGCGCGACCCAGGCCTCGTCACCCCAGTACTGGGCGGTCAGCCACGATCGGATGTCGTTGACGGCGAAGAAGGCCCCGATCAGGGCGATGACCGGTACCGCATCACCTACCGCCGTCCGGAGGCGGCGGCGGCCCGGTGCCGAGTGGTCGGCGGCGTGAACGGGCGGGTTCTCGACTGCGACCACGACGCTCCTTCTCGCTACGCATTCCTGCTCGCGCTGGGCCGCCCGCATGCTACGAGTTGCGCCGGCTGAACGAGGCACGGGGGTGACCCTGGAGCGGTTGTCTATGAAAGTTTCTATGCATAGAGTCAGCTCATGAATGAGGGAACTGACGCGGCACCCGCTGACCGGGTGCTCGACCTGTTCCAAGGGGTGCGGCTCACCCCCACCCAGCGCCGGATCGCGCACTGCCTCGTGCAGCACGCCCCCGCCGTGGCGTACCTGTCCGCCGCCGAGGTCGCCGACCTGGCCGGGGTCAGCCAGCCGTCGGTCACCCGGTTCGCCGTCGCGCTCGGCCACGACGGCTACCCGGCCCTGCGCCGCCGGTTGCGTGACCTGACCACCGCCGCTCCCGGCGGGTCGGCGGACGGCGGCAACGAACTCCAGCAGGCGGTACGCGCGGAGATGAGCAACCTGGACCGGCTGGCCGGTCAGCTCGCCGACCGGGACCGGATCGCCGAGATTGGGCGCCTGCTCGCGGAGAGCCGCCCACTGCCGGTGCTCGGCCTGCGCGCCGCCGCGCCACTGGCCGCGTACTTCGCCTATTTCGCGGCCAAGGTGCACCCGGACGTGCGGGTGCTCGACGACGGCGGCAGCCTGCTCACCGACCGCCTGGAGCAGGCTGCCGAGGCCGGTGCGTCCGCCGTGCTCGCCTTCGTGCTGCCCCGCTACCCCCGGGAGACCCTGGACGCGCTGCGCGACGCCCGCGCCGCCGGGCTGACCGTGGTGGCGATCACCGACTCACCGGTGAGCCCGGCCACCGAGCACGCCGACGTGGTGCTTCCCGCGGCGGTCGGCGCGCAGCTCGTCTTCGACCTGCACACCGCCCCGATGACCCTGGCCATGGTGCTGTTGCAGGCGATCTGCGACGCCGCGCCGGCCGACACCCAGCGCCGACTGGAGGCGTTCGAAGCCTCCGCGGCCCGCCGACAGTTGTTCCTCGGTTGACCGGAGGAGACCAAGATGACCCAGCCCGTCCGTGCCGCTCGGGGCAGCCAGCTCACCACCCGCGGGTGGCCGCAGGAGGCCGCCCTGCGGATGTTGATGAACAACCTCGACCCCGAGGTGGCCGAACGCCCCGACGACCTGGTGGTCTACGGCGGCACCGGCAAGGCGGCGCGGGACTGGCCGTCGTACCACGCGTTGGTCCGCACGCTGACCGACCTGCGCGAGGACGAGACGATGCTGGTGCAGTCGGGCCGTCCGGTCGGTGTCATGCGTACCCACGAGTGGGCGCCCCGGGTGCTGCTGGCCAACTCCAACCTGGTCGGCGACTGGGCGACCTGGCCGGAGTTCCGACGGTTGGAGCAGCTCGGCCTGACCATGTACGGGCAGATGACCGCCGGTTCGTGGATCTACATCGGCACCCAGGGCATCCTCCAGGGCACCTACGAGACGTTCGCGGCCGTCGCGGCCAAACGGTTCGCGGGCACCCTCGGGGGCACGCTGACGCTGACGGCCGGCTGCGGTGGGATGGGCGGCGCGCAGCCGCTCGCGGTCACCATGAACGGCGGCGTCTGCCTGATCGTCGACGTGGACCGGACCCGCCTCGACCGGCGGGTGCACGATCGCTACCTGGACGAGGTGGCCGACTCCCTGGAGGACGCGATCGAGCGGGTCAGCGCGGCGAAGCGGGATCGCCGGGCACTGAGCGTCGGCGTCGTCGGCAACGCCGCCGAGGTCTTCCCGGAGCTGCTGAGCCGTGGCGTCGAGATCGACATCGTGACCGATCAGACCAGCGCGCACGACCCACTGGCGTACCTGCCGGTGGGGGTGGAGCTGGCCGACGCCCGTGACTACGCGGCTGCGAAGCCGGCCGAGTTCACCGACCGGGCCCGGGCGTCGATGGCGACGCACGTCGAGGCGATGGTCGGCTTCCTCGACGCCGGCGCCGAGGTGTTCGACTACGGCAACTCGATCCGGGGCGAGGCGCAGCTCGGCGGCTACGAGCGCGCCTTCGACTTCCCCGGCTTCGTGCCCGCGTACATCCGGCCGTTGTTCTGTGAGGGTAAGGGCCCGTTCCGGTGGGCGGCGCTCTCCGGCGACCCGGCCGACATCGCGGCCACCGACCGGGCCATCCTGGAGCTGTTCCCGGAGAACGAGTCCCTGGCCCGCTGGATGCGGCTGGCCGGCGAGCGGGTCGCCTTCCAGGGCCTGCCGGCCCGGATCTGCTGGCTGGGCTACGGCGAGCGGGACAAGGCGGGTGTGCGGTTCAACGAGATGGTCGCCTCCGGCGAACTCTCCGCCCCGGTCGTGATCGGCCGGGACCACCTGGACACCGGCAGTGTCGCCAGCCCGTACCGGGAGACCGAGGGGATGGCCGACGGCTCCGACGCGATCGCGGACTGGCCGCTGCTCAACGCCCTGGTCAACACAGCCAGCGGCGCGTCCTGGGTGTCCATCCACCAGGGCGGCGGCGTGGGCATGGGCCGATCGATCCACGCTGGACAGGTCTGTGTGGCCGACGGCACCGCGCTGGCCGGGCAGAAGATCGAGCGGGTGCTCACCAACGACCCGGCGATGGGCGTCATCCGGCACGTCGACGCCGGCTACGAGATCGCCCGCGAGGTCGCCGACCGCACCGGGGTCCGGGTGCCGATGGCGGAGGGCGGTGCCGCGTGAGCGACGACCTTGCCAGCCGGTTCCGGGGGTTGTGGGACGAGATCGCGCCGGTCGGACGGGACGCCGACAGTGGTGGCTACCTGCGGTACGCGTTGACCGAGCCGGAGCTGGAGCTGCGGGCCTGGTTCCGCGCGCAGGCCGAGCAGCGCGCCATGCCGGTCACCGAGGATGGCAACGGCAACCTCTTCGCCCACTGGGGTGACCCGGAGGCCTCCGACGCGGTGCTCACCGGCAGCCACTTCGACTCGGTGCCGCACGGCGGGGCGTACGACGGGCCGCTCGGCATCGTCAGCGCGTTCCTCGCCGTGGATGAGCTTCGCGCCGCTGGCGTCACCCCGATCCGGCCGCTGGTGCTGGCCGCGTTCGTCGAGGAGGAGGGTGCGCGCTTCGGCGTACCGTGCCTGGGGTCGCGGCTGCTCACCGGGGCGCTGCCCGCCGAGCGCGCGGCCGGCCTGCGCGACGTGGCCGGGGTGAGCTTCGCCGAGGCGCTCGGCGACGGGCCGGCGGGCGCCCGCCCGGAGTTGCTGGCCCGGTTCGGCGCCTTCGTGGAGTTGCACGTCGAGCAGGGCCGCGCGCTCGCCGAGATGGACACGCCGGTCGCGGTGGCCAGCGCGATCTGGCCGCACGGTCGATGGCGCTTCGAGGTCGTCGGCGAGGGCAACCACGCGGGTACCACCCGGATGGCCGACCGCCGCGACCCGATGCTCACGTACGCGTTCACGGTGCTGGCGGCCAACAAGGAGGCCCGGCTGCGCGGCGCGCACGCCACCGTGGGCCGGGTCGCCGTCGAACCCAACGCCACCAACGCGATCCCGTCGAAGGTGACCGGCTGGCTGGACGCCCGGGCCGCCGACCCGCAGACCCTGGCCGGGCTGGTCGACGCGGTGCGGGGCAAGCTCGCCGAACGGGCCCGGCGCGACGGTACGGAGGTGACCGTCACCGAGGAGTCGGCCACCCCGCTGGTCTCCTTCGACGGCGGGCTGGCCAAACGGCTGGCCACGCTGCTCGACGCGCCGGTGCTGCCCACCGGCGCGGGGCACGACGCCGGGGTGCTCGCCGCGCACCTGCCCACCGCGATGCTCTTCGTCCGCAACCCGACCGGGGTGTCACACTCCCCCGCCGAGGCGGCCACCGACGACGACTGCGCCGCCGGGGTACGGGCACTGGCCCGGGTGATCGAGGAGCTGACATGCAGGTGAACGCTGACCTGCGGCTCTGCGTGGTGGCGAGCCGGTCGCCGGGTGGCACGGATCTACGGCGTCCGGGTGTGCGGGGTCCCCGGAGCGGCGGTGGTCGGTACCTCCTGTCGTCCTTTGGAGCTGATGTCGCAAACGAATCAGCCGGAACGCCGCAGCCGCTGATAACGCAGACGATTCAGCTCCAAAGGAGGCGAGGAGCATGACCACCTCCCGCTGGCTCGCCGAGTACGCCTGGCTGCCCGAGCACGCCGAACCCACTCCCGACGTGCTGATCGAGACCGACGGAGGGCGGATCACCGGCGTGACGCCGCTGACCGCCGGGAGTCGGCCACCGGCCGGGGTCGAGGTGTACGCCGACGCCGTGCCACTGCCCGGGCTGACCCTGCCCGGGCTGTCCAACGTGCACTCGCACGCCTTCCACCGGGCGCTGCGCGGGCGTACCCACGGCGGTCGGGGCGACTTCTGGACCTGGCGCGACCAGATGTACGCCATCGCGGACCGGCTGGACCCGGACACCTACCTCGCCCTGGCCCGGGCCGTGTACGCCGAGATGGCGCTGGCCGGCATCACCTGCGTGGGCGAGTTCCACTACCTGCACCACCGGCCCGACGGCGGCGCCTACGACGACCCGAACGCGATGGGCGCGGCGCTGGTGGAGGCCGCCGCGCATGCCGGGATCCGACTCACCCTGCTGGACGCCTGCTACCTGACGTCCAGCGTGGACGGACAGGCCCTCGCCGGACCGCAGCGCCGCTTCGGCGACGGCGACGCGGCCCGCTGGGCCGAGCGGGCGGCGGCGTTCCAGCCGACGGACTCCCACGCACGGGTCGGCGCGGCCGTGCACTCGGTGCGGGCGGTCCCGGCCGATCAGCTCCGCACGGTTGCCGACTGGGCCCGGGAGCGGCAGGCACCGCTGCACGTGCACCTCTCCGAGCAGCCCGCCGAGAACGACGAGTGCCGGGCCGTGCACGGGCGTACGCCCACCGCGCTGCTCGCCGAGCACGGCGTGCTCGGGCCGGGCACCACCGCCGTGCACGCCACCCACCCGACCAGCGCCGACCTGACGCTGCTCGGCGAGAGCCGGACCGGGGTGTGCCTCTGCCCGACCACCGAGCGGGACCTCGCCGACGGGATCGGCCCGGCCCGGCGGATGGCCGACGCGGGGATCCGGTTGAGCCTGGGCAGCGACAGCCACGCGGTGATCGACCTGTTCGAGGAGGCCAGGGCGGTGGAGCTGGACGAGCGGCTGCGCACCCGCCGCCGCGGCCACTTCGCGCCGGTCGACCTGTTGACGGCGGCCAGCGCCGCCGGGCACGCCGCGTTGGGCTGGGCCGACGCCGGAAGGATCGCGGTCGG
The DNA here is from genome assembly GCF_040606435.1 of Micromonospora sp. NPDC005413. Lineage (NCBI taxonomy): Bacteria > Bacillati > Actinomycetota > Actinomycetes > Micromonosporales > Micromonosporaceae > Micromonospora > Micromonospora sp. NPDC005413. Next base: position 101,755 of record NZ_JBEXEV010000019.1, read on the forward strand.
TGCCCGCGCCGACCTGGTGACGGTACGGCTGGACAGCGCCCGCACCGCCGGAGTGCCGCCGCTGGGCGTGTTCTTCGCGGCGTCGGCGGCGGACGTCGAGCAGGTCGTGGTGGACGGCCGGGTGGTGGTGGCCGAGGGCCGGCACCTGACCGTGGATGTGCCGGCCGAGTTGTCGGCGGCCATCGAGGCGGTGCTGCCCGCATGAGCAGTCTGCTGGTCGACAACATCGGGGAGCTCGTCACCAACGGTGCCGGCGAGGGCCCGCTGGGCATCCGCCGCGACGCGGCCGTGCTGGTCGAGGAGGGCAAGGTGGCCTGGGTCGGGCCGTCCGCGTCCGCGCCGTCCGCCGACCGACGGGTCGATGCCGATGGGGCCGCCGTGCTGCCCGGCTTCGTGGACAGCCACGCGCACCTGGTCTTCGCCGGTGACCGCGCCGCCGAGTTCGCCGCCCGGATGGCCGGCCAGCCGTACACCGGCGGTGGCATCCGGACCACGGTCGGCGCGACCCGGGCCGCCACCGACGACGAGCTACGGGCCACCGTGCGCCGGCTGCGCGGGGAGGCACTGCGCCAGGGCACCACGACCATGGAGATCAAGAGTGGGTACGGGCTGACCGTCGCCGACGAGGCCCGCTCGCTGCGGATCGCCGCCGAGGCCAGCACCGAGACAACCTTCCTCGGCGCGCACGTGGTGCCCGCCGAGTACGCCGACCGCCCCGACGACTACGTCGAGCTGGTCTGCGGGCCGATGCTGGCCGCCGCCGCGCCGCACGCGAAGTGGGTCGACGTGTTCTGCGAGCAGGGCGCCTTCGACGTCGACCACACCCGGGCCATCCTGGCCGCCGGTCAGGCCGCCGGGCTGGGCGTACGCATCCACGCCAACCAGCTCGGCCCCGGCCCGGGGGTGCAGCTCGGCGTGGAGCTGGACGCGGCCAGCGTCGACCACTGCACCCACCTCAGCGACGCCGACGTGGCCGCGCTGGTCGGCACGGCCCACAGCGACGGGTCGGGGACCCGCACGGTGGCGACCCTGCTGCCCGGTGCCGAGTTCTCCACCCGCTCGCCCTACCCGGACGCCCGCCGGCTGCTCGACGCCGGTGTCACCGTGGCGCTGGCCACCGACTGCAACCCCGGCTCGTCGTACACCTCGTCCATGCCGTTCTGTGTGGCCCTGGCGGTCCGCGAGATGCGGATGACACCGGCGGAGGCGGTCCGGGCCGCGACGCTGGGCGGCGCGCGGGCGCTACGCCGCGACGACATCGGCGTGCTCACCCCCGGCGCTCGGGCCGACCTGATCGTGCTGGACGCGCCGTCGTACCTGCACCTGGCCTACCGGCCCGGTGTCCCACTGATCCGCCAGGTCCTGCTCAACGGAGTGCCGCAATGACGACCGTGACCATCCAGCCCACCGGAATCTCCGCCGACGACGTGCTCGCGGTCGCCCGCGGCACCGCCAAGGTCGTCCTCGACCCGGCCACCATCGACGCCATGGCGACCAGCCGGGCCATCGTCGACAGCATCGAGTCGTCCGGCCGCCCCGTCTACGGGGTCTCCACGGGCTTCGGGGCGCTGGCCAACACCTTCATCGCCCCGGAGCGACGGGCCGAGCTGCAACACGCGCTGATCCGCTCGCATGCCGCCGGGGTGGGTGCCCCCATGCCGCGTGAGGTGGTCCGGGCGATGATGGTGCTGCGCGTACGGTCTCTCGCCCTGGGCCGCTCCGGGGTCCGCCCGCTGGTCGCCGAGGCCCTGATCGACCTGCTCAACCACGACATCACCCCCTGGGTGCCGGAGCACGGTTCACTGGGTGCCTCCGGCGACCTGGCACCGCTGGCGCACTGCGCGCTGGTGCTGCTCGGTGAGGGCTGGGTCCTCGGCCCGGCCGGCGAGCGGCAGGACGCGGCCGACGCGCTGACCGCCGCCGGGATCAAGCCGATCGAGCTGGCCGCCAAGGAGGGGCTGGCGCTGATCAACGGCACCGACGGCATGCTCGGCATGCTGCTGCTGGCCATCCACGACGCGGCGCACCTGTTCGCCATGGCCGACGTGACCGCCGCGCTGGCCATCGAGGCGATGCTCGGCTCGGAGCGGCCGTTCCTGCCCGAGCTGCACGCCATCCGGCCGCACCCCGGCCAGGCGGCATCGGCGGCGAACATCCACCGGCTGCTGCAGGACTCCCGGGTGATGGACTCACACCGCGACGACCTGGCGCACGCCGTGCAGGACGCATACTCAATGCGCTGTGCGCCGCAGGTTGCCGGCGCGGCCCGGGACACCCTGGACTTCGTCCGCACGGTCGCGGGTCGGGAGCTGGTGTCCGTGGTGGACAACCCGGTGGTGCTGCCGGACGGCCGGGTCGAGTCGACCGGTAACTTCCACGGCGCGCCGCTGGGCTTCGCCGCGGACTTCCTCGCCATCGCCGCCGCCGAGGTGGGCGCGATCGCCGAGCGCCGGGTGGACCGGCTGCTCGACGTCACCCGCTCCCGGGAGCTACCGGCGTTCCTCTCCCCCGACGCCGGGGTGAACTCCGGGCTGATGATCGCCCAGTACACGGCGGCGGGGATCGTCGCCGAGAACCGGCGACTGGCCGCCCCGGCCTCGGTGGACTCGCTGCCCACCAGCGGCATGCAGGAGGACCACGTCTCGATGGGCTGGGCCGCCGCCAAGAAGCTGCGCACGGTGCTGGACAATCTGACCAGCCTGCTCGCGGTGGAGCTGCTGGCCGGCGTACGCGGCCTTCAGCTGCGCGCCCCGCTGGAGCCGTCGCCGGCCGGCCGGGCGGCGGTCGCCGCACTGGGCGGGGCGGCCGGACAGCCAGGCCCGGACGTGTTCCTCGCCCCGGTGATGGAGGCGGCCCGCGCGGTGCTGGCCGGCCCGGAGCTGCGCGCCGCCATCGAGCGGGAGGTCGGCCCGCTCGGCTGATCTCCGCGGGGTCGCTGTCGTCCGCCGCGGGTCAGGCGGCGGGCGGCAGCACCTTGGCAACCAACTTGGCCAGCTCGCGCAGCGCCTTGCCGCGGTGGCTGATCGCGTCCTTCTCCGTCGGGGTCAGCTCCGCATTGGTCCGGTCCTGCCCGTCGCCCAGGAAGATCGGGTCGTAGCCGAACCCACCATCACCGCGCGGAGCACGCAGCACCCGCCCGGACTGCCGGCCGTCGACGAGGTGCTCCTTGCCGCCGGGCAGCACCAGGGCCACCGTGCAGACGAACGAGGCCGCCCGGTGCTCGTCGGGCACGTCGGCGATCTGGTCCAGCACCAACTGAAGGTTGGCCCGGTCATCGCCGTGCTGGCCGGACCACCGGGCGCTGAACACCCCCGGCATCCCGTTGAGTGCGTCGACCGCGAGCCCGGAGTCGTCAGCGATGGTCAGAAGCCCGCTCTGACGGCACCCCTCCCGTGCCTTGATCAGCGCGTTCTCGCCGAAGGTCAGGCCGGTCTCCGGCAGCTCCGCGTACTGCTCGACGTCGTCCAGGCCGAGCAGGGCGATCCGCTGCGCGCCGAGCGCGCCGTCCAGGATCCGCTGGAGTTCCACCAGCTTCTTCCGGTTACGGGTGGCGAGCAGGACCTTGTTCATGCTGAACCACCTTTGTTCGCGACTGCGGGGCTCGCAAGCTCACTCCTCGCGCTCACGAGAGAACCTTCCGCTGGGCTTCGGCCAGATCCGCGCACCCGGCGACGGCCAGGTCGAGCAGACTGTCGAGCTGCTCCCGGGCGAACACGCCCGCCTCACCGGTGCCCTGCACCTCGACGAAGTCACCCGCACCGGTGCACACCACGTTCATGTCCACCTCGGCGACGACGTCCTCCTCGTAGCAGAGGTCAAGCCGCGCCTCGCCGGCGATGATCCCCACACTCACCGCGGCCACCGACCGGTGCATCACCTTCTCCGGCTTGCCGGCCAACGCCTTGCGGGCGGCCAGCCAGCCCACCGCGTCGTGCAACGCGACGTACGCGCCGGTGATCGCGGCGGTCCGCGTGCCGCCGTCGGCCTGGAGCACGTCGCAGTCGAGCACCACCGAGTTCTCGCCGAGCGCCTTGAGGTCGATGCTGGCCCGCAGGCTGCGGCCGATCAGCCGGGAGATCTCGTGAGTGCGGCCACCGACCCGGCCCTTGACGCTCTCCCGGTCGGAGCGGGTGTTGGTGGCCCGGGGCAGCATCGCGTACTCGGCGGTCACCCAGCCGAGCCCGGAGCCCTTACGCCAGCGGGGCACCCCCTCGGTGACGCTCGCCGTGCAGAGCACCCGGGTGCCGCCGAACTCGACGAGCACCGAGCCCTCCGGATGGGTGCTCCAGCCTCGGGTCAGGGTCACCGGTCGAAGTTGAGAGGGCCCTCGCCCGTCAGGTCGCGCCATGCCTGCACCCTATGCGGTGCGGTGGTCCACCTCGCTCGGGGTGTCCCGACCAGACTCCGCGCCGGGCACGCGGTGCTGGGTCAGACGTCGTAACTCGCGCCGGGGCGGACCACGTCGATCGGCCCGGTGTACGCGGCGGCGGCCGACTCCAGCGTGTGCGCCTCGCTGCCCCAGGCGGCCACCAGATGGGTGAGCAGCAGCCGACCCACCACGGCCTTGGTCGCCGTCTCGCCGGCCTCCCGGCCGGTCAGGTGCAGATCCGGTGGATTGTCCACACCGTCGAGGTAACTGGCCTCGCAGAGGAAGACGTCGGCGTTCTGGGCCAGCCGCAGCAGCGCGTCGCACAGCGCCGTGTCCGACGAATAGCACAGCGACCGACCGCTGTGCTCCAGCCGCACACCGTACGTCTCGACGGGGTGGTTGACCCGGTCGACGGTGACCGTGAACGGCCCGATCGGGAAGGTGCCCGGCTCCAGCGCGTAGAACTGGTAGACGTCCTCCACCGTACCGTCGTCGCCGTACGCGGCGCTGAGCCGGTCCGGTGCACCGGAGGGCGCGTACACCGGCAGCGCCGGGTAGGGGCCGTCCGGGGCGTACCGGCGGACCACCACGTACGACACGGCGTCGAGGATGTGATCGCAATGCAGGTGGGTCAGCAGGATCGCGTCGGGGGCGTGCAGCCCCGCGTACCGCTGGAGGCTGGACAGCGACCCTGAGCCGAAGTCGACCAGGAGCCGAAAACCGTCGGCCTCGACCAGGTAGGCCGAGCAGGGCGACTCGGGGCCGGGAAAACTGCCGGCACATCCAAGGACGGTCAGTCGCATCGAGTTGTCTCGCTGTCACTGTCAGTAGCATCCATGCCGGCCATCGCCCCAGTCATGATCTCCACCGACGCGTGCGTCACGCTGCGCAGCCTACGCCGGGCTACCCGGCGGCAAGAATCATCCAAGGGAAGTTGTCACGAACGTGACACCCGCTCACGGTGCGGCGGACAGCGTACGGGCCGTCGACGCACATCGACGGCCCGTACACCCAAACACCGATTCGGTCAGGCCCAGAGCTGCCCCTCCAGGGCGTCCTCGGCATCGGCCAGCGTGCCGCCGTACGCGCCGGTGGACAGGTACTTCCAGCCGCCGTCGCAGACCACGAAGGCCACGTCGGCTCGACGACCGTCGCGGACCGCCTCGTGCGCCACCGCGAGCGCGGCATGCAGGATGGCGCCGGTGGAGAAGCCGGCGAAGATGCCCTCCACCTCCACGAGTTGGCGGGTGCGCAGCACCGCGTCCCGGGTGCCGACCGAGAAACGCCGGGAGAGCACCGAGGCGTCGTAGAGCTCCGGCACGTACCCCTCGTCGATGTTGCGCAGGCCGTAGACCAGCTCGCCGTAGCGCGGCTCGGCGGCCACGACCTGAATGCCGTCGACCTTCTCCCGCAGGTAGCGCCCGGTGCCCATCAGGGTGCCGGTGGTGCCCAGCCCGGCCACGAAGTGCGTGATGGTGGGCAGGTCGTGCAACAGCTCGGGCCCGGTCGTCTCGTAGTGCGCCCGCGCGTTGGCCTCGTTGCCGTACTGGTAGAGCATCACCCAGTCGGGGTGCTCGGCGGAGATCTGCTTGGCGGTGGCGACCGCCTGGTTGGAGCCACCCGCCGCCGCCGAGAAGATGATCTCGGCCCCGTACATCCGGAGCAGTTGGACCCGCTCGGTGGAGACGTTCTCGGGCATGACGCAGACCAGCCGGTAGCCGCGCATCTTGGCCACCATCGCCAACGAGATGCCGGTGTTGCCACTGGTCGGCTCGAGGATGGTGTCACCCGTCCGGAGCCGGCCGGCCTCCTCCGCCGCGCGGACCATGAACAGCGCCGCGCGGTCCTTGATGCTGCCGGTGGGATTCCGGTCCTCCAGCTTGGCCCAGAGCCGCACCTGCGGGGCCCCGTCGGACACCGTCGGGGAGAGCCGGGGCAGGCCGACCAGCGGCGTGCCCCCGCTGGAGTCGAGCAGGCTGTCGTACCGCGCCATGGCGGCCGACCTCAGCGAGCCGCGACGGCGCCGCGCGCCACCGCGGTCGCGGCGCTGTGCGAGCTGATCGCCGCGGCGGCGGCGCTGTGTGAGCTGATCGCCGCAGCGGCCGCGAAGCCGAACGCGCCGCCGGCCACGGCCGGCAGGATGGTGACGCTGTCGCCGTCGGAGAGCTTGGCGTCCAGCGCACCGAGGAAACGGACGTCTTCGTCGTTGACGTAGACGTTGACGAAGCGGTGCAGCGAGCCAGCCTCGGTGATCAGCCGGCCGCGCAGGCCACCGTGCCGGGAGTCCAGGTCGGTGAGCAGGTCGGCGAGGGTGTCGCCGGTGCCGTCGACGACCTTCGCGCCGCCGGTGTAGCTGCGCAGGATGGTGGGGATGCGAACCTCAATGGCCATGATGTCGAGCTCCTCGATCGGGTGTGCCTACGGTGACGGGACGAGACGGGTGCGAACGCTGACGGATCAGCGGCCGGAACACTCGTAGTCGACCGTCGCCGGGCTCTGCCCGAACATGTAGGACTGGACGGCGTGCGGGTCGACGCCTGCCTCCACGACCCGGACCGGCTCCTCGGTGACCACGCCGTCGACGATCCGGAACGACCGGATCTCCTCCGAGTCGGGCTCGCGGGTCGAGATGAGCAGGTAATGCGCGCCCGGCTCGCCGGCGAAGGAGACATCCGTCCGCGACGGGTACGCCTCGGTGGCGGTGTGCGAGTGGTAGATGACCACGGGCTCCTCGTCCCGGTCGTCCATCTCTCGCCACACCCGCAGGTGCTCCATCGAGTCGAACTCGTAGAAGGTCATCGACCGCGCGGCATTGTCCATCGGGATGTGCCGGGTCGGGGTGTCGCTGCCGACGGGACCGGCGACCACGCCGCACGCCTCGTCGGGGTGGTCCCGGCGCGCGTGGGCGACGATCGCGTCGATGATCGACCGGTCGATGCTCAGCACGAGTACCAGCCTAACGCGTAGAGAGCACGGGTCGAAGTGGTGCCGGTCACGCCTAGTCGATCAAGGCGTTGAGCAGCGACTCCTGTAGATACCCGAGGTACGCGTAGACCGAAAGCTGGAACACCCGGCTGGAGGCCGGGTCCTCAGCGACCGCGTCGTCCAGCTCCTCACCGAGGTCCGTGCCGTCCTTGATCTCCAGTCGGACGCCCATCGCCAGCCGGGCGTCGTTGAGCGCCCGCAACCACGCCTCGGCCGCCTCGGCATCCAGGCGCACCTCACCGCCGGCGTCGTCGGGCAGCGCGGCCAGGATCGCCCCTGCCTGATCGATCTTCGCGGTCTTCAGATCACCCTCGGTGTAACGGCGGAACTCCGCGGTGCCGGGAGCGTCCTGCGGATAGACCGCCGGAAAGAGCCGACCGACGACCGGATCGGTGTGATCGAAGCCGTCCGTGAGCAGGCCGACCACCTCGGAGGCGACCTTGCGCAACACCCGCACCTCGTCGACGGCGAAGGTGGCGACGTAGCGGCCGGCCTGGCGACGGAACATGCTCATGAGCGGTCCACCGTCGCCCACAGCCCGTACGCGTGCAACTGCGACGCGTCGTGCTCCATCCGCTCCCGGGCACCGGTGGAGACCACGGCACGGCCCTTGTGGTGCACGTCCAGCATCAGCTGCTCGGCCCTCTCCCGGCTGTAGCCGAAAAGCTTCTGGAAGACCCAGGTCACGTACGTCATCAGATTGACCGGGTCGTCCCACACGATCGTCACCCACTGCCGGTCGGACGCCGGCACCTCGTCGGTGGCCGGCGTCTCGACCGGTGCAACCTGCGGAGCCGCCATGCCCCCCATCGTGCCACCGGTTTCCCGGAACCGAGGAACCGGAACGCCGGCCCGGCGTGGATCGCCCACCCCGGGTGCCCCTGAACCGTCCCGAACGCCATCGGACGCGCGGTGCGGTGCGGACCCGAACCGAGGGGCGACCACGCCGTCAGGCGAGCAGGATGCCGTGATCGACTGCATCGGAGAGCACCACGCCCAGCGAGAGGCGGATCACCTCGAAACGTCGGGAGATCTCCCGGGACAACCCCAGCTCGACCTCCCGCAGCGCCCGCTGGGACCAGGCCCGCGCCGCGTTGTGGTCGTCGTTGCCGGGCGTACGCCACTGCTGCCAGCACCCGCCGGAGAGCGCCACCGCGATCGGCGGAAGCACCTCGTCGCGGAACGTCGTCGGATAGCTGGTGAGGGCGTCGATCGCCTCCGGGCCGGTCAACCCGGCCACTCCGGCTGTGCTGGTGATCAGCAGGACCTTGTCCAGCTCATGGCCGGGCCGGTGATCGGCCAGGCCATACTGCACGGCGGTGGCGATCCGCCGCCGCACGCCTTCGACCGGCGGCGCGCCGAGGACCCGGGCCGCGACATCGGTCACGATGCCCCGCACCGCCTGGTCGCACTGCGCGGTGGCCAACAGCGACAGCGCCGCCATCTCCCGGTCCAGTAGGTCCGGCAGGCCAGCGCAGCCGACTCCGAAAACGATCTCCTGAACCGCCCGCAGGTGGATGTTCGCCAGTTCCAGTGCGAGATGCTGGCGGATCCGCTGGGCACACGAGCGGGTGAGCCGGTCGAGCTGCTCGGACCAGTCCCCCGGATCGGCGGCCACCGCGACCCGGCCGTGTTGGCCCGGCAGGACCGGCGGGTCGACGCTGGCCCGCTGCAACCCCTCACGCGACGACCAACCCACCAGCGCTCTGCGTAGGTCGGCGGCGGAGTCGGCGTCGTCGACCGGGAACCACAGCGCGCCGGCCAGCGCCGGCACCGCGGCCAGCAGCGCCGCCCGGTGTGCCGCCACGGTCACCGCGACCGCGTCCACATCTGTCGCCCCACCCCGGACCGACGGGACGGACGCCCCCGCGGCCTCCGTAGTCGCCGCGCCTTCGGACAGCGGGGCCCACCCCGCCGCGCCGGGGGTGACCGCGAAGACGACCTCCACCGAGGTCGGGGCGACCTCGGCGAGCAGGTTCAACTCAGCGGCGGTGAACGCCTGGTCGGCGGCGATCACGAAGAGCAGCGCGCCGGCCCGGCCCACCGCGTCGAGCAGCACCCGGTTGCCGGCCACGCCGAGCGTGGCGGTGTCGGGAATGTCGATCAGAGTGAAGTGCCGCAGCAGTGGCTCGGGCACGCTCAGCTCGACCCGCCGGGGCGGACGGGCCAACGCGGGGCCCGCGGCGTCCCGGTCCGCGCCGTACGAGTGCGGCTGGCGGTAACCGGGCACGAACGCGGCCCGGGTGGACGCCTTGGCGTTCCGCACCACCAACCAACTGCCCGCCGGCACGGTGAGCATGACCGGGTCGAGCCCGAGCAGGGTGGCGAGCACGGCACGCCGCTCGGCGCCGGCCGGACCGACGGCGACCACGCCGAGCGGCTCCTCCGGGGCGGCGCCGGTCACGCCCACCCGGGTGGTTAGCGGGCCGCAGCTGGGCAGGTCGATTGGGCCGGCCGTGTCGTCCGACGAGTCGACCGAGCGGAGAGGGCCCTGCTTCATCAGGTGGCCTCCCGTTGCAGGTGACCGGGTTCCCGGTCGCTTGGAAGATCCGGCGAGGGAACCCGGATGTCGGAAGACTACGTGCGGGCCGACGACCGGGCGAAACACCCCTGATACTCACGGGTAATTGTGCGACTACTCAACTTCGTTGTGTGACGGTGCGAGCGCGGACAGGATTCGATCGATATGCTGCGCGGATGAGTCGATGGAAGTTCGTCGGCCGAACCGACGAGCTGAACCGCCTACTGGCGGCGGTGACCGGCGAGGCAGGCCGAGGGCTCTTCTTCAGCGGCAGCGCGGGCATCGGCAAGAGCCGACTGCTGCGCGAGGGCGTCAGCACGTTGCCCACCGAGCGGTTCGCGATCTGGTCCATCGCGGCCAGCGCGACCACCGCCGCGCTGCCGTTCGGCGGGCTGGTGCAGGTCCTTCCCGCCGAACAACCCCAGGGTCTCTCCCCCGCCGGCATCCTGCGCTGGGCGCTCAACCTGTTGCAACAGCAGGCGGCTGGCCGACGGATCGTGCTCGCCATCGACGACGCCCACCTGCTCGATCCACCCTCGGCGGCGCTGGTGCACCTGGTCGCCCGCGCGGAGAATGCCACAGTGGTCGGCACCCTGCGCGACGGCGAGCAGATCCCGCTGCCGATCCGCGCACTCTGGACCGACGACCTGGTCGAGCACGTCGAGCTGACCCCGATGCCACAGGCGGAGACCGCTGGCCTGCTGGCGGCGATCCTGGGTGGTCCGGTCGACGCCGGCTCCGCCGACCGGCTCGGCCAGCTCTCGGCGGGCAACCCGCTGCTGCTGCGAGAGCTGGTGCACGCCGCCAACGGCAGCGCGGAGTTGAAGCAGACCTACGGGATCTGGAATTGGACCGGGCGACTGGAGCTGGCACCCAGCCTGACCGACCTGATCGACACCCGGGTCGGGAAGCTCACCGACGGCGTCCGCGCGGTTGTCGAGCTGGTGGCGTTCGGCGAACCTCTCGGCCTGCACCTCCTCAAGCAGGCTGCCGACCAGGCGGACGTGGAGATGGCCGAGGAACGCGGGCTGATCAGCGTGGTCCAGCACGACCGACGGACCAACGTCCGGCTGGCTCACCCGCTCTACGGCGAGGTGATGCGCCGCCGCTGCCCGGTCAGCCGCACCCGCCGACTCCAGGCCCACCTCGCGGAGCTGCTCGAGCAGGTCGGCAAGCGCCGCCGCGACGACCTGCTGCGGGTGGCGGTCTGGCGTCTCGACTCGGGCACCGCACAGGACCCGGCCCTGCTGGTGGACGCCGCGATGCAGGCCTTCACCCGATACGACGTGCCGCTGGCGACCCGCCTGGCGCGTGCCGCGCTGAATGCCGACGGTGGTTCCGACGCCGCGGAGCTGCTGGCCACCATCCTGATGTTCGCCGACCGGCCCGACGAGGCGATCGACGTCCTCGACGCGGTGACCCCCGAGCCCGGCGACGAGCGGCGACTCTGCCGCTGGCTGACGGTGCGGGGGATGGTCAGCTACTGGGGGCTGAGCCGGGAATCCACAGTGGAGGAAATCGCGAGCCGGGCCGAGCAGCTCAGCGACTCAGCCGACCGGTCCCGGGTGCACGCCTTCGAGGCGACCATGCGGCTGCACCGACTGGACACGACCGCCGCCGTGCGGCTCAGCCAGCGCGTACTGGACCGGCCGGCGGCCGGCGTCGCCGCCCGCGAGCTGGCCCGCTGCACCATCGCGTACGTCCAGGCCGCGCAGGGCCAGCTGACCCACAGCGGTACGGCGATCGCCCAGGTGCACTCCGCCGCGGCCACCTGGCGCACCGACATGCCATACCTGCAATTGGCCCTGGAGCTCGCCCGGGGCACCAGGCTCATGCTCACCGGCGACCTGGCCGGGATCGACGCGATCGTGGCCGACGAGTTCGCCGACCTCGCCGGGGCCGGTGACTTCCGTCTCGGCACCGGCTACCTGGCGATCCTCCAGGCGTACGCGGCCCGGCTGCGCGGGCAGAGCGACGCGGCCATGCGGACCTCCCTGGGTGCCTGCGCGGTGCTGGCCACCAGCCGGGTCTATGCCGGTCTGGCCCAGGCCGAGCGCGCCCAGTCGGCGGCGCTGCGCGGCGACTCCGCACAGGCGGCTGCGGCGATGGCCGAAGCGGACCGCACCCACGCACCGGGCATGGCGGTGCTCTACCCGTGGTTGGAGCAGGCCCGGGGCGCGACGCTCGCCGCGTCGGGTGATCTGCCGGGCGCGGTCAAGCAGCTCAGCGATCTCGTGGACCGGCTCCGCTCGGACGGCTTCGCCGGGCATGAGGTGCACGTCCTGCACGATCTCGTCCGACTGGATCAGGCTGGCATGCCGATCGGGCCCACCTGCTCCGATGGTGGCCGGCGCACCGTCGCGCAGCGCCTCGCCGAGCTTTCCGAGCGGGTCGACGGGGCACTGCCGCCGCTGCTGGCCCGGCACGCGCGCGCCGCGGTGACCGACTCCACCACGGATCTGCTCGCGGTCGCCGATGACTACATCACGCTGGAGCTGACCGTGTACGCGGCCGAGGCCACCTCCCAGGCCGTGCAGCGGTTGCGCCGGCAGCACTCAGCGGCGGCCAACGATGCCCGGGAACGCCTGGCCGGGCTGCTCGGGCGCTGCGACCTGATCCGGACGCCGGCGCTGCACGCGGGTGCGCCGGTGCTCACCGAGCGGGAGTGGCAGGTGGCCCGCCTCGCCGCACACGGCGCGCCAAGCCGGGCCATCGCGGAGCGGCTCTACCTCTCGGCGCGCACGGTGGAGAACCACCTCCAGCGGATCTACGCCAAGCTCGGCGTGACCGGCCGGGCCGAGCTGTGGGCCGCGCTGCGCTCCATCCCGGGCCACGAGGGCAGCGACGCGGGCTGAACCTTAGGCTGGGGCGGTGAGCACCCACCGCCCCGCGCTGCTGACCGACCACTACGAGCTGACCATGGTCAGCGCCGCACTGAAGGACGGCACCGCCGACCGCCGGTGCGTCTTCGAGGTGTTCAGTCGCCGGTTGCCGAGCGGCCGCCGATACGGCGTGGTCGCCGGCACGGTCCGGCTGATCGACCTGATCCGCGACTTCCGGTTCGACCCCACAGAGGTCGACTTCCTGCTCCGGACCGGGGTGGTCGACGAGGCGGCGGCGGCCTGGCTCACCGACTACCGCTTCACCGGCGACATCGACGGGTACGCCGAGGGTGAGCTGTTCTTCCCCGGTTCACCCATCCTCACCGTCTCCGGCGGATTCGCCGAGTGCGTGGTGCTGGAGACGCTCGTGCTCTCCGTGCTCAACCACGACAGCGCGGTGGCAGCCGCGGCAGCTCGGATGGTGACCGCGGCGCGTGGCCGGGCGCTGATCGAGATGGGGTCGCGTCGGGCCCACGAGGAGGCGGCGGTGGCCGCGGCGCGGGCCGCGTACCTGGCCGGGTTCCGGTTCACGTCCAATCTCGCCGCCGGTGCGCGCTACGGCATCCCGACGGCGGGCACGGCCGCGCACGCGTTCACCCTGCTGCACGACGACGAGCGGGCGGCGTTCGCCTCGCAGGTCGCCACGCTGGGCAAGGACACCACGCTGCTGGTCGACACGTACGACATCAGCCAGGGCATCCGCAACGCGATCGCGGTGGCCGGGCCCGAGTTGCGGGCGATCCGGATCGACTCGGGCGACCTGGCGGTGATCGCTCAGCAGTCCCGGGAGCTGCTCGACTCGTTGGGCGCCACCGAGACCAAGATCATCGTTTCTGGTGACCTGGACGAGTATGCGATCGCCTCGCTGGCCGCCGAACCCGTGGACATGTACGGCGCAGGCACTGCCGTGGTCACCGGCTCCGGGGCACCGACCGCCGGGTTGGTCTACAAGCTCGTCGAGGTCGAGGGACGGCCGGTGGTGAAGCGCTCCGAGCACAAGGCGACCATCGGCGGCCGGAAGGTCGCGGTCCGCCGGCACAAGCCGACCGGCACCGCCACCGAGGAGATCATCGTCCCGCAGGGCGTACCGGACCGGCAGCCCAACGACCGCCTGCTCCAGCGCTCGTTCGTGGTCTCCGGCGAGCCGGTGTCGCTACCCACCCTCGACGAGTCACGGGAGCACCTGCGCGAGTGCCTGATCTCCATTCCGTGGGAAGGGCTGAAGCTCTCGACCGGCGACCCGGCCGTGCCGGTCACCGTCGTACCCGCCGGCTGAGCTCATCCGGGACCGCCGCCGCAGATCGACCATGAGGAGAGGGAACCCCCAATGGCCAACGCGCTGATCATCGTGGACGTGCAGAACGACTTCTGCGAGGGCGGCTCGTTGGCCGTCGTCGGCGGCGCGGGGGTGGCCGCGGGCATCTCCCGACTGCTCGCCTCCGAGCCGGACCGGTGGGCGCACGTGGTCGCCACCAAGGACTACCACGTCGACCCGGGCGCGCACTTCGGCGATCCGCCGGACTTCGTGGAGTCCTGGCCACGGCACTGCGTGGTCGGCACCAGCGGTTCGGAGTTCCACCCCGACCTGGACACCGGTCGGGTCGAGGCGATCTTCCACAAGGGCGAGCACGCGGCGGCGTACTCCGGGTTCGAGGGGCACGCCGACGACGGCGAGTGCCTGGCCGACTGGCTGCGCCGGCACGACGTGGACCGGGTGGACCTGGTCGGCATCGCCACCGACCACTGCGTCCGGGCGACGGCACTGGACGCCGCCCGGGAGGGTTTCACCACCACCGTGCTGCTCGAGTTGACCGCCGCTGTCGCCCCGGCGACCACCGACGTGGCACTACGCGCCATGGACGGCGCCGGGGTGACCCTGCACGGCCAGCCTGTGATCAGGGCCGCATGAGGCGATAATTGGTTGGCCATCGGGCCGCCGCCGGTCGAGGATGTCGCCGGAGGTACGGACCCACGTGAACATGAAGCCTTACCGGCAGGTGCTCGCCCTACCCGGCCTGCGGTCGCTGCTGCTGGTCGCCGTCCTCGCCCGCATCCCGCTCACCGCGACCGGGGTGACGCTGACCTTCCACGTGGTGCTCGACCTCGACCGGGGCTATGGAGCCGCTGGCCTGGTGGGTGCGGCCATCACCGTGGGCGCGGCGATCGGCGGGCCGATACTCGGCCGACTGGTGGACCGACGTGGCCTCCGCCCGGTGCTGGTGCTCACCGCCATCGCCGAGGCGATCTTCTGGTCCACCGCGCCCTCGCTGCCGTACTCCCTGCTGCTGCCGGCCGCCTTCGTGGCCGGCTCCCTGGCCCTGCCCATCTTCTCCGTGGTCCGTCAGTCGATCGCCGCGCTGGCCCCGGAGGACCAACGCCGCCCGGCGTACGCACTGGACTCGATGTCGGTGGAGCTGTCCTTCATGATCGGCCCGGCGTTGGCGGTGGCCCTGGTCACCGCGATCTCCGCGCAGACCACCATGTACCTGGTCGGCGGCGGCATCGTCGCCGCCGGGATCGCCCTGTGGCTGGTCAACCCGCCGATCCGCGGTGCCACCGAGCCCACCGGCCCACAGCGTCGAGTGCCTCGCCGGGAGTGGCTGACACCCCGACTGCTCGCCGTGTTGGCGCTCAGTGCCGCCGCGACCCTGGTGCTCGGTGGCACCGATGTAGCGGTGGTCGCCGTGCTGCGGGCCAGCGGCGAGGTCGGCTGGACCGGCGTGGTGCTGGCCATCTGGGCGGTCGCCTCGCTGGCCGGCGGGTTCGCCTACGGGGCCGTCCACCGCTCGTTCTCCCCGCTGGCACTGACCGCGGCACTCGCCCTGTGCACCATCCCGGTCGGGCTGGGCGGTGCGCACTGGTGGCTGCTGTGCCTGGCGCTGATCCCGGCCGGCGCGCTCTGCGCGCCCACCATCGCCGCCGGCTCCGACGCGGTCAGCCGCCTGGTCCCAGCCGAGGTACGCGGTGAGGCAATGGGCCTGCACGGATCGGCGGTCACCGTCGGCATCGCGATCGGCGCGCCGCTCGCCGGCGCGGTGATCGACGCCAGCGCGCCGCTCTGGGGCTTCGTGGTGACCGGCGCGCTCGGTGCACTGGTCACCCTGGTGGTGCTTCCGATCGAGCTGCGCCGCCGCCGCAGGGCCGACGCCCTCGCACTGCCGACGCCCACCGAGCCCGACCTCACCCCCGCGGCCCGCTAACACCCAACCCGCCGCGCCCAACCCCACCACGGCAGCGTCAGCCGCCCTAAAACCAGGCCGCCCAAGAAGCCGGGAACCCCCACACCTCGCGTCGATCTAGGGCAGATCGTTGTCAAGTCGAGTCGTTACCTGCCCAAGCGGGCCTGGGCCGAGATGTCGGACAGCCAGAAGCGCGCGACCGACACCAAGAAGCGTGAAGCGTCCCGATCCGGC